>JANTHJ010000032.1 GCA_024762475.1 Chromatiales bacterium | reverse complement strand
CTGAGCCAGATCAAGCGAATGGCAAAAGACCGGTCGTGCCGCCGGGAGCCAGGTGGTTTTCCCATTCCTTCCTTCGTGCCCGGCCCGCTGGACTACTATTCCATCAGGTAACGCGGGAGGCTCGACCATGTCACCGTTCGGCAGCGTTTAGGTCATGAAACAGATCCGGGTTGGCGAAGGCGGGGCCGTCCTTGTTGCGGCGCTCTACTTCTTCTGCCTGCTGTCGAGTTATTACCTGCTGCGTCCCGTGCGCGACGAGATGGGCATCCGGGGTGGCGTGGATCAGCTGCAATGGCTCTTCACTGCCACCTTCGTGGCCATGCTGGCTGCGGTGCCGCTTTTCGGCTGGGCCAGCAGTCGCTGGCCGCGGCAGCGGTTGGTGCCGGCGGTGTACCTGTTCTTCATCGCGATGCTGCTGGTGTTCTATCTGGTTCTGCAGGGCGAGGGTGCCTGGGGGCCGCGGGCCTTCTATGTCGCGATCAGCGTCTACAACCTGTTCGTGGTTTCGGTGTTCTGGAGCTTCATGGCCGACCTGTTCAACCGCGAACAGGGCAAGCGCCTGTTCGGCCTCATCGCCGCGGGTGGCAGTGCCGGCGCCATGCTCGGGCCAGGGATGGCCGCGCTGCTGGCGCAGTGGATCGGGACCGAGCAGCTGCTGCCGGCGTCGGCGGTGTTGCTGGGGGGCGCACTGGTCTGCGCCTGGGTGCTGGGGCGCCGCGCGAGCGCCGAACCGCGCGCGGGTGAGGCCCTGGGCGGAGGAATCTGGGAAGGTGTCACCCTGTTGATCCAGCAGCGCAGGCTGCAGGGGATTGCGCTGTTCATCTGGCTCTACACCACCCTGGCGACCTTCGTCTATTTCCAGCAGGCGCATATCGTCGCCGACGCCTTCACCGATTCGAACGACCGCACCACCACCTTTGCGTTGATCGATCTGGGGGTGAATATGCTCACTCTCACTCTGCAGCTGCTGGTGACCGGCCGGCTGCTGACCGCGCTGGGACTGGGCCGTTCACTGGCGCTGGTGCCGGCATTGCTGTTGCTGGGGTTCGCGGGTCTGGCGATCGCGCCGGTGCTCGGCGTGCTTGCCACGGTGCAGATCATTCGGCGGGCGGGCAATTATGGGCTCACCCGACCGGCACGCGAGGTGTTGTTTACCGGGGTCGACCGCAACGCCCGCTACAAGGCGAAGAACTTTATCGACACGGTGGTCTATCGTGGAGGTGACGCCCTGGCCGGCTGGCTGTTCACCGGGTTGAAGGCAGCGGGTCTGGGTGTCAGTGGCACCGCACTGGTGGCGATTCCAATCACGCTTGGCTGGGCCGCCCTGGGCCTTTGGCTGGGCAAGACCTTTGAGGAGGAAGCGCATGAACGAACAGATACCCGATCCTGATCGCCGCCTGCTCCTGCAGTTGCTCGGCACCCTGCCGTTCTGGCCTTTGAACGCGGGTGCGCAAACCGCGTCCGGGCCGATCCGCAAGCCCATCCCGTCCAGCGGCGAGATGCTCCCTGTTATCGGCATCGGCACCTCCCGGGTATTCGATGTGAGCGGGAGCGGGGCGGAACTGCAAGGGCTGCTCGAGGTACTGGCGGCGCTCCAGGCATTCGACGATGCCATGATCGATACCTCGCCCATGTACGGTAATGCCGAGCGGGTGATCGGCGAGCTGCTACCAGGGCTGCCCCAGCCGACGCGCTTTTTTCTCGCCACCAAGGTCTGGACCCGGGGGCGTCGCGGTGGCATCGCGCAGATGAATGAATCCTTCCGTCTGCTGGGCACCGACGTGATCGACCTGATGCAGATCCACAACCTGCTGGATTGGCGCACCCATATCGAGACCCTGCGCGAGTGGAAGGCGGCGGGGCGCATTCGCTACATCGGGATCACCCACTATCACGAGGGGGCGCACGAGGACCTGGTGCGTGTCATGCAGCGACTGCCGGACCTGGATTTTCTGCAGGTGAACTATTCGCCGCTGGAACCGGAGGCCGGGCGACGGCTGCTGCCATTGGCGCAGGAGCGGGGTGTGGCGGTGATTGCAAACCGCCCCTTTGCGCGAGGGGCCTGGTTCGATCTGACCCGTGGCCATCCGCTGCCGGGCTGGGCGCGTGAGGCAGGCATCGGCAGCTGGGCACAGTTCGCCCTCAAGTGGATCGTCTCCCATCCGGCCGTTACCTGCGCCATTCCCGGCACCGCCAAGGTCCGGCATATGCTCGACAATATGCAGGCGGCGCGTGGCGCCTTGCTCGATGAGGCGACGCGGCACCGCATGCAGAGATTGGTCCGAAACCTTTGAATGGGCCCGTCGACGGCCGCGCAAGACCTATCTCCTGTAGAGCCATCGCGCGACGATGAACGCAGTCAGCACCAGGACTCCGAACGGGTAGGGGATGAGTCCGAGGAAAAAGGCGCCAAGCGACAGGACGAGCAAGCCCACGAGGAGCAGCAGCAGTGGGTCCTGTGCCCGCTTCATTTGGTGGTCCGCTCTTATGGCAATGGCTTGTTGCCCCACGTCGCATAGACCGGATCCGACAGGGGGGTCTCATGGGCATGCGGGTCGTCGGCCGGGCGGGGCCATCCGCGCGATGAGAAGGTGTTCAGTTCGCCGAAGCCGGCCCGCTGCAGCCACTGGGTGACCATTCCCAGTCGCTCGAACTCATGCAGCTCGCTCCAGATACGGATCGCCTTGGTCGGGAACCAGCGGTTACTGAAGGTGACCACCAGGCGGCCGCCCGGGCGAAGCACGCGCCGCACCTCGCGCAGCACCGCGACCGGATCGACAAGGTACTCGATCGAGGCCGTGCACACCGCGCTATCGACCGAGCCGGTGGGCAGGTCGATGAGCGGAGCAGCGTTCAGGTCGTGCACCATGCGGCGATCCGCTTCGGCATTCGCCGCGATTTCTTCGGCGTTCATGCCGAGCACGGTCAACGATGCCGGACGCGCAGCAGCCAGATGTGAGTCGAAGCTCCCCATCAGATCGAGCAGGCTCGCATCCGGTGGCAGCAAGTCGGCATAGAGTCGAGTGATGGTCTCCACCGCCCGGGTGTCGAGGTGCTGCACCATGCGTGGGTTTGTATGGAACAGGCCGTCATCCCGCTCGTCGAGCCGTGCCAGCCCGTCGCCACTGTCGCCGAAATCGGTGGGGATGGCGCCCGGCAGGGGTGCGGCCATGCCGGGATGGCGCAGCAGGTCGTAGAGCGGGTCGATGCACCGTCCCCCGCGCCGGTCATACCCCGGCAGGATCTCATCCACGTGCAGCCCCACGTCAACGGGCAGGCGCGCCAGGGGGTGGTTGAAGTCGACGGTCATCTGGTCCCCGTCGATCTCGAGGATGCGGGCCGGCAGGAGGGTCTCGCCGAACACATCCGCCAACCCCTTGAAAAATCCCTGCGGGTAGAAGCGGCCGACATGCGGACGGACTCCCAGGGCGCGCATGCGACTGCGATCGAAGGCGGCGCTGCTGATCCTCAACACGCGGTCCGGATTCCATGGACCGGTCAGCTCCCCGGAATCGGCATAGGCGCGGGCTATGTCGCCGGCCCGCATGCCAGGCAGGTTTTGGCCGATGTCCGGCGGCAACAGGTCGGCCTCACGCCAGACGCTCAGCCGTTCCACATGTAGCTCGTCGCGATGTCGCGCAAGGCCGTCCTCCCATTCGAGGGTGAGGGTGGCGCGTGCCAGACCCTGGGCCTCCAGTATAGGGCTCTGATCAATGTGTTCGAGTCCGTGGATGGCGTTCATGCGACAGCTCCTTCCTGGCGCTCTCCCGCCAGGGTCAAGTGATCGGGGTTGACACACAGGCGGTTGGCGCAGCGCTGGCGGACGATGTCATTGCGTTTGAGCGGGCCGACATAGGCCAGGTAACTGATGCGATGGGCGCTCTCGTGCAATGTTTGCCCGTTGTTCGAGATCATCATTCGGCCATAGCCGCTATTGGAAACCTGGCGATTCCAAAGCCAGCAGCCGGTGTCCGGGTCGGTGACCGAGCAGCGGCGGATCTCGCGCTGCAGTTTCAGTTGTAAGGGGTGCATGGGGTTTCCTCCTGGGGTTCAGACCTGGGCGCGCAGCGCGAGCTCACCCGGATAGGGTTGCAGATAGTGCTGGGAGCCCAGGTAATCATTGGGATACTGGCGCAGGTGATGCGAGATCAGCACCAGGGGGGTGCTCAGGGGCGTCTCCTCGCGCCGGTAAGATTCGAACACGGCCAGCAGCTCCGCCTTGTCCTGCGGGCTGAGTTGTTGCTTGAAATAACCCATCACGTGCTGCATCACGTTGATGTGGCGGCCGCGGGTGACCTTGCGCCCGAGGGTCTGCATGAACCGCGGGATATAGGCGGCGCGGCGTTCTGCCAGGGTGTCGCGGGTGACGCCTGCGACGATCCGGCCGAGCGTGCGATAGGCGTCGGTGCCGCGGGCGAGCAGGTTGAGCTTGTGCGAGGCATGGAAGGCGATGAAAGCCGAGACGTCCTCGGGCGCAGTGTGCAGCCAGCGATCCAGTGCGTATACCCGTTCCAGAAAGTTCTCTCGCAACACCGGGTCGTTCAGACGCCCCTCTTCTTCGATCGGTACGAGGGGGCACCGTTCGGCGAAGTGGCGCACGAACATCCCCACCCCGGTGCGCACCGCGGGTAGCCCCTTGCCGCGTGATACCGGCACGCGCTCCATACCGCAGCTCGGCGACTTGCGCTGCACGATCAGACCGGCGATCTGTCCATCGAGTCGCCGGGCCTGCGCCTCCGCCACCTCGCGCATCCGGTCGGTGTGGTCGATGCCCGGGTCGTTCGACTGCACCAGGCGGACGCCGGCGGGTGTGTCGCGCAGTTGAATGGTTGGCCGCGGGGTGGGCATGCCGGCCAGTTGCTCGGGACAAAGGGGGGTCAGCTCGGCCACTTTCGAGAGTGTGTCGTGGATGAACCGGTCCTGCTTGTGGCCACCGTCGAAACGGACCGGCAGTCCGAGCAGGCAGGCGCTGACGGCGATGCGGGGGCGGGGAAGCTCGGTGCGTTTCATGGATTCTCCTGGGGCGCGTATTGCTGGTGAGTCGTTAAGATTAAAGCTAGACAAAGATGCGTCATTAGTCAATACTAAGCTTACAGAACATGGACATCAAGTAATCTGTGTGCTGAATCGGTCTACATTAACTGCTCACTCAGAGGCCCCGAACATGCGAACGACCACCACCGACCCGATGTCGCTGAACGATGTCACTGATCTGGACAATGCCCCTTACGTGATCGAAGGCGAGGGCGACCAGGCGATCAAGATCTATTTCGAGAGCGAACAGAATCGCGTCGACTATCTGGAAATGGAGTTGCACGGCTCGGGAGATCTGTCGGGATTGAACGGCATCTTCGATGCGATGGCGGACAATCCCAACACCGGCTCGATCAACTGACCAGCATGTCGCTGCTCGTGTGGTTCCGTCGTGACCTTCGTGTTCAGGACAATCCTGCCCTGTGGCAGGCGGTGCAGGACGCCAGGGAGCGTGCCCAGCCACTAACGGCGCTGTATGTCTTTGACCCCGAGGGTGTGGGAGGCTGGGCGCCGGGGGGCGCCAGCCGCTGGTACCTCGAACGATCGCTACTGTCGCTGCACGAAACGCTTGCCGGGCTTGGCGTGCCCCTGAAGGTCGAGCGTGGGCGCATGACCGATGTCGTGCGTGCCTTTGCGCATAAGGTGCGTATCGAGGGTGTGTATTGGAATCGCGTGATCGAGCCAGGGCAGGCGGCGCTCGACCAGTCGATCGCCCAGTCGCTGCGTCAGACGGGCGTGACCGTGGAAGTCTTCGATGACGATTGCCTGCTGATGCCCGAACAATTGCGTCGTCCCAATGGCGAGCGCTACAAGGTCTTCACCCCATTCTGGCGGCGCGCGCTGGAACTGCTGGAGGCGTCCCCGGCCACTGTGCGGCTGCGGCCTGTGCCGGCGCCGCTCGATAGACAACTGCAAGTCGACCCCGGGATGCTGCAGAGCGCAGGGATTGCAGGGCGGGCGGCCTGGCAGCAGAAGCTGGCACACCATTGGATGCCGGGCGAGCACGCCGCGCTCGACCGGTGGGCACGTTTCTTCCTGTCCGGGATCGAAGACTATGATCACACCCGGGATCTGCCCGGCCTTGCAGCTACCAGCCGCCTGTCGTCGGCGCTGCATTTTGGCGAGCTCAGCGCGGCGCGCCTCTTCGCCCAATGCGCGGAACGCCTCGCGCACGAGACGTCCGATGCGGCGCGCGCCGGTATTCGTCGCTACCTCGCTGAGCTGGGCTGGCGGGAGTTTGGCCGACATGTGTTGTACGGGCGGCCGGACAGCATCAACCGGTCCCTCGATCGCCGCTTCGACCAGCCGGGCGTCTGGAAGCCGGACCCGGACGGACGTCTGCTGCGGGCCTGGCAGCGGGGCGAGACCGGCATTGCGCTGGTCGATGCCGGCATGCGCGAGCTCTGGGAGACCGGCTGGATGCACAACCGGGTGCGCATGGTGGTGGCCTCTTTCTTGACCAAGAACCTCGGCATCCACTGGCGCGAGGGTGCACGCTGGTTCTGGGACACCCTGGTCGACGCGGATCTGGCGAGCAACACGCTCGGCTGGCAATGGGTGGCCGGCTGTGGCACCGATGCCGCGCCTTACTATCGCATCTTCAACCCCGACACCCAGGCCGAGCGGTTCGATCCCGATCACCTCTATCGTTCGCGCTGGCTGCCCGATGGACTGCGGCCGACACCGATCGCCGACCTGAAGACCAGCCGTGAACGGGCCCTGTCCAGATACCGGATGGCGGTGAAGGGCGAGGCGGCCTGATCGATTCACTCCGAAGAGGACGAGCCAGATGAGAGCATTACTTCTGATAGCCCACGGGAGCCGGCGTGCGGCCTCCAACGACGAGGTCCGGGCGCTTGCGCGGGAACTGCAAAGGCGCGCGGACGGCCAGTTCGACCGGGTCGTTCCTGCGTTTCTGGAACTCGCCGAGCCGAGCATTCCGGATGGCGTGCGCGAATGCGTGGCGCGCGGCGCGACCGAGATCCGCGTGGTGCCCTATTTTCTGGCGGCCGGTCGGCATGTCATGACCGACATCCCGCACGAGCTGGCCGAGGCTGCGCAGGCCCATCCGGAGGCGAGCATCGAGATCAGCCCGTACCTGGGGCAGCATCCGCAGGTGGCCGATCTCTTGCTCGGCCTGGCCGCCCTGGGTGTGCCGGTCACCGACGCGGCCTGAGGACGGAAGGTGCAGGGCGTCGATCCCCAGGCCTATCTGCAGCAGGTGGCACTGCAACTCGAGTCGTTGCACGGACGCGCGCAGATCGAGACCGTGCTGGACGAGGTCGAGTATCTCTACGAGGTGATCCCACCGGATTTTCAGGACATGGCAGATGTGCTGATCGAGCGGCTGCGCGAGCGCCTCGCGGCCTGCGACGGGTGAGGGCAGAGCATGCGTGCCTATGCCGTTCGCCGTCTGTTGCCCTTTCTCGGGGTGTTGCAGGTTATTGAAATGGACCAGGCCCGTGCTACCTCCGCCAATGGGCTGGTGTGGCATCTCGAGTTGCAATCGCTGCAGCCGATGGCCTGGGGCAGCCTGAATGCCGGGCCGGGCGAGAAGGGCTGGTACCTGCATGCGCTCTGGTCGGAGCAGGATGGCCTGTGCGACGCGCCCGTCGGATCGGCGCGCAGAGATGTGCGGGCGCGACAGCGGTGCGGCGCGTTGATCGATCGCATCCGCTCCACTGCGTTGCCGTTGCCGCTCGCAGACCGGCACGAGCTGTGGCTGCTCGACGATCAGGAACGGCGACCCCTGGCGCTGCTGTATGCGGTGCAACCGGGGGTGCCGACACCCGGCTCCGAGCCGCGACGCTGGCTCGGCTGCTTCGGTCGGGAGGGGGTGGCCGGGCAACGGCGCTTCCCGCAAATCGAGGCGCTCGAGTCGCAGGTGCGTCGCCGTTCCGGTTTCGGCCAGCGGCGCCTGTGGGTGACATGGGACAAGGCCCACGAACAGGTCGCCGGCGAAGGCGGCCAGTCCCTGGCCGCGGCCGATTTTCCCAGCTGCGGCCTGCGCGAGGACTGGTCCTCGGCAGAGGAGGCCGGGCGCGTCGCCGCTTATATGCGCTGGATCGCCCCCTCGTTACTGACCCTGCCCTGGCTATCCGACCAGCGGCGCCTGTGGTTGGAAAAGAGTCTGTCGGTTCAGGCGGCGAGCATCGAGTATCACTGGCGCCTCTATCCCCGCATCCTGCGCCCCCAGTGTGTCCGTGCGGCCCGGGTGCAGACGCGCCTGCAGGCGCCTGAGCATGCCGTGGACGCGAGCCCAACAGAGAGTGAAGTATGAGCAGTAGTGCGACCCAGGCAGAACGACCGAGCGAACCCTTGCAGACCCTGCCCGACCGACAGGGTCACTTCGGTGTCTATGGCGGCATGTTCGTTGCCGAAACCCTGGTCCATCCCCTCGAATGTCTGCGCGAGGCCTACCAGGCATGCCGGCAGGACCCGGACTTTCAGGCGGCGTTCGATCGGGATCTTGCCCATTACGTCGGCCGGCCCTCGCCGCTGTATCACGCCGAGCGTCTCAGTCGCGAGGCCGGTGGCGCACAGATCGTTCTCAAGCGCGAGGATCTGAACCACACTGGGGCGCACAAGATCAACAACTGCATCGGCCAGGCTCTGCTCGCCCGTCACATGGGCAAGCGGCGGATCATCGCCGAGACCGGTGCCGGTCAGCATGGGGTGGCGACCGCCACCGTGGCCGCACGCCTGGGCCTGGAGTGCGTCGTCTATATGGGCGAGGTGGACGTGGCACGCCAGCAGGCGAACGTCTATCGGATGCGCCTGCTGGGGGCCGAGGTGCGGGCGGTGCACTCGGGTTCACGCACCTTGAAGGACGCCCTCAACGAGGCGATGCGCGACTGGGTGTCCAACGTCGACGACACCTTCTACATCATCGGCACCGTGGCGGGGCCTCATCCCTATCCGATGATGGTGCGCGACTTCCAGGCGGTGATTGGCCGCGAGGCGCGAAGCCAGATGCTGGCGCAACAAGGTCGCCTGCCCGACCTGCTGGTCGCCTGTGTCGGTGGCGGGTCGAACGCCATTGGCCTGTTCCATCCCTTCCTGGGCGACGAGAGGGTCGCCATGCACGGCGTCGAGGCGGCGGGCGCGGGGATCGAAACCGGGCGTCACTCCGCACCCCTGTGCGCGGGCCGGCCGGGGGTGCTGCATGGCAACCGCACCTATCTGATGGAGAGCGACGACGGGCAGATCATTGAGACCCATTCGATCTCCGCCGGTCTCGACTACCCGGGGGTGGGGCCCGAGCATGCCTGGCTGAAGGACAGCGGGCGGGCCGAGTATTTTTCGGTGACCGACGACGAGGCGCTGGCGGCCTTTCATCGGCTGTCGCGGGCCGAGGGGATCATCCCGGCGCTGGAGAGCAGCCATGCCATTGCCCATGCCCTGCGCATTGCGCCGCAGATGCGGCCCGATCAGGTCATTCTGGTGAACCTGTCCGGGCGCGGTGACAAGGATCTCCACACGGTGATCTCGCTCGAGGAGGAAAAATGATGTCGCGTGGGCTGCTCCCCGGTGGTGCCCTGTTGTTGCTCGTACTGATGTTGCTTGGCTGGCAGGTGGCGATCCCTGTGAAGGCGGCAGAGGCGCCGTTGCAGACCGTCCAGAACGTCGACCTGGGTCGCTATGTTGGCAACTGGCAGGAGGTGGCGCGTATGCCCAACCGCTTTCAGGATCAGTGTGTCGGCGAGGTCACCGCCACCTATCACCTGCGCCCTGACGGCATGATCGATGTGCTCAACCGCTGCCGATTGGAGGACGGCAGCCATGATGAGGCGCAGGGTCTGGCGCGCATCGTCGATCCCCGCTCCGATGCCAAACTGGAGGTGAGTTTCTTCTCGCTATTCGGCTGGCGGCCTTTCTGGGGCGATTACTGGATCATCGAGCTCGACCCCGAATATCGCTATGCGGTGGTGGCCGAGCCGGGTCGGCGCTATGCCTGGATCCTGGCGCGGGACTCGGCACTGGATGAGGTCGTGCAACCGCAGATGCGGCAACGCCTGCGTGAGGTATTGCATCGTGCCGGTTACGAACCGGATGATCTGATCTGGGACACGGCCGGTCCCGGCGCGGGCGATGGATCCGCCGCGTCCGGAGCCTAGGGTGGCGCAAGTGGCGGAAACCTTACCAGCCCGGGCCGTGCGGCACGCGGTGGTTGTGGGTGCGAACGGGGGGATCGGCAGGGCTTTGTGTGAGACGCTGGCCTGCAGACATCCCGGTATCGTGCTGAGCCGGCTGACAAGGGAGCCTGACGGGCTGCCGGAGTTGGTGGCCGAAACGAGCGATATCGTTTGTGACATCACCTCCGAGGCATCGATCGCCGATGCCGTTGCGCAGATCTCTCCGGAGTATCCGCCAGACGAGATATGGATCGCCACGGGCTGGCTGCACGATGGACGCCACCGTCCCGAGAAGACTTGGAAAGAGCTGGATGCCGAACATTTGTTGCATGCCTATCGCATCAACGCCGTGGGCCCTGCGCTGCTGCTCAAGCATCTGTTACCGAGGCTCGCGAAATCCCATCCCGCACGCATCGGCGTGCTCTCAGCCCGGGTAGGCAGCATCAGTGACAATCGGCTGGGCGGCTGGCACAGCTATCGCGCAAGCAAGGCGGCACTCAACATGCTGATCCGCAACTTCGCGATCGAGCTGCAGCTGCGGAACCTGCCTCATATCGTCGTCGGCCTGCAGCCCGGGACCACCGATACAGCGCTGTCGGCACCCTTTCAACGCGGCCTGCCGGCCGGGCAGCTGCAGACGCCGGCTTTTACTGCACGGCATCTGGTCGAGGTGTTGGAGGGTCTACGGCCATCGGATTCCGGCGGTCTATTCGATTTTCTGGGCGAGCAGTTTGCCCCCTGAACAACAGCCGCATAGACCAGGCCGTGCCCGCGCGCAGGCCGGCTTCGGACGCGAGCGTCAGCGACAAACCGGGACGGAATCCGACGCTATCCTTCTGTCGAGCAGATCCCTCGCCAGACTCGCTACCGGCAGACGGACATCCAGACCATGGAGCATCAGGTACAGGCCTCCTAGCTTGCGGTGGAGGAAGAGCACAGGTGGCGGCGGGAGGCGGGTAAAACGGGCATCGACACGAATGGCCATCACTTGGTCACGCACCCGTTCGGCAAGGTCTGATCGCCCGAAGTCGCACTCGGGGCCGCCACGCAGCGGTGTGGTCACCAGACGGAGCAGGTCGATCACAGCACGGCGATAAGGGGCAGGATCGTCGGGCGTCAGATAACCCACCGCCACCGCAGCGGCCGAGAGATCTGCGTCTGCGCCGTCGATACAGGCTGTCAGCAAGGCCCGCAGGTCGCTCACCCTGTTGCGGGAATAATGGCGGGTTGCGCCGAAATCGAGCAGCTGAATGCGCCCGCTATCCTGCGCATAGCGATAGTTGGCCAGATTGGGGTCGGTCTGGACCAGTCCCCATTCGAAGACCTCCCGAAGGGCCAGTTCGAGTAGCGCAGTGGCAGCGGCATTACGCCGAGCCGCGGATTGTGCCTTGAGCGACTCGAGGGGCTGGCCATCCATGAAGCTCATGGTGAGGGTGTTCTCGGTGCTGAAGTCCTCGGCGATTACGGGCATCTCGAACCGAGGGTCGCTGGCGATCTGCTGCGCATACTGACGCAGACAGGCGGCCTCCTGAAAATAGTCTGCCTCCGCATGCAGTTGTATCCGTGCCTCTTCGAACAGTGGCTGGAGGTCCAGGCCCTCCGGAAGTAGCTGGGACATCTGCAGGAGCTTCGCGACGTTTTCAATATCGCTGTCGATGCTCTTGCGGACACCCGGATACTGCAATTTGATAGCAACACGTTCGCCGCTCTTGAGGTGTGCTTCGTGCACCTGCCCGATGGAGGCTGCCGCAACGGGCGTGAAGTCGAAGTGACGAAACCACCCGGTCCATCCCTCGCCCCACTCGCGCTCGAGTACCGCTCCCACCTGCCCGAGCGGCATGCGGTGGGCGTCCTCGCGCAGCGTGGCAAGAATGGCGCTGAATTCCGGCGGCAGAATGTGGCCTTCGTCCATCGATAGCAGCTGTCCAACTTTCATCGCCGCACCGCGCATCTGCGACAGCCCTTCGGCCAGTCTGCGGGCTGTCGCGGGAGTAAGCAGCACCGATCCGAGGGAGGGGGCTCTTCCACTCACCAACTGGCGGGTACCTTCTGCGAGGGCCCCCGCGGCGATGTTTCCCGCAAGTCGTCCCAGCTGGGTGAGGCGGCCTGCTCGTGAGGAGACCATGCGGCGTTCTTTGGACATGGATGCTGGGCTCGGTGGGCGCTCACCCGCCCCCCGGCCTCTCATCACTGGGTGCTTCGGTATCCAGCCCCTCCACCTCGATCAGCTTCTCCAGTGCCATCTCCATCAGCCAGCGCGCCTTCGCCGTCATCACATGCAGATAGGCGTGCAGGGCCGCGTCCTGGCGGCTCTGGTTCTCACAACGGGTGCTGTACTCCTCGAAGGCGGTCAGGGTTTCGATCATGCTGGAGAGGTGGTGAGGGCACTCGCACTTGAGGGTGGTGCTGATGTCCGACAGGGCCGCAAGCTGGGCGGTGGAGAAGATCCGGGGGGGTGCCGGTTCGGTGGTGATGACGTTCGGGTCGAAGTCGAGCGCCGCGGTGTCCACGGCCCGCGCCGCCGGGGTGAGCAGATGCTGCCACAGGTGTTCGATGCTGACCGGGGCGCGCTCGGTGTCGATCTGCAGTCGTTGCAGTTGTTTCAGAAGGGTCGAGGGTGCAAACGCGTAGACCACCAGGATTCTGCCCGCCCGTTCCCGCAGGGCGGGGTCCTGCAGCTGCCGTACGCTGTCCGCATCCAGGAAGGGCAGCTCGAGGATCAGCAGATCGCAGCGCGCTTGGTCTTCGAGAAACTGCGTCAGGTCCGTGTAGCTGCCGGCAATCTCGATCGATTCGGGCAACGCTTCGGCGTGCCGGGCGCGCAGTGCGAGGGCCTCACCGACGATGCACACGCGGTGCCGGGTGTTGGTGGCCTGGGTCGGCGCGGCCCCCCGGGTCTGGGCGAGGCGCTGACGCAGGTCGGCATCGTCGAGTCGCGCGACCGTCCCGATGGCATGGCCGCGATCGACCAGGGTCTTGATCAGGGTGAGGCGGGTGACATCTTCTTGCGAGTACAGGCGTCCGCCCTTCTCCGTGCGGGTGGGCTCGACGACGCCGTAGCGCCGCTCCCACATTCTCAGGGTATCGGTCGGGATGCCGGTCAGGCGCGACACCGCGCCAATGCGATAGCGGTTGGGCATGGGTTCTATGTTCGTTGTCATGATTTTGTCCGGGTTATTGTTGCATGTCCTGGTCATTGGGTCATTCGATGATCTACGGTGCCACCTGGTCGCGGGGCTCCGCCTGGGAGCGACCCAACAGCCAGCGCATCGGGCCTCCCAGCAGCGGAACATGGGCATAGAGCTCGCTCGCGGTGTCCCAGTAGTCGCGATGGGACCGTACCCGCCCGTCTTCGGCGAAGGCCACCCGGCTCACACCCTCGATGCGCAGTGCGCGGTCCGGGTCTGGCCAGAAGTGCCAGCGCAGGTAGGCGGTGTCTCCAGAGCAGCAGCGCTCGGTCACCTTGAAGCGGGCCCTGGGCCAGTGTTGCAGCAGGTGCTCGAAGATCCGCCGGATGCTCGCCGTCCCCTGTACCCGGTTGAACGGGTCGATAAACAGTGCATCCGACGCGAACAAGTCATCGATCTCTGCCAGGGAGTCGTGTGACAGCGTCTCGAAGAAGCGGCAGTAGCGGGAGAGGGCGGCATTCACCGGTGTAGTACCCAGCGGTCGACGATCCGGAAGTAGAGCCGGTAGGGCAGGCAGCGCAGGAGTTTGAGCATCCAGGCCAGCCGGCGCGGAAAGGCGATCTCGAAACTGCCCTGATCGAGTCGGCTGATAATGCGGCGCGCTGCGACTTCGGGCTCCAGCAGCAAGGGCATGCGGAATGGGTTCTTGTCGGTGAGGCGCGAGCGCACGAATCCCGGGTTGATCACCCGCAGCGAGATGCCCAGCTCCAGCAGCTCGGGACGCAATGCCTCTGCCATGTTGAGCGTCGCTGCCTTGGGTGCGCTGTAGGGCGCGCCCAGGGGCAGGCCTCGGTAGGCCGCGGCACTGACGTTCAGCAGGATCTGTCCGCCCCGACCGCGCAAATGCGGAATCAGGGTGTCCAGCAGGTAGACGCAGGCCAGATAGTTACTCCGGTTGAGCCGTTCGAAAAGCGTCGCGTCGAACTCGCCGGCGGGCATCGGCTGATAGTCGCCGACATTCATTACCACCAGCTCCGGCCGACCGTTGGCAAAGACCGTCTCGGCGGCCTTGTGCAGACTGGAGGGCTCGGTGGCGTCCAGAAGAATGCCGGTGCCGCCGGTGGTCACGGCGACCTGTTCGAGAAGATCCCTGGAGCGGGCCGACAGCCAAAGTCTCCACCCCCGACGCGCCAGTCCCTGGGCGAGCGCGCTTCCTATCCCCTGGCTGGCGCCGATGATCCAGGCCTGGCGCTGCATGGTGGCCTCGGTCATTGGTCCAGCGCCCGATCGATGGCGGCCTGCAGGCGGCTGCTCTCGGGAGAGGTGCCGCTCCAGAAGTCGTCGATCAGCCTGCCGTCGCGGCCGATCAGATATTTGTGGAAGTTCCACTTGGGGCGGGAGTCCGCGGCCTGGATCAGTGCCCGGTAGAAGGGGTGGACGTTGTCCCCGCGGACGTGGACCTTTTCGAACATCGGAAAGCGTACGCCGTAGGTGAGCTTGCAGAATTGCTTGATCTTCTTTTCCCCGCCCGGCTCCTGGTTGCCGAAATCATTGGAGGGGAAGCCCAGTACCACCAGGCCCGCTCCGGCCTTCTCCCGATACAACTTCTCCAGCCCTTCGTACTGGTCGGTGAAGGCGCAGCGACTGGCGGTGTTGACCACCAGCAGCGCCTTTCCCCGGTAGGCCTCGCACAGATGTATGCGTTCCTCGCTTCCGAGCTTACGCAGCGAAAAGTCCAACAGCGCCGGACAATCTGACGAAGTTTCGCCCAGGACGGCGCCGCACATAAGGGCCATGAATACAGCAAATGACAAGATTTTCATGTGTGAGTCCTTGACAATGAACAGATCGTGTACAAGTATTTGTAGAACAATTTTCCAGATTAAGCAAACAAAATCGGGACAAAGGCGATGAACAGGCGACCGAGGATTGCGGTGGTGGGAAGCGGTATCAGTGGACTGAGTGCCGCCTGGTTGTTGCGCGAGTCGGCCGAGGTGAGCCTGTTCGAGGGCGACGCCCGGTTCGGCGGGCACTCGCATACCTTCGTGGCGCAGGAGCCGGGTCGCGAAGTGCCGATCGACACCGGTTTCATGGTGTTCAACCGACCCAATTACCCGCTGCTCTCGAAGCTGTTCGACACACTCGGCGTGCAGACCTACGCCACCGATATGTCCTTCTCAGTATCGCTGGACCAGGGGCGGCTCGAGTATGCCGGTTCGAGCCTGGCCACCCTGTTCGCCCAACGGCGCAACCTCGTCCGCCCCGGCTTTTGGCGGATGCTGGGCGATATCCTGCGATTCAACCGTGCCGCGCGGCACTTGCTGGCACAGGGGGCAACGGCGATCGCGGCCGCCCCGCTGGCAGATTTTCTCGACCGCCACGGTCTGGGGCGGCGCTTCCGCGAGAATTATCTCTATCCGATGGCGGCCGCGATCTGGTCCTGCCCCGAGAGGGCGGTGGCCGATTTTCCCGCCGGCGCTTTTGCGCGCTTCTTTGCCAATCACGGGCTGATTCAGCTGGGCCAGCGCCCTCAGTGGCAGACCCTGGTCGGGGGGTCACGGGCCTATGTGGAACGCCTGATATCAGATCTTGGGCCGGCCGCGCATGTGGCCGCCGGGGTAGACGCGGTCAGGCGGCTGGAGCAGGGTGTGCAGCTGACGCTGGAAGATGGCCGCGACCGGGTATTCGACCAGGTGGTGCTCGCCTGTCACTCCGATCAGTCACTGCGCCTGTTGCGCGATGCCTTCCCGTCCGAGGCGGCGATGTTGCGCTCGGTGCCCTATCAGTCGAATCGGGTGCTGCTGCACACCGACCCGGGGCTGATGCCCAGGCGCCGAGCGGTCTGGTCCTCCTGGAACTACCTGGATGGGAACAACGGCCCGCCCCGGGATGCGGTCAGTGTCACCTACTGGATGAACTCGCTGCAGAAACTGGCCACCGAAAGGAACTACTTTGTCACCCTCAATCCGACGCGCGAGCCGGACCCTTCCCGGGTGGTGGCGGAGTTCGAATATGCGCATCCGGTGTTCGATCAGGACAGTCTGCAGCTGAAGGCAAGGCTCCAGCGGGTGCAGGGGCGGCATCGTACCTGGTTCTGCGGGGCCTGGACCGGCTACGGGTTCCATGAGGATGGTATCCGCTCCGGCGTGGAGGTGGCCCTGCAGCTTGGCGCCAGGCTGCCGTGGGATGAACAGCTGAAGGCTTCGAAGGCGCTGCGGCCTGCGCATGCACCAGCGGTGGTGGTGCAACAGGCATGAACGCGCCAGCCTGTCTCTACACCTGCCGTGTGATGCACGCCCGGCATGCGCCGATACGGTACCGCTTTCGTTACCGCACCTTCAGTCTGTTGCTCGACATCGACCAGCTGGAGGCAGTGGACCGGATGAGTTCCTTGTTGTCGGTGGATCGTTTCAACCTGTTCAGTTTTTTCCGTTGCGATCACCTGCCGCCGGGCGAGACCTCGCTGCGGGTCTGGATCGACCGTGTACTGACGTGTCACGACATCGATCCCGCTGGCCTGAGAGTCCGCCTGCTCTGCATGCCACGTGTGCTGGGCTGGGGCTTCGACCCGCTCAGCCTTTGGTTCTGCGAGACCTCCGACGGCCATCCCGCGGCGATCGTGGCCGAGGTGCACAACACCTTCGACGAACGCCACTGCTACCTGCTGCCGGCAGCCGGCGGAGATTGGCCGGTGCGCAGTCGGCACGGCAAGGTATTCCACGTTTCGCCCTTCATGGGGGTCGAGGGTCACTACGACTTCAGCATCGGTGCACCCGGTGAACAGTTGCGCGTCGCGATCGCACTGAACGACGGTGCAACCCGGCTGATGACAGCCGCCCAGACCGGCCGCCGCGTCTCCCTCGGCCTGCGCGCTTTGTTGCTCCAGTTCGCGAGGGTGCCGTTTCAGACCGCCAAGGTGCTCGGCGGCATCCACTGGCATGCGCTCAGGATCTGGCTTCGTGGCGTGCCTTTCCATTCCAAACCGCAACCACCAGAAGAGGAGATCAGCTGATGGCGATCGATCAACTTGTCCTGCCGGCCCGGCCCCAGCCGGAGGTGGCCCTGGACTGGGCCCAGGAAAAGATACGGCAGTACTTTGCGGGGATCCGTTATGGCGTCCTCGAGGTGCGCTTCCAGAAAGGTCGCGAAGCGGTTCTTGCAGGTCAGTGCGAGCGCCCTTGGGGATGCATCGAGATCCACCGCCCGCAGGCCTTCGTGCGGGCGGTGACGCTGGGGGGTGACCTCGGTTTTGCCGAATCCTATGTACGCGGCGACTGGTCGAGCCCGGATCTCGCCGGTTTGCTCTACCTGATCTCGCTCAACCTCGAGGCCCTGGCCAGCGCCGGGCGCCGCTCCGCCGGTGTCCGTCTCTGGTCGCGCCTGCAGCATGCGCTGAACGCCAACACGCGCTGGGGCAGTCGGCGCAACATCGCCGCCCACTACGACCTGGGCAACGATTTCTACGCCCGCTGGCTCGACCCTTCCATGAGCTATTCGTCGGCGGTGTACGACCAATCCATGGGGCTGTATGAGGCGCAGCAGCGAAAATACGAGCTGATGCTGGAACTGATCGACCCTGATCCGGGCGAGCATATTCTGGAGATCGGCTGCGGCTGGGGTGGGTTCCTGGAATACGCTGCGCGTTGGGGCATGCAGGTCACCGGGGTGACCCTCTCCCGGCAGCAATACGACTATGCGGTGGAACGAGTTCGCAAGGCAGGGCTCGCCGATCGGGTCCGCATCGAACTGCGCGATTACCGGGACCTGGAGGGCCAGTACGACCATATCGTCTCCATCGAAATGCTCGAGGCGGTGGGGGAGCGGCACTGGCAAAGGTATTTCGATGTCGTGTCCGAGCGCCTGCGCCCCGGCGGCCGCGCCGCCATCCAGGTCATCACCCTCCGTGAGGACCTGTTCGACCGGTACCGCACCGAGGCGGGCGGATTTATCCAGAAGTACATCTTCCCCGGCGGCATGCTGCCCACCGAGCGGCATCTCTACGGCCATGCCTGTCAGGCGGGTCTGGTGCCGCTATCGCTTGACCATTTCGGCGAGCACTATGCCGACACCCTCGCCGACTGGAGCGCTTCGTTCGAGGCGGAGGCCGCCTGGCTGGAGGCGAACGGCTACGATGAGCGTTTCCGCCGCATGTGGCGCTACTACCTGGCCTTCTGCGAGGCGGGCTTCCGCGACGGGCGCATCGACGTGGTGCAGTTCTGCCTGGCACGCGAGGACGCATGGGGCTGAGCCGCGCCCAGTTGTTGTGCTACGCCGGCCCGGCCATCCCACTGGCCGTGCTGGGTCTGCCGCTGTACGCCTACGTGCCAGCGCTGTATGCGGAGATGCCTGGCATCGGCTTCGCACTGGCGGGTCTGCTGCTGTTCGTTTCCCGGTTGTTCGACCTGGTCAGCGATCCGCTGATGGGGCGTCTCGCCGACCGCTTGCGTTCGCGGGTATCGCCCCTGGCCTGGATGTCGCTGGGCGTGTCGTTGCTACTCGCCGGGATCTGGCCTCTGTTCGACCCGGCGCCCGGCGCCGCGCCCGCCTATCTGCTCGCGGCCTTGGGCGCCACCTATCTGGGGTGGACCCTGATCTCGGTGCCCTATCAGGCCTGGGGGGCCGAACTGGTCGCAGAGGACAGGGGCCGTCGGCGGGTGGCGGCCTGGCGTGAGGGTGCTGTTCTCGTGGGTGCCCTGCTGGCACTGACCGCGGCAGCGCTCGCTCCGGCCGGCCAGCCACTGGTGGCGATGGCCTGGCTGGTGACGCTGTTGCTGCCTCTGGCCGTCGGCCTCGCCTGGACATTGCCGAGGCAGCCGCCCCGCGCTCGCGCGGCACGGGGTACGCCTACGGTGCGTGGCGTCGTTCGCCTCGCCCCCGCCATCTGGCGGCTGGTAGGGTTGCACTTCTTCAATGCCCTCGCCGCCGGCATTCCCGCCACACTGTTTCTGATCTTCGCCGATCGCCGATTGGGCGTCGCTGCCAGCGACGGCGGCTGGCTGCTGTTGATCTACTTCGGTGCGGGCATCTTGGCGCTGCCGTTATGGCTGAGGATGGCAGGACGCACCGGCGAGGCCAGATCCTGGGGGCTCGCGATGCTGATAGCGGGCCTGGCCTTCCTGCCTGCGGCCTGGCTGGGGCCCGGAGACGAGGCTGCCTTCGCGCTGATCTGCCTGCTGACCGGTGCCACTCTGGGCGCCGATATTGCACTGCCTGCGGCCCTGCTGGCGCGCTTGGCGAATCACCAGAGCAGCGCGGCAAGCGAACCGCGGGAGGGCACGGTATTTGGCCTCTTTGCGATGGCCGGCAAGCTGGCATTGGCCCTCGCCGTCGGTATTGCGCTGCCGCTGCTGTCGCTTTTCGAAGGAGACGCAGGCGCCAACGCCGCGCTGCCCTGGCTGTACGGGCTGGCGCCGGCGATGATCAAACTGCTGCTCGCCTTGCTGGTTTTGCGCCTGGCGCGCGGCACCTATCTCGATATCTCACACGCGCCGATAGGGGAGACAGGCCATGCACCGAGTTCTGTGGTTGCCGGCAATAGTGTTGCTGGCAGGCTGTAGCAGTATGCAAATCAGCGACTACGCGCAGACGCAGCCGGCACTCGATCTGTTCCGGTATTTCGAGGGGAAGACCCTTGCCTGGGGAATGTTCCAGGGCCGTGATGGCGCGTTGAAACGCCGCTTCAGGGTCGATATCGCGGGGCGAATCGAGGGCGACCGGCTCACGCTAACCGAAGACTTCGTCTATGACGACGGAGAGACGCAGCAACGGATCTGGCGAATCCGGCGCATTGATGGGGGCCGCTACGTCGGCACCGCGGACGACGTGGTCGGAGAGGCCAAGGGGGAGTCCGCCGGCAGTGCCTTCCACTGGCGCTACGTGCTACGCCTGCCCTACGGGGAGGGCACCGTGGATGTCTCGTTCGACGACTGGATGTTCCTGCAACAGGATGGGGTGCTGCTCAACCGCGCGACGATGAAGAAGTTCGGGTTGACCCTGGGCCAAGTGACATTGGCCTTTATAAAGCAGCCAATACCATGATGCGCGTCGTTCAGTTGATCGGCTTGGCGTTTCCCATCCTCTTTTCGCCTGCCTGGAGCATGCAGTACGAGGGCAAGGATCTCAGGGAGATCGCGCGGGCCAATGCCTGCTATCTCGTCTTCGTGCGCCTTTACGAGGCCGCTTTCTATCGCGATGACGCCGGTGGCATCCGATGTGTGAAGGTTCAGTATCAACGGTCGTTCACCCGGGAAGAGCTGGCGCGATCGACCTTGGCGCTCTACGAGAAGTACTTCGGTGCCGACCTGGCGCAAACAGATACCCATCGATTGAAACGACTGGTCGCCTCCTATGAAGACGTCGAACCGGGGGACAGGTACAGCTTTTGCGTTTCATCTAACCAGGGTGGCGCGTTATTGAGAGACGGGGCGGTGGTGGTGCGGGACCCGGATAGGGCGTTCTCGCGCAGGGTGCTCGGTCTGTGGCTGGCAGAACCCGATAGCGCCGGACAACCGCGCTGGCGTTTTTCACGCTGCGGCTGAAGCGCGATATGTCAGTCAAGACGCACTCGCGGATGCGACCATTGGTGCTGTATGACGGCGCCTGCCCACTCTGTCGCCGCGAGATCGCCCACTACCGTCGGCGCCACGGGGCAGATCAAATCGATTGGGTGGACGTGGCCGATCCGGGTAACGACCCGAGTGTATTTGGCATCGGTCGTGACCGGGCCATGGCGCGTTTCCATGTGCGCGACCGGAGGCGCGCATGGCATACCGGGGCCGCTGCCTTTGCCTGTCTGTGGTCGGTGCTGCCGGCCTACCGTTGGTTGGGGTGTCTGACGCAGGTTCCAGGTGTCATGCCACTGCTGGAATGGGGCTATTCGCGATTCCTTCGCTGGCGGAAAAGGGGTCGTTGTGAAGCCGGGCGAGGTGACTCCGGTCATTCCAGGGGTCCGGGGTAGATCCAGGCGTCCGCAATGTCTACCTGACCAGGGCCACCGCCTTGATCTGGGCGTATACCAACATTCCCTTCTCCAGACCGAGCGCGAGGCGCGAGCGCCGGGTCACGTGCGCCAACAGGGTCTGACCGTCCTCCAGCACCAGTTCCACCAGCCAGCGTGACCTGCCGTCTTCGTCCAGGGCCTGAATGACGGCAGGGACGATATTGAGGATGCTGGTGTCATGGTGGGCACTGAGGGCAATGCTGACATCGCGCGCATGGATCTGGATACGCGTGTGCGCTCCGACCTCGCGCGAGTCGAGCGGGACCGCGATCCGATTGCCACTGCATGCTACATAGGTCAGATGAAAGCCTTTGTCATGCGCGCTGATGCGACCTTCCAGGATCGCACCGGCATTGTCGAAGCCGGCGACCGGCAGGCGGGGATCGGTCAGCAGGCGGCTCACTGGTCCGCTGGCGATCACCCGACCGCCTTCCATCAGTACCATGCGATCGGCCAGGCGCGCGATCTCGTCCAGGTCGTGGGAGACGTAGAGCACCGGCAATGCGAGCTCATGATGAAGTTGTTCCAGGTAAGGGAGGATATCGGCGCGGGCCGCCTGGTCCAGGGCCGATAGTGGCTCGTCCATCAGCAGCAGCTGCGGGCTGGTCAGCAGGGCCCGCGCGATGGCGACGCGCTGGCGTTCGCCGCCCGACAGCCGGGCGGGATCCCGGCCGAGCAGCGGTGCGATGCCCAGCAAGGCGACCGCCTCGTCGTAGTCGATACGTTGTTCGCCCGGCGGCACCTTGCGCCAGCCGTACTGCAGGTTCTGCTGTACCGACAGGTGGGGAAAGAGACTGGCCTCCTGGAACACGTACCCGATGGGGCGGCGATGGGTGGGCAGGAAGTGTCTGCCGTCCTGCCAGGTCTCGCCATTGAAACGGATCGACCCCTCGCCGGCCCTGAGCAGCCCCGCCACGGCACGCAGGACGCTGGTCTTGCCCGAGCCGGAACGACCAAACAATGCGGTCACGCCCTGCGGGGGGGTATCAAAGCGGGCCTGCAGTGCAAAACCGGGCAGGCCGTGATGGATATCCACCGAGAGTCCGCTCATGCGCCGATCCTGCGCAGGCGCTTTTCCAGCAGCGACATGATCAGTACCACCGCGAAGCCGAACAGCACCATCCCACCCGACAGCCAGTGGGCCTGGCGCCACTCCAGGGCCTCGACATGGTCGTAGATGGCAACCGACAGCACTCGGGTTTCGCCGGGAATATTGCCGCCGATCATCAATACCACGCCGAATTCACCCACGGTATGGGCAAAGCCCAGGATGGCGCCGCTGAGAAATCCCGGCCGGGCCAGCGGTAGGGCAATGCGGAAGAAGCGCTCGATTGGGCCAGAGCGCAGGGTCGCGGCCACCTCCAGCGGGCGATCGCCCAGGGCTTCGAAGGCATTGCGGATCGGCTGGACCACGAAGGGCAGCGAGTAGATCACCGAGCCCACTACCAGCCCGGGAAAGGTGAAGGCCAGGGGGCCGATGCCCAGGCTCTCGGTCAGCCCCCCGATCGGGCCTTCCGGTCCCAGGGCGATCAGCAGGTAGAAGCCCAGCACCGTCGGCGGCAATACCAGCGGCAGGGTCACCAGGCTGCCGACCAACTCTTTCCATGTGGAAACAGAGCGGGCCAGCCACCAGGCCAGTGGCGTCCCCAGCACCAGCAGGATCAGCGTGGTCGAGAGCGCCAGCTTGAAGGTAAGCCAGACGGCCTGCCATTCGGGATTCATGGTCGGTCTCTTGGGTGATTCCCGGCCGTAGCATAACCCTGTTGGCGGATGATCCTGCGCGCGGCCTCGCTGCGCAGAAACTCAAGAAACGCCACGGCGGCAGGGTGCCGTCTCCCGCGTGCCAACAGTACTGCATCCTGCCGAACAGGATCGTGCAGCATCGGGGGAATGGGCCAGACGTGGTCGGGCGTCGTATCGAGGACCTGTGCGAGGGCTACCAGCCCCAGCTCGGCGTTGCCGGTGGAGACGAACTGGCGCGCCTGGCCCACGTTCTCGCCAATCACCAGTCGCTTGGCGACCGCCGGGTAGAGCCCGAGTCTGCGCAGCACCTGAATCGCTGCCTTGCCATAAGGTGCGGTTTTGGGGTTGGCGATCGCCAGGCGCCTGAAGCTGCCGGACCTGAGCTGCGCCTGCGGATCTTCGCTTTGCCGCGCCCACAATGCCAGGCGGCCGATGGCATAGGTGAATCGTCCGCTGGCGCGACCTGCCTTTTCGAGCAATCGGGGCCTTTCCCGGTCCGCGGCGAGAAACACATCGTAGGGTGCGCCATGCAGGATCTGGGCGTACAGCTTGCCGGTGGAACCGGTGCTGACCACCAGACGATGGCCGCTGGCCTGCTCGAAGCGGGGGGCGAGCGCCCGCATTGCCAGCGTGAAATTGGCGGCCACCGCGACACGGGCCTCGCCGGCGAGCGGGGCCGTCGCCCAGGCCAGCATCACAACAGCCAGGAAAAGCCGCAAAGACATGGCACTCCTGTGGGTGAAATTTCGCTACTCGTGATCGGTCGGCCGCGGGCAGTCAGGTATCGCGCCGCTCCACCAGCTCGGGGTCCGCGGTGATCTCGCGGTAGATCTCGATCCGGGCCCCTTCCTCGACCTTTGCGTCGAGGCGCGTAATCTTACCGAAAATACCCACTCGCTGGTGCTCGAGGTCGATCTCCGGGAACTGTTCGAGGATTCGGGAGTGCTCGATGGCCTCCCGTACCGTGCAGCCGTCCGGCACCTCCAGCTTCAGCCAGATCTGTTTGAATTTGTCCGCGTAGGCGACGCCGACGTTCATCTCGATAACTCCTTCAACCGGCCTCCGGCAGCCCCGCCGCGGCCTGTTGCCGACGCGCCGCAAGCGTCCTTTCCATCACTCGCTTTCCCGCCAGGAGGAAGGAGAGAACGATGAATCCGCCCGGTGGCAGAATGATCAGCAGAAAGCCCTTGTAATCCGGTATTAACTGTAGCTCCAGGAAATGCGCCCAGTCGCCCAGCAGCAGGGCGGCATTGGCGAACAGGGTGCCGCTACCGATGATTTCCCGACTGGCGCCCAGTATGACCAGGGCCAGGGTGAAGCCCAGTCCCATCATCACGCCATCCACGAGGCTCGGGGCAAGGGCGTTACGCGAGGCGAAGGCCTCGGCGCGGCCGAGGATGGCGCAGTTGGTGACAATCAGTGGGATGAACAGGCCGAGCACCTTGTGCAGATCGTGCACCCAGGCGTTCATGCTCATGTCCACCAGGGTGACCAGCACGGCGATGATCAGGACGAAAATGGGGATGCGCACCTGGGGTGTGATAATGGTCCGCACCGCCGAGATACTCAGGCCGGACAGGATGAACACCGCGGTCGACGCCAGCCCCATGCCCAGGCCATTGCTGGCAGTGCCGGTCACTGCGAGCAGCGGACACAGTGCCAGCGCCTGCACGAAGACGATATTGTTGTCCCACAGGCCATCTTTGACGATGCGCTTGTAGTCGGTCATGGATCCTGCTCCTCGCTGTTGATGACGACGGCACGCGTCAGCGCGGCCTTGTGCGACTGGAAGAACGCCAGCCCCTGTTTGATGGCGGCCACCACGCCGCGCGGCGTGATGGTCGCACCACTGAACGAGTCGAAGATCCCGCCGTCTTTCTTGACCTTCCACTTTTCGGCAGGGGGATTGCCCAGGGAGCGGCCATTGAAGCCGAGGATCCAGTCACTGCGCGATGCCTCTATGTTGTCGCCCAGTCCGGGGGTTTCGGCATGCTGGAGGACCCGCACGCCAAGGATCTTTCCTTCCGGGTCCACGCCCAGGATGAGGCGGATATCGCCGGCATACCCCTTGCCAGTGATCTCCCAGGCCAGCGCTGTGACCTGCAGGCCGCGGGTGCCACGGTAGACCGTCAGCGGCCCTCCCTGGTCATCGTTAATGCTCAGCGGGTGCGCCAGCAGGTCATTGTCGTGCAGTGCATCGGGTATGACCTGGCTGAGCGAGGCCCGCAGATCCTCGCGCTGGCGCTCGGCGATTGCATCGCGGGTCGCCAGGTCGCCCGCTACCAACATCGCCGTGGCGATCAACGAGAAAACCCCCAGCAGAATCGCCTGGGTGCTGACGCGTTCTCTGGCCGGACGCGGGGGGTTGCTCATGGCTCTTCCCCCGATTCGGCGTAGTTGAGCGGCTCACCACTGCGATCCCGTCCGTAGATGCGCGGGCGCAGATAGTGATCGATCAGGGGCGTACAGGCATTCATGAGCAGCACGGCGAAGGCGACGCCCTCCGGGTAGCCTGCGAAGGTGCGGATGATGTAGACCAGCGCCCCGCAGCCGGCACCGAACACCAGTTGGCCCCTGGCCGAGACCGGTGATGTGACCAGGTCGGTGGCGATGAAGAAGGCGCCCAGCATGGCGCCACCGGCGAACAGGTGGAACAGCGGGCCGCTGAAACGTCCGGGGTCGATCAGGTGAAAGACGCCTGCCAGCGAAGCCAGTGTGGCGAGCATTGCCACCGGAATGTGCCAGCTGATGACCCGCTTCCAGATCAGAAACAGCCCCCCGGCGAGGATCAGCAGGGCGGAGATTTCACCGAGGCTGCCGCTTGCTGTGCCATACAGGAGTTGGCCGAGTGAATCGGTACTGCCCATGGCCTGGTCGACCGTTACACCGCGGCTCAGCTCGGTCTTGACATGGCCCAGGGGCGTGGCGCTGCTCATGGCGTCATACAACGGCGAATGACCGAAGGTGATGCCCAGGCCCTGCAGCGGGCCCGGTGCGTCGGGTGAGGACAGCGGCGCCGGCGACGTGAACAGGGTCATCTCCAGCGGAAAGGAGATGAGCAACGCCACCCGCGCCACCATGGCCGGGTTGAACAGATTTTGACCGATCCCGCCGAACACCTGTTTGCCGATCACGATGGCGATGAAGGCGCCCAGCAGCCCGATCCACCAGGGCGCCCAGGG
>JANTHJ010000031.1 GCA_024762475.1 Chromatiales bacterium | reverse complement strand
GCGACGAAGGAGCGGTGCTTTTGCCGTCCGAGTGAATTTGCCTTGTTATGTTTCATTGCCGATTCTTTCTTGAAGCGATGCAATTAATGACGACAACTCAAAGCCAGACTCAGCCACCGACTTTGGGATTATGTGGTACATTCTTGGCATTGGATAGATAAGTAAATACTGTTCATTTTGGCGCCACTTGAGAATTTTATCCCACCTTACCAAGCCTCCACCATCAGGAGTTGAAAACTCTACCCCTTCTTCTTTCAAATTGATAGTTATTGGTTCTTGTATTGCTTTGTATTTTCTATAATGCCTACGCGCAAGAGTTGGGTTGACAACATACCTAGCAAGAATAGCTACAACAGAACCACCTATAAGACCACCAATTGCGCCCCCTTTGATGGCGCCAGTCCCGAATATGGCTACAATCAACAGCACAATTGCTACTACTCCATATATTGCAGCAATTTTTGGAGTAGTTTTACTAAAGAGCTTCATTGCTCGCACATAGTCTTCTTCAGATATATTGTATGTTGTTTCCATGTTCATTTTGAAACATAACATTTGCTTATGTGGCTGGCACGAATATCGTGATATGTAGCCAGCGCCAATACTACGATATGCCACCAGCGAATAGATCTTTATTCATAGTGTGCCTAAACCATTCCCGAAACACGGTTTGAGTTTAGCATCGCCCGGAAACGACGAAGGTCTGCTTAGGTCGCGTTGAGGACCTTGACCAACTGGCTGCTGGGGAGGTAGCCCAGCGATTCGATGGAGAGCGCCCTCCATTGCCATCCCACGCTTCGGTGGCGTTGAAGGTCACAAAGCCTTCACTAGAAGCTCGATAGTCCTTGAAAAGGATTGAGATCCGCTTTGATTCGGGGATAGGTCTGCAGTTACGGACTTTTTTCTCGAGTAAAGGACCTTATTACCTACTTAAGGAGATTTTTTCATCGCACAATTTCCGCTGACCCAGATCCATCGCTACTCGACCGTCACCGACTTCGCCAAGTTACGCGGCTGGTCTACATCGGTCCCTTTCAACACCGCCACATGATAGGCGAGCAGCTGCAGCGGGACGCTGTAGACGATGGGGGCGGTGCCGGGGCAGATGTCGTCGAGGGTCAGGTTCTGGTAGCGGTCGAGTGGAATCTCGATGCGTTTGTCGCTGAACAGGAACAGCTCGCCGCCGCGGGCGCGGACTTCCTGCAGGTTGGACAGCACCTTCTCAAGCAGGGGGTCGTCGGGTAGGGCGCAGACCACCGGCATCTTTTCGTCCACCAGGGCGAGTGGGCCGTGCTTGAGTTCCCCGGCCGGGTAGGCCTCGGCGTGGATGTAGGAGATTTCCTTGAGCTTGAGCGCACCTTCGAGTGCCACGGGGTAGAAAGGCCCCCGGCCCAGGAACAGGGCGTTGTGCAGGTCGGCGAAGGCATTGGCCATTTCGGCGATGGCATCGCTCAACCCGAGGACCACCTCGACCTGGCGCGGCAGCGCCTCGAGCTCGTCGACCAGCACGCGCTCGGCGTTGCCGTCCAGGCCGCGGCGGCGCGCCAGGGCGATGGTGAGCAACCTCAGGGCCACCAGCTGGGTGGTGAAGGCCTTGGTGGAGGCGACCCCGATTTCGGGGCCGGCGCGGGTCATCAGGGCGACGTCGGATTCGCGCACCAGGGAGCTCTCGGGCACATTGCATACGACCAGGCTGCCGATGTAGCCGAGTTCGTCAGACGCGCGAAGTGCGGCGAGGGTATCAGCGGTCTCTCCCGACTGCGAGATGCTGACGAACAGGCAGTCCTCGGGGACGACCACGTTGCGGTAGCGATATTCGCTGGCCACCTCGACATGGCAGGCCACGCCGACCTCTTCCAGCCAATACTTGGCGACCAGGCCGGCATGGAAGCTGGTGCCGCAGGCAATGATGTGGACCGCACGGGTGCGCTCCAGCAGTTCGGTGGCGACATGCCCGAAGCTCTCTTCCAGCAGCCGCCCCTTGTGCACCCTGCCTTCGAGCGTCTCGGCGATCACCGCCGGTTGCTCGAAGATTTCCTTGAGCATGTAATGACGATAGGGGCCCTTGTCGGTGGTGCTGCTCGAGAGCTGCGAGACCTGTTCGGGACGCTCCGCCACCTTGCCGTCGCTGTCGTAGACCGTGACCGTATCGCGGGTGATCTCGGCGAGGTCGCCTTCTTCGAGAAACAGGAACCGCTGGGTCACCGGCAAGAGCGCAAACACGTC
This sequence comes from Chromatiales bacterium, assembly GCA_024762475.1. Taxonomy (GTDB): domain Bacteria; phylum Pseudomonadota; class Gammaproteobacteria; order Chromatiales; family Chromatiaceae; genus MONJU. The sequence continues at coordinate 24,341 of JANTHJ010000031.1, read as the reverse complement.
GGAAGCGATGAAGTTCTCGCCCACGCCCAAGCCGATCACCAGCGGGCTGCCCGATCGGGCCACCACCAGGCGTTCCGGGTCTTTAGGGTCGATTACGGCCAGGGCGTAGGCACCGTTGAGCCGTGCGATGCCCTGGCGCACGGCCTCCAACACCGGCAATCCCTGGTTCAACAGGTCTGCCAGCAGATGGGCGATCACCTCGGTATCGGTCTCGGAGGTGAAGCGATAACCCTTGGCCTCGAGTTCGCTGCGCAGCTCGGCGTGGTTTTCGATAATGCCGTTGTGCACGATGGCGACCCGCTCGCCGCTCATGTGCGGATGGGCATTGCGCTCGGCGGGCATGCCATGGGTGGCCCAGCGGGTGTGGGCGATGCCGAGGTCTCCGCCGATCGATCGTTGCGCCAGGGACTGCTCGAGCTGGGCCACCTTGCCCACCGAGCGGATCCGTTGCAGACCGCCCGCCGGTGGTCTGATGGCGATGCCCGCCGAATCGTAGCCACGATATTCCAGGCGCTTGAGGCCTTCGAGGAGTATGGGGGTCACTTCACGCCGCGCAATGGCGCCGACTATTCCGCACATCTGACTTGCTCCCTGATGTTTGCCTTGGCTTCCCTGTCAGGACTTCGGTTTCTTCTGCGGCCGCTGCCAGCCCCCGATGGTGGCCTGTCGCGCGCGGGTCAGGGTGAGCTGTCCCTCGGGCGCGTCACGGGTAACCACCGAACCGGCGCCGATAGTGGCGCCCTTGCCGACCGTGACCGGGGCCACGAGGGCCGTGTTGGAGCCGATGAAGGCCTCGTCTTCGATCACGGTACGGTGCTTGTTGGCCCCGTCGTAGTTGCAGGTGATGGTCCCGGCGCCCACGTTCACCCCGCGACCGATGTCGGCATCCCCGACATAGGTGAGATGATTGACCTTCGAGCCCTCGCCGATCACGGCGTTCTTGATCTCGACGAAGTTCCCCACGTGATTCTTGCCCGTCAAATGGGCGCCCGGACGCAGGCGACTGAAGGGGCCGACCCGGCTCCCGGCCCCGATGTGGGCCGACTCGACGACACAGTTCTCCAGCAGCTCCACATCGTCGTCGATACGGCAATCGCGCAGCACGCAGTTGGGTCCGATGCGCACCCGATTGCCCAGCACCACCTCGCCCTCGATCACCACGTTCACATCCAGCAGGCAGTCCCGGCCGTGGGCCAGGCTGCCGCGCAGGTCGAAGCGGGCCGGGTCGCGCATCCCCAGACCGGCCAGCAGCAATGCCTCGGCCTGGCGCTGCTGCAGCGCGCGCTCCAATGCGGCCAGTTGGAGGCGATTGTTCACGCCCTCGGCCTCGACGTCCTCTTCCGGTTGGGTGACGGCGACCGGTACGCCTTGGTTGACTGCCATGGCGAGTATATCGGTCAGGTAGTACTCACCTTGAGCGTTGTTGTTGGAGAGCTGGCCGAGCCAATGGGCGAGGCGGGCGCCGGGCAGCAGCATGATCCCGGTATTGACCTCGCAGATGGCCTGCTGCTCGGGCGAGGCGTCCTTCTGTTCGACGATGCACTGCACGTCGCCGTTGGCATCGCGCTGGATGCGGCCGTAGCCGGTCGGCTCGGCGAGGGTGACCGTGAGCAGCCCAAGGCCGTCACCGGCACGATCGATGAGTCGTTGCAGGGTCTCGGCGCGGATCAGCGGCACATCGCCATACAGCACCAGGATCCGATCCATCCCCTCGAGTTGCGGCATGGCCTGGGCCACGGCATGCCCGGTGCCGAGCTGCGCTGCCTGTTCCGCCCACAGCAGGTCATCGTCGGGGATGGCCTCACGCACCTGCTCGCCGCCATGCCCGTAGACCACCACGATCCGATCCGGATCGACCCGCCTGGCGGTATCGATCACATGCTGCAACAGCGGACGATCGCCCAGGGTATGCAGCACCTTGGGCAGGTCCGATTTCATCCGGGTTCCCTGCCCGGCGGCCAGTATCACGATACCCAGTGTCATCCTTGAGACTCCGTGGCGCGGTCAGTTGACGGTCGGATGGGTGGGGGCCTGCACGGCATGAATCCCCGAGACCTTCTCCTCGCCAGGCCTGGCGTCGCGCACCTCGACGATCTTGACGTGCACGGTGAGCTGCTTGCCCGCCAGGGGATGATTGCCGTCCACGGTGAGCTTGCCATCGCTGATGTTCGACACATGGAAGGTCTTCACCTCACCCGCTTCGTTCTGCATCTGCACCTCGGCGCCGACCTTGCGGAACTGCGGGGGGACGTTCTCGAGATCATCGGTGAAGGTCAATGATGGGTCGTAGGCGCCATAGGCATCGTCCGGAGAGAGCTGCACGTCGACCTCGTCTCCCGCTGTTTTGCCGGCGACCGCCTTGTCCAGCCCGCCAACCAGTTCGGTATCGCTGCCATAGACAAAGCCCACGGGAATATCGTGCTGTTCCACGACATTGCCCGCATCGTCGACGATGCTATAGGTGATGCCGACATACTTGCCCGGCGCGATGATCTGTTTACTCATTTAGCATCCCACGAAAATGTAAGTCTTGTTCCAATTCGACACGCGGCTGCAGGCTGGCCTCTGGCCCGGCACGTCGGACTGAAGTCCGACCTGCCCGAAAACACCGAGTCGGCCAAGATTCTATGCCTAACCGGAACAGGGCTAAAATAAAAAAGGCCCTGCGGCACGCGTCCGCAGGGCCTGCATTCTAGCCGATTCGTATGACCGGCTCAGCCGTTCTTCTGCTTGCGCAGACGCTCGATGGCGCGCAGCTGAGCCACTGCCTCGGCCAGTTCGGCCTGGGCCTTGGCCAGGTCCATCTCGCTGGCACGGGCGGCGAGGGCGTCCTCGGCACGCCGCTTGGCCTCGAGCGCGGCCGCCTCGTCCAGATCGGCGGCTCGCAGGCCGGTATCGGCAAGGACCGTCACCCTGAAGGGCTGCACCTCGATCAGTCCGCCAGAGACATAGAAATGCTCCTGGGGCTTGCCCTCGCCGGGATCGATACGCACCTCGCCCGGCTTGAGCGGCGTCACCAGCGGGGCATGACGTGGCGCGATGCCGATCTCGCCCATCACCGCCGGGGCGTACACCATCTCGCCCTGGCCACTGTAGAGGTGACCCTCGGCGCTCACGATATCGACATGTATGGTCATCGCCATGATTGTAGCTCCACGCGGGGCCCGGGCCCCGTCACTGATCTCAGCCCTGCTGCTCGGCCTTGGCCACGGCCTCGTCGATATTGCCGCACATGTAGAAGGCCTGCTCCGGCAGGTGGTCGTACTCGCCGGCCAGGATGGCCTTGAAGTTCGAAATGGTCTCGCTCAGCGACACGTACTTGCCCGGCGCGCCGGTGAACACCTCGGCAACGAAGAAGGGCTGCGACAGGAAGCGCTGAATCTTGCGCGCCCGCTGCACGATCATCTTGTCGTCCTCGGACAGTTCGTCCATGCCCAGAATGGCGATGATGTCCTTCAGCTCCTTGTAACGCTGCAGCACACCCTGGACGCCGCGGGCCACCTCATAGTGCTCCTGACCCACCACGTGCGGATCGAGGATCCGCGAGGTGGAGTCGAGCGGGTCCACCGCCGGGTAGATGCCCAGCTCGGCCACCTGGCGTGACAGCACCAGGGTGGCGTCCAGGTGGGCGAAGGTCGTGGCGGGGGAGGGGTCGGTCAGGTCGTCCGCCGGCACATACACCGCCTGGAAGGAGGTGATGGAGCCGGTCTTGGTGGAGGTGATCCGCTCCTGCAGCACACCCATCTCTTCGGCCAGGGTCGGCTGGTAACCCACCGCGGAAGGCATCCGGCCCAGCAGCGCCGACACCTCGGTACCCGCCAGGGTGTAGCGGTAGATGTTATCGACGAACATCAGCACGTCGCGCCCTTCATCGCGGAAGTATTCCGCCATCGTCAGGCCGGTCAGGGCCACGCGCAGGCGGTTGCCGGGCGGCTCGTTCATCTGCCCGTAGACCAGGGCCACTTTGTCGAGGACGCCACCTTCCTGCATCTCGTGGTAGAAGTCGTTGCCCTCACGGGTGCGCTCACCGACACCGGCGAACACCGAGAAACCGGAGTGCTCGACCGCGATGTTCCGGATCAGCTCCATCAGGGTCACGGTCTTGCCCACGCCGGCGCCACCGAACAGGCCAACCTTGCCGCCCTTCTGGATGGGCATGATCAGGTCGATCACCTTGATGCCGGTCTCCAGGACCTCGGTGGAGGTCGACTGGTCTTCCAACTTGGGTGCGGGACGGTGAATGGGCATGCGCTCGTCGGTGCCGATGTCCCCGGCCTCGTCCACCGGGTTGCCGAGCACGTCCATGATGCGGCCCAGGGTGGCCTGGCCAACAGGGACGCTGATGGGCGCACCGGTGTTGACCACCTCGGCACCGCGCTTGAGGCCATCGGTGGATCCCATGGCGATACTGCGCGCCACGCCGTCACCCAGCTGCTGTTGAACCTCGAGAGTCAGGCCTGCTGACTCGATCTTCAACGCATCGTAGACCTTCGGCATGCTGTCGCGGTCGAACTGAACGTCGACCACTGCGCCGATAATTTCGACGACCTTACCCGTGCTCATTGGCGTTTCCTCTCAATCTTCAGTCTTCCACACCGGGGTGCGGGCGAAATACCCAAATATCCTGCTCTACGAGACCGCGGCGGCACCGCTGACGATCTCGGAAATCTCTTGCGTAATGGCGGCCTGGCGGGCCTTGTTATAGACCAGCTGCAACTCGTCGATCAGGCTACCCGCGTTATCGGTGGCGGACTTCATGGCTACCATGCGCGCCGCCATTTCACAGGCGCCGTTCTCGACCACGGCCTGGTAGGCGACCGACTCGACGTAGCGCTGTAGCAGCGAGTCGAGCACTTGGCGTGCATCCGGTTCGTAGATGTAGTCCCAGTGATGCTTCAACTCTTCGGCGTCCTCACCGGCCGGCAGGGGCACGAGCGTGTGAATCGTCGGCTGCTGGGTCATGGTGTTGACGAACTCGTTGTAGGCCAGCCGAATCTCGTCGATCTCACCTTCGACAAAGGCATCGAGCATCACCTTCACAGGGCCGATCAGGGATTCCAGCTCCGGCGCATCACCAAGGTGGGTGACCTGCGCACGCACATTGCCGCCCACCCGCCGGAAGAAACCGAGCGCCTTGTTACCCACCAGGCAGTAACTGATCTCCAGGCCGGCCTCGCGCTCCTTGCGGATCTCGCGCACCAGGCTGCGGAAGAGGTTGGTATTCAGGCCGCCACACAGGCCGCGATCGGAGGAGACAATGATGTAGCCAATCCGTTTGACCTCACGCGCGGTCATGAAGGGATGCTTGTACTCCGGATTGGCCAGGGCCACGTGCCCGATAACCTCGCGCATCTTCTCGGCATAGGGTCGGGAGGCCGCCATGCGATCCTGCGCCTTACGCATCTTGGACGCGGCGACCATCTCCATCGCACTGGTGATCTTCTGCGTGCTCTTGATGGAGGAGATCTTGGTCCGTATCTCTTTCGCGCCTGCCATATCTAACCCAATCGTTGATAGTTACCCGCTGCGGCCGCCGAGTGCACCGAGCGGAAGCAACCCGCGCTCGGAGCAACTGGCGGTCGAGCCATTACCAGCTGCTGTTGGCCTTGAAATCCTTCAGCACGTCGTGGAAGGCCTGTTCGATCTCGTCGTTCCAGTCGGCCGTCTCGTTGACCTTGGCCACCAGGTCGGCGTAGTTGGCATGCATGTAGGCATGCAAGGCGGCCTCGAAGTCCACGACCTTGGTCACATCGACGTCGTCGATGTAGCCCTCGTTGGCCGCGAACAGGGAGATGGCCATGTCGGTAATGCTCAGCGGGCTGTATTGCGGCTGCTTCATCAGCTCGGTGACCCGCTGGCCGCGCTCCAGCTGCTTGCGGGTCGCCTCGTCCAGGTCAGAGGCAAACTGCGAGAACGCCGCCAGCTCGCGGTACTGGGCGAGGGCCAGACGTACGCCGCCGCCGAGCTTCTTGATGATCTTGGTCTGGGCGGCCCCGCCAACACGTGATACCGACAGGCCGGCGTTGATGGCCGGGCGGATGTTGGCGTTGAACAGGTCCGACTCGAGGAAGATCTGACCGTCGGTAATCGAGATCACATTGGTCGGCACGAAGGCGGACACGTCACCGGCCTGGGTCTCGATGATCGGCAGCGCGGTCAGAGAACCGGTCTTGCCCTTGACCTCGCCATTGGTGAACTTTTCCACGTAATCGGCGTTGACCCTCGCGGCCCGCTCGAGCAGACGCGAGTGCAGATAGAACACGTCACCCGGATAGGCCTCACGGCCCGGCGGACGACGCAGCAACAGCGACACCTGGCGGTAGGCCCACGCCTGCTTGGTCAGGTCGTCGTAGACGATCAGGGCGTCTTCACCACGATCGCGGAAGTACTCGCCCATGGTGCAGCCGGCATAGGGCGCGATGAACTGCAGCGCAGCCGATTCGGCGGCCGGAGCGGCGACGATAATGGTGTGCTCCATCGCACCATGCTCTTCCAGCTTGCGCACCAGTGCGGCAATGGTCGAGTTCTTCTGACCCACTGCGACGTAGATACACTTAACGCCGGTGCCCCGCTGGTTGATGATGGCATCGATGGCGATCGCCGACTTACCGGTCTGACGGTCGCCGATAATCAGCTCGCGCTGGCCGCGGCCGATAGGCACCATGGCGTCGATGGCCTTGATCCCGGTCTGCACCGGCTGGTCCACTGATTGGCGCGCGATGACGCCCGGCGCAATCTGCTCGATGGGAGCGGAGCATTTCGCCTCGATGGGCCCCTTGCCGTCCATGGGGTTGCCGAGCGCATCCACGACGCGACCGAGCAACTCGGGACCGGTGGGCACCTCGAGGATCTTGCCGGTACACTTGACCGGGTCGCCCTCGGTGATGTCCTTGTAATCACCCAGGACCACCGCACCGACCGAGTCGCGTTCGAGGTTCAGTGCCAGGCCGTAGACGTTGCCCGGGAACTCCAGCATCTCGTAGGACATGGCGTCTGCCAGCCCGTGGATGCGTACGATACCGTCGGTAACGCTGACCACGGTGCCTTCGTTGTGAGCTTCTGCCGAGACATCGAATTTCTCGATCTTCTTCTTGATCAGCTCGCTGATTTCAGAGGGGTTCAGTTGCATGGTTGCGTACCCTGATTAAAGTCCTAATTCGTGCGCCAACTGGTTGAGCTGCCCGGCCACAGAGCCGTCGATCACCATGTCTCCGGCGCGTAGCCGGAAGCCACCGATCAACTCCGGGTCTTCGTGGCTATGGATTCGTACTTCGCGTCCCAGCTTCGCCTTGAGCGCATCACTCAGCACCTGCTCCTGGGCCGGCTTGAGCGGATAGGCGGTAGTCAGCTCGACCTCGACGGTGCCCTCGTGCTCGGCCTTGCGTGCCTCGTAGAGTGCGGCGATCTCCGGCAGCAGGCTGAGGCGCCCGTTCTCCGCCAGTAGTCGCACCAGGTTTTCGCCTTCGTCACTCAGACGGCCGCCAGACACGTCAAGTACCAGCGCGGCCTTCTGCTCACGCGAAAGCTGGGGGCTGGCCAACAGGCGGTCCAGCTGAGGATCCGCGGCTGCTGCACCCAGGAACTCCAGCATATCGGACCACAGGTCGAGCTTGTCGGTCTCTGCAGCGCGTTGAAAGACCGCCTCGGCGTAGGGTCGTGCGATGGTTGTAGCATCTCCTGCCATGGCCCTGCCCTAGATCTGCTCGGCGACAGTTTCGACGATGTCTTTGTGCGCGTCGGCATCGATCTCGCGACGCAGGATCTTTTCCGCGCCGGTCACGGCCAGCTCGGCCACCTTGGCGCGCAGTGCCTCGCGTGCCTTGTTGACCTCCTGCTCGATCTCGGCCTGAGCCGCCGCCAGCTGGCGGGCGCCCTCTTCCTGGGCCTTGCTCTTGGCGTCCTCGACGATCAGCGCGGCCTGCTTCTCGGCCTTGGTCGTGATCTCTGCCGCCTGCTGCTTGGCCGCGTGCAGGTACTCGGCCGCACGTTCGCGCGCCAGTTCCTGTTCGTGCTCTCCGCGCTCCGCAGCGGCCAGACCGTCCGCAATCTTTGCCTTGCGCTCGTCCATCGCCTTGACCAGCGGCGGCCATATGAACTTCATGGTGAACCAGACGAACACCGCGAAGGAGGCCAGCTGGGCAATGAGTGTCAGGTTGATATTCATCCCGAAACCTCGTTTAGACGAGAATGGATTTCATGTACTACGGGTGATCGCCTCAGAGTGCGAACATCACGTACATGCCCAGGCCCACGGCGATCATGGGGACCGCGTCGGTCAGGCCCATGACGATGAAGAACTGGGTGCGCAGCATGGGGATGAGTTCGGGCTGGCGGGCGGCGCCTTCGAGGAAGCGACCCCCGAGCACGCCGATACCGATGGCGGCGCCGACAGCGCCGAGGCCGAGCATGAGTGCAGCTGCGATGATGAGCAGGGCTTGTGCCATTTCCATGATTGTCTCCCGTTGAGTATCGATCAGGTAGTAGTAAAGAAACCGGTATCAGTGATGTTCGGCGTGCGCCATGTCCAGGTATACGATGGTCAGCACCATGAAGATGAACGCCTGCAGGGTGATGACCAGCACGTGGAACACCGCCCAAATGAACTGCAGGCCACCGCCGAAGATGCCCATGACCCAGCCGGCGCTGTACATGAGCGAGATCAGGATGAAGATCATCTCCCCCGCGTACATGTTGCCGAACAGACGCAGAGAGAGCGAAACCGGCTTGGCCAGCAGGTTCACGCCCTCGAGAATCAGATTGATCACGGTGGTGAACGGCTTGAGCAACAGGTTGCTCGTCTGGAACGGCATGCCGGTCAGCTCACCGACGAAGCCACCGACACCCTTGATCTTGATGCTGTAGAAGATAATCAGGAAGAACACGCCAAGCGCCATGGCGAAGGTCACGTTCGGGTCGGTGCTGGGGACGACCTTCATATAATGAATACCAAGATGGGCAGTGATCCAGGGAATCAGATCCACTGGCACCAGATCCATCAGGTTCATCAGGAATATCCACACGAAAATGGTCATCGCCAACGGCGCAACCATTGCGTTCCTGCCACTGAAAGAGCCGCGCACATTGTCGTTGACGAAGTCGACGATCATCTCGACAAAGTTCTGCAGGGGGCCGGGCACCCCGGCGCTGGCCTTTTGCGCCGCCTTGTAGAAGTAATAGGAGAACAGGGCCGCGAGACCCAGCGACCAGAACATGGTGTCGATATGGATGGCCCAGAAACCCATTTCCCGTGCTTCTTCGGCCGTGTGCGCGAGCATCCAGCCGTGATCGGGATGGTTGCCGAAGGTGAGATTGGTCAGGTGGTGCTTTATATATTCAGCAGAGGTGATTTCGTTACCAGCCATCGTTCTTCGTCTTCCTCAGCCGGCAACCCGGTTTGCCAGCAGCGGGGGTAAAACCTGTACAACCAAAAAGGCACCGAAGAGGGCCATCGGATTCAGATCCGGCAGCCCGAGCATCGCGGCCGCAAATACCGCAACCACGACCAGAATCTTGAGCACCTCGCCGCCATAGAAATTGGCAACGATGCGCCCCGGCTCCTGCGCCCGATAGCGCCCAAAGACCCAGAAGGCGAACACCGCACTTCCGGCAAGGGCAGCCAGCCCGCCGATGAAGGCATCGCGCAGATAGGGCAGGCCCAAAGTACCGGCCACCGCTGCGACGACCAACAGGGTCACCATCTGCGTCACCAACAATCGTTTTGCCCTGCGGGCATCCAGATTGTGCATACAGCACGCCCCGCCGTCCTATCGGCCCTTGGTCACGGCGCGGCGCAGTATAAGCAGGCCGTGAAATAAGGTCAAACGATACTTTGATAAAAAAACTCTCGATCCGCGGGATCGTCCGAACCGCTCCGCCGACCAGAGACGAGAAAACCGTGTCGTCACACAATACAGCCCCCCGAGGGCGGGGTCCCTACTTTATATGCGCGAGGATGCCCTCGAGCTCGTCCAGGCTGTTGTAGCTGATCTCCAGGCGCCCCTTGCCGCCGGCGCCCTGGTGCAAGGCAACGCGCGCGCCAAGGCGGTCGGTGAGATCGTCGAGCAGGCGACGGATATCCGGGTCCTCCTCGGGCGGGGCCGGCTTGGGCTTGGGCGGCTGGGAGAGTTTGCGTACCAATGCCTCGGTCTCGCGTACCGACAGTCCCTTCTTCGCCACCTCTTTGGCGGCCTGGGCCTGTAGCGCGGCCTCCTTCAGGCCCAGCAGGGCCCGGGCATGGCCCATCTCGATCTGCCCCGCCTCGAGAAGCGACTTCACCGCCGGGTCCAGCTCCAGCAGGCGTAGCAGATTGGTGACGGTGGTGCGGGACTTGCCCACCGACTGGGCCACCTGCTGGTGGGTCAGGCCGAACTCGTCGAGCAGACGATGCAGCGCCGACGCCTCCTCCAGCGGGTTGAGGTCATCGCGCTGGATGTTCTCGATCAGCGCCATGGCCATGGCGGTCTGATCATCCACCTCGTGGATCACCACCGGCACCTCGGCGAGCCCCGCCAGCTGGGCCGCGCGCCAGCGCCGCTCGCCGGCGATGATCTCGTAGCCGTCCTCCACCGAACGTACCACGATCGGCTGGACCATGCCCTGGGCGGTGATCGAATCGGCCAGTTCGCGCAGCTTGTCCTCGTCGAAGTGGCGGCGCGGCTGGTAGCGGCCGCGGCGGATCCGGTCTACCGGCAACCGGTTCGCGGGAACGTCGGTCGCCATCGCCGGAGCGGTCTGGTCCGAAGTCTCTTCAGGGGCATTCTGGGCAGCGCCGAGCAGCGCGTCGAGCCCGCGCCCCAGGCCTCGTTTCTTTGCCATGGTCAGGTCTGTGCCGGATCGGTCAGGTTCTGGGTTTGGGGTTGATGGCGGCGGGCCAGCTCACTGGCCAGGGCCATGTAGCTGATGGCGCCGCGCGAGCTTTTATCATACAGCATCACCGGCAGGCCGTGACTCGGGGCCTCCGCCACCCGCACATTGCGCGGGATGATGGTGCGGAACACCTTGTTACCGAAGTGACCGATGAGCTGCGAGGAGACCTCGTTGGCCAGATTGTTGCGCGGGTCATGCATGGTCCGCACGATCCCCTCGAGCTCCAGCGCGGGATTGCGATGGGTGCGGATCTGCTCGATGGTCGAGAGCAGCGCCGAGAGCCCCTCCAGCGCGTAATACTCGGTCTGAATCGGCACCAGCACCCCGTGGGAGGCCACCAGCGAGTTGACCGTGAGCATGTTGAGCGATGGCGGGCAGTCGATCAGCAGGTAGTCGTACTCGGACTTGATCGCCTCCAGCGCCAGTCCCAGGCGCTTGTCGCGCAGCGGCGCCTCCAGCAACCGTACCTCGGCCGCGGTCAGGTCACTGTTGGAGGGCAGCACGTGAAACAGCGACTCCACGCTCGGCACGATCGCCTGGCGCGCGGGCACCTCGCCCAGCAATACCTCCAGTGCCGACAGTTCCAGGTCATGCTTGTCCACGCCGCAACCCATGGTGGCGTTGCCCTGGGGATCCAGATCGACCAGCAGCACCTTCTTGTGCATGTTGGCGAGCGAGGCGGCCAGGTTGACGGCGGTCGTGGTCTTGCCAACCCCGCCCTTCTGGTTGGCTACACAGATGATGCGTCCCATGGTGGTCGGTCTGTGGTTAGGGGCTGGCCATCATAGACCAGCAGGGCCCGGCTTGGCCATGCAAGCCCAGTCACTCCCGATCGATATCCTGCACGACGATCAAGTGACGCCGGCCCGATTCACCCGGCACCTGCAGAGGAACGGCCGTGGCCTCCAGCCCCTCGGGCAGCGCCTGTCGCTCCAGCTCCTCCAGTCCTGCCTTCATGGCCAGCCAGCGGCCGCCGGATGCCCGCAGATGCGAGGTCAGCCGGAGCATGTCATGCAGGTCCGCGAAGGCCCGCGAGGTGATGGTGTCGAATCCCCGGGCATCGCGAAAGCCCTCGACCCGCGCCTGTTCCACCGAGACATTGGGCAACCCGAGCTCGCCCACCGCCTGCTGAACGAAGCGGGTCTTCTTGCCGTTGGAATCGACCAGCACGAACTGGATCTCGGGCAGGGCAATGGCCAGCGGGATACCCGGCAAACCGGCTCCGGTACCGACATCCAATACCCGCGGCCCCTGCACCCACGGGACAATGGCCAGGCTATCGAGCAGATGCCGCCCGACCATCTGGGCCGGGTCGCGCACCGCGGTGAGATTGAAGACGCGATTCCACCTATGGAGCAACGCAAGATAGTCGAGCAGCTCCTGGTGCTGCCTCGGTGAGAGGCTCAGTCCCAGCGCATCGAGCCCGTCTGTGAGCTGGGTGTGCCACCGGGCAAGCGGCGGGGCATCGGCGGAACGGGGTTTCGGCATGATTGCTATTATCCGCCATCCCGCCCTACCGGACAGCTACCATGATCACCCTCTATGGCATTTCCGCGTCACGCGCCTTTCGCTGCCTTTGGATGCTGGAGGAGCTGGGCCTGGCATACCGTCACGAGCCGCTGGACTACCGGGACAGGGCAGGGCTGGACGATCGGTCCTACCGGGCGCTCAACCCCAACGGTCACATTCCCACCCTTGTCGATGGTGACTATGTGCTGTGGGAATCGATGGCGATCAATCTCTACCTCGCCCGCAAGTACGGCGGTGATGCCAGCCTCTGGCCCGACTCACCCGAAACCGAGGGCCTGGCGTGGCAGTGGTCCTTCTGGGTGATGACCGAGGTCGAACACGCGTTGCTCACGGTGCTGATGCACCGGCGGGTGCTGCCGGAGGCCAAGCGCGACCCGGAAAGGGCGGCACGCAACGAAGGCCTGTTGCGCCAACCCCTGCAGGTGCTCGACGAGGCACTGGCCGACCGTGACTACCTCGTGGACGGGCGCTTCACCGTGGCCGATCTGAACGTCGCAGCGGTATTGAGCTGGGCCAGGCCGGCACGCTACCCGCTCAAGGAATACCCGGCCCTCTCCACCTGGCTGAACCGCTGCCTTTCCCGCCCGGCACGCAAGCGGGCCCAGACCCGCTGACTTTCATGAGGGCGTGGCCCATACCGTTGATCACGGAAAACCGTCCAAGATGGCTCAGATTCAATGAAACCGATCGGCTGCCGTACCCGGTGGTGGGTTTCGCGGAGCTCAACCTCACCCTACAAGAGATCGCCAGGCGGTACCTCCCAAACGAACAGGAAGGGCGTCCTGCCGATCTGTCGTTGCCTTTCTCCTCTTTGCGGTCCTTCGCGTCCTTTGCGGTTAGAGGTTTTCCACATTAACGAATCGAACTAGAAACGAAACCGCGCCGCAATATCGCGCAGCTGCTCCGACAGGGTCGCCACCTCTTCACCGAGGGCCGAGTTGTGTTGGACCACTTCGTACATCCGCTCGGCGGCGGACGATGCCGCGACCACGCTTTGGTTGATCTGTTCTGCCGCCAGTGACTGTTGCTCCGCGGCGGTCGCGATCTGGGCATTCATGCCATTTATTTCGGTGATGCACGATTCGATCGCCTCCAGTGAGCCACCCGTCTCGCGCGCCTGCTCGACACCCCCATGCGCCTGGGCACGACTATTCTCCATCACCTGGACGGCATCTCTGGCACCCACCTGCAGCTTCTCGATGGTCGCCTGGATCTCCTCCGTGGCCTCCTGCGACCGGCTCGCCAGCGTACGGACCTCGTCGGCCACCACGGCAAACCCGCGGCCCTGCTCACCGGCACGGGCCGCTTCGATCGCCGCGTTCAACGCCAGCAGGTTGGTCTGCTCTGCAATGCCACGGATCACGTCCAGGATTCCGCCGATACTCTTGCTGTTCTCGTCCACCGTGTTGATGACCTCGCTGGCACGGGTCACTTCCGTTGCGAGCACGTCGACCGTTTCGGAATTACGATTCACGGTTGCGTAGCCCTCGCGCGCCTTGTGACTGGCGCCATCGGCCGACTGCCGCGCCTGGTCGGCTGCGCGCGCGATCTCCTGGGCGCTGCTGGTCATCTCCGTGACCGCGGTGGCGGCCGCCTCGGCCTGGCTGCGCTGATCACCGGCCGCCTGCATGGCCTCGTGCTGGGTCTGCTGGACCCGATGCACAACCTCCGAAAGCCGCCCGGTGGCCTCACCCAGGGTCGCCAGGATATCGCCGAGGTTCTGTCGCAGCCGGCGGCCATTCTCCGCCAATCGACCGATCTCATCCTTCCCCTCCACCGGGATCTCGACGCTGAAGTCCCCCTCGCCATAACGCGCGAACGCCTCCGAGATGCGATTGACCGGACGGATCAACAGGCGCTCGGAGAGCAGCGAGAGCAAGGCCAGGGTGCCGGCGATGCCCAGCAGCAGGCCCACACCGACCACCACTATCAGCTGCTGGGTGGCCTCGGCAGCGCGGGCGGCCTCGGAATCCATCAGCCCGTCGATCTCAGCGGCGGCCTCATCCAACAATTTGGTCGGTGCGCGATCGATGCCGGCGACCGCCTTGTCACCGACCTTGGGATCGAATCCGGTCTCGATATACGCCGCGCGGCCCTTGCGATAGGCCTCGCCCATCTCCGCATGGGCCTTCATGAAGGCATGCAGTTTCGCTATTGCGCTCTGCTCCTCTGGCGCCAGCGTACGGCCTTCCACCGAGGCGAGTGCGTCACGCAGGGCCTGACCACGTTCGCGCACGGTTCGCTCCTGCTTCTCGAACTTGCCCCAGTATTTTTCGTGCCTCGCCGGGTCGTGGCCTCGCAGCAGGACGTTCTTCCACTCCTGCACCTGCTTCTTGAAATCGGCAACCATGGTGAGGATCTGCTTGCGATTCTCACCCTCATGCGAGATCAGATCCTGGTAGACGTGAAGCTGGTTCCAGGCAGAGGCCAGACCAATGCCGGCGATCAAGGCCACCACCAGCATGGCACCACCCTGCAGGGCCAGCATCTTGTAACGTATCGATTTGAACATCCGTTTAGGCTCCTTTTGCTCTTTCCGCATATCCGGCCACGGCCGACCCCGGGTTGTCCCGCCACCCGGTTCTGTCTGCTTGGCGGCCCCATATCCCGAAACTTTAAGGAGCCTCTGATTAACTCTGGCGCGAGCAGATTGCGGTGAGAATTCGTCCAGTTTGAGGCGCAAATCGCACGTAATCCCCCAGGGGACCTTCTCTCGCTTCGCGATTCACCTTGTAGCCAGCTATTGCGAAGATTCGCAACGAAGAAGTGGACGATTTGGTGCCGCAAGATGCCGTGTCATGAGTTGATCAGAGGTTCCTTAAGGGAGGCCCTGAACAATTGGTTTTCTTACCTTCCCCACCAGCGAGGGAAGGCCAGCGACGGAGCCCCAACAATGGGCTGCCCCCCTCCTAGCCTCCCCCCGCAGGCGGGGGGAGGGATGAGTCAGAGCTTCGTTGGGCAGCCTGTGATCGATTCGACCCACAGCACCATTCAAATCGACACACCGCAAAAGCTGGCGCCTCGGCCGGTCCTGTTCTATACCTGAGGCTACGAACAACATTCCCTCCGCTCTGTAACGCGGGGGACCGTCCGGAAGGAGCCCGGCATGGCGAAGACCACGATCAAACGGCTGGATGGCTATGCCCTCAACGCCACCCATGACCTGCCCGACAACCGCGACCTGACCTACCAGCCGCCGCCGATACGGCTCAAGGACAACCTGCTCAAGCCCAGGTCACTGACCATTCTCAACCAGGGAAGGGAAGGCGCCTGTACCGGCTTCGGCCTGGCCGCGGTGATCAACTTGCTCAACCAGCAAAGAGACATCCGTACCCAGGTCAGCCCACGCATGCTGTATGAAATGGCGCGCAAGCACGACGAATGGCCGGGCGAGGAATACTCCGGCTCGTCCTGCCGTGGTGCCATCAAGGGCTTCGCCAACATGGGCGTGTGCCGCGACAGCTATTGGCCCTATCACCCCGGGCGGACCGGCAAGCTGAGCCTGCGCGCCGCCAAGGATGCACGCAACAACACCATCGGGGCCTATTACCGCATTCAGCCGCGGATCAGCGATTTCCATGCCGCGCTCAACGAGGCCGGGGTGGTCTACTGCTCGGCGAAGGTGCACGAGGGCTGGTCAAAAGGCGCCATCCGGGGTGACACCATCCCGCAGCGGGCCAGGATCTCGGGCGGCCATGCCTTCGCCCTGATCGGCTACAACAAGAAGGGCTTCTGGGTGCAGAACTCCTGGGGCAAGTCCTGGGGCAGGGGAGGCACCGCCATCTGGACCTACGAGGACTGGTTCGACCACATCGTCGACGCCTGGGTGCTGAGCCTGGCCCTGCCCACGCCGCAGATCTGGGGCCGCGGCTCCAGCACCAGTGACAGCACCACGGTGGGGCGCGTCTCGGGCATGCCGCCCCGCGCCAAGATCGCCGGTCATTTCGTGCACATCGACGACGGCCACTTCCACGACGCCGGGCGCTACTGGAGCAACCTCGAGGACGTCCGGGTCACCGCCGAGAACCTGGCCAAGAGCAACAAGTACGACCATCTGCTGATCTATGCGCATGGCGGACTCAACAGCCCACGCGACTCTGCCAATCGCATCGCCCATATGCGCGATGTGTTCAAGGCCAACTGCATCTATCCCTATCATGTGATGTACGACACCGGCCTGGCCGAAGAGATCAAGGACATCGTGCTCAATCGCGAACGCCGCCTCGGCGAACGGGCCGGCAGCTTCGCCGATTGGTGGGATCGTCTGCTGGAACGGATCACCCGCAAGCCGGGGCGCGCGCTGTGGCGCGAGATGAAGAAGGACGCGCGCATCGGCTTCGAGGAAGACATGGCTGGGGCCCAGACCCTGCAGGCCTTCGCCAAGGCCCTGAGCAAGGGTTCTCAGTTGAAGCTCAGGGTACACCTGGCCGGTCACAGCACCGGCGGTATCCTGATCGCCCACCTGCTCGAGGCGATGGAAGAGATCGCCCCGCAATTGCGCATCGCCACTTGCAGCCTGATGGCACCGGCCGCCACCCTCGATCTCTACGAGCGTAGCTACCAGCCACGCATCGCCGATCCTGCCTCGCCCTTCGGCATCGACCAGATGACCCTCTACAACCTGAGCGACCGGCTGGAGAAGGACGACAATGTCGCGCAGGTCTATCGCAAGTCGCTGCTCTACCTGGTCTCCCGCGCCTTCGAGAAGAACACGCCCGCAGCCCTGTTGGGCATGCAGCGCTATAGCGAAACGCTCGATCCTGCCACGGACCGGCTGGAGATCGTCTACAGCGAAGGCAACGCGGCCCTGGAGCCCAGGACCCTGAGCACCAGCCATGGCGGCTTCGACAACGACCCGGCAACCCTGAACGATATCCTGCGTCGCGTGCTGGGCAAGAAACCACGCCGTCCCTTCACCGCCGCAGACCTGGCCTACTGAACATGAGCAACTTCGACCAGGCCCTCGCCCACGTCCTGAAGAACGAGGGCGGCTATGTGAACGACCCGGCCGACCGGGGCGGCGAGACCTACAAGGGTATCGCGCGGCGCTTCCATCCCGACTGGCCGGGCTGGCGCGTGATCGACCGCGCCCGGGGCAAACCCGGCTTCCCTGCCAACCTGGACGAGAACGCCGCCCTGCAGCGCGCCGTCGCCGCCCTGTATCGCAAGCTGTACTGGGACCCGGTCGGTGG
Organism: Chromatiales bacterium; assembly: GCA_024762475.1. Classification (GTDB taxonomy): domain Bacteria; phylum Pseudomonadota; class Gammaproteobacteria; order Chromatiales; family Chromatiaceae; genus MONJU. Next base: position 6,753 of record JANTHJ010000031.1, on the reverse strand, counting down.
CGACCGCATACCCGACCCGGACATCGGCATCGAGCTGATGGATACCGCGGTGAACATGGGGGTGCGGCGCGCCGCGCGCTTCCTGCAGGAGGGCCTGAACCTGCTCAACCGCAACCAGAAGAGCTGGCCCGACCTGGTGGTGGATGGATGGGTCGGCGCCAAGAGCATCACGGCCGTGGGCAAGTGCCTGCGCGGCCGTGACGGCAAGCGCTACCTGCTGAAGGCGCTCAACACCCTGCAGGCAGAGCGCTACCTGGATATCATGCGCCGCAATCCGACCCAGGAACGCTTCGCCCGCGGGTGGCTGAACCGAACCTGAGGCCTATTGGACGACGATCCGCGCATTCAGCGGTTGCACCGGACGATTGTTGTCGTGGTGCATGACATGCCGAAATTTCTCCAGTTGCTCCGCAGAAAGCGTCATCGGCCGCTTCATCACGTACCAGCGGACGCCCTCGCTGCAGGGTGGCGTGGTAAGCGAGCCGTTGAATCGATAGTAGTCGAGATCAGAGGGCAACAACGCGGAAATCGCGATGGGTTGCGCAAGCTGCGCCTTCTCACCCGCATGCTCGGGCATCAGCGCCCAGGCCTTGGCGAGCTCGGCATTCGCCGGACCTTCCTCGAACATTACAGCGATCACAGCGAGGTTTCCATCGGCGTCGGCGTGCACGAAATGGGCCTCCATCGGATAGGAACGGCCCTCTATCGTGTTCTCGCTCGGCGAATGAAAATGGAACTGCTTGAGCTCGAAACGGTGGCCGCGAACACTGAAGGCATCTCCGGGCGCCACGTTGACCTGGATGGTGTGGCCATTGTTCAGCACCTCGGTCCCGCCAGGCGCGTAAGCGACCTTCAGCCCGGGCAGTTCCCCTTCCACCATGCCGACCAGATTCACCGGCGACTGATTGCTGCCTCGGGCGCAAGTGGCATACTTCGGAGAGAGCTCACCCCAATGTTCAGGTCCTTCGTGGCCCTGGTATCCCCAATGCGAGGCCTTCTCCGAGGCCAGGGCCGGCGTGCCGATGCTCAGGGCCATAACCGCGGCAGCGAGTGGATTTGCAAAGCGTTTCATCGGGTTTGTCATCCTTATGTTTGATTCGGGGCGAACAAGGTTCGCATCGCGGACACCCGAACACAACCATTTTCCCTCCCTGGAACGCTTCGCTCTGGGGTGGCTGAGCCGCAGCGGATTACCCGCTCAGGATCTGCCCGAGCTTCTCGACCGCCGCTTCTATCTCGTCGCTCGAGGCGTGGCCGCAGCTGATGCGGATGCAGTTGCGATAACGCCGGGTGGCAGAGAACAGGATACCCGGGGTGATGCTGATGCCCGCCTCCAGGGCATTGTGGAAGACCTCCAGGCAGTCATTCCCCCGCGGCATCTCCACCCACAGCACGAACCCGCCGGCAGGCTGGGTGATGCGGGTCCCGGGAGGAAAGTGGCGCGCCACCAGCAGCCGCATATGCTCGACCTGGTCGCGGAAGGCCTGGCGCAGGCGCCGCAGGTGGCGGTCGTATTCACCGCTGCGCAGATACTCCGACACGCCGAGCTGCGGCAGTGAGGCGGTGGCCGAGGTGGTCGCCTGCTTCCACTCCAGCACGTCATCGACGCGGGAACCGGCCAGGACCCAGCCGACCCGGTAGCCCGGCGCCAGCGTCTTCGAAAACGAGGAACAGGTGATCACCCGTCCCGCCTCGTCGAAACGACGGATCGGCGGCGGACGTTCACCCTCGAAATACAGATCGCCGTAGATATCGTCCTCGATCAGGGTCACCCCATGCTCGGCCACCAGTTGGGCGATGCGCTGCTTGTGCGCCACCGGCATCAGCGCGCCCAGGGGGTTGTTGAAATTGGGCACCGTCAGCACCGCGCGGATGTCCATGGTCTCCAGCGCCATCTCCAGCGCCTCCGGGTCCATGCCCGTCTCGGGATCGGTGTCGATCTCCACCGCCAGCAGGCCCATCCGCTCGATCAGGCGCAGCACCGAGAAATAGGTGGGTGACTCCACGGCGATGACGTCGCCGCGCCGAGCCACCGCCTGCAGTGCCAGGGTCAGGCCCTCGGTGGCGCCGGAGGTGATCACCACCTCATCCGGCGAGACCGACACCCCGAATTCGGCGTAGCGACGCGCAATCTGCCGGCGCAGCGCGGGCAGGCCCGGTGGAAAACAGTAGTCGATGGCCGCCTCTGCGTGCAGTCCGGCCGCCCGCCGGGTGGCGCGCAGCAGCCCTTTCCCGGGCAGCAAGTCAGGCGAGGGCACTGCCGCACCCAGGGGGACGATCTCGGGGTTGTTGGCGAGCAGAAAGATCTCTTCGAACAGCTCGCCGAAGCGCACCTTGCGCGGCTTGCAGCAGACCGCGTGCCGGCGCGGCACCGGCGGCGCCTGCTGCGGCAGGCCGCTGACATAGAATCCCGACTGGGGGCGGACCTTCAGAACACCGCGCTCCTCCAACGACCCGTAGGCCTGCTTCACCGTGGAAATGCTGACCTTGAGCTGGCGGCTCAGGCCCCGCAGCGAAGGCGCGCGCTCGCCAGGCCGCAGCGTGCCCTGTTCGATCAGGCCAAGCACATGGCGCGACACCTGATCGTAAAGAAAGCCCTGCTCACCCCCCGTGGAAACTGTCATGCCTTCCCTCCACTGTTACGGTCACATTTCTGACCGACTGCAACTGTTGATGTAACAGTAGACCAACTAGGCTTGTGTTACCAGCCATCCCTGGTACAGGAGAGACGCGCATGAACACCCAAGCCATACCCTACAAGCCCGTGGTCGGGCCCCAGCTTTTGGAACAGAAAGCACGCCTGATCGCGATACTGCGGCGCTGGCACGAACGGGCCCGCCAGCGCCGCCAGCTGGCGCAGCTCGACGACGACCGCCTGCGCGACATCGGGATCAGCCGCGAACAGGCGCTGGCGGAGGCGCGCAAGCCATTTTGGAGATGACGCCGACGGACGGTCGGCGGGAGCGACCGTGCTCAGTGACGGGTGATCGGCCGGAAATCGGCCATGCTCAGCGATGGGTCGGAGGCCTGACTGATGGAAGCAATTGGTTGAATTCAGGTCGTTATTCGCAGATCACGGCTTCACGCGATCTAACCTTATTCGTCAGGGAAGCTCTGATTAATTCTGGCGCGAGCAGATTGCGGTGAAAAATCGTCCAGTTCAAGGCGCGAATCGCACGTAATCCCCCAGGGGACCCTCTCTCGCTTCGCGATTCACCTTGTAGCTGGCCTATTGCGAAGATCCGTAACGAAGAAATGGGCGATTTGGTGGTGCAAGATGCCGTGCCATGAATTGATCAGAGGCTCCTTAGCACCGATTAGCCAGCCAAGGCTTTCAATACAGCTTGCGGCTCTTTTTCAACCACGTTGAGCAGGACCAAAGCCGGACCTTGAGGTACGCGATCTCCACGCTCCCAGTGCCGCAAAGTACTGACGCTGATACCAAAAGCCGATGCAAATTCGCTTTGGCTCATACCCATTTTTTCCCGGACATTCTTCACATCAATAGGCGAGAATTCATGCACTACGGCCTCCGGACATTTGCCCTCGGAGTACACTACTGCTTCTTCCAAGCCCTTTCTGATGCTGTTAGCAATTTCAGACATTTTTTCCACCATAGTTCTTAGCCAGAATATTCGTGAGCTTGGCGAACTCATTCCGTTCAGAGTGGGAAAGATTGGCTTTTTCGCTCTTGCCGAATACGGTTAACAGGAACAGCGGCATCGCTTCATTGTGGTAGTAGTAAATAACGCGAACACCGCCACTTTTTCCTTTGCTACCAATTGCCCACCGCAGTTTCCGAATACCTCCGGTGCCCTGCATGATTGCGCCAGACTGCGGATGCGCCGCCAAGTAACTGATAACGGCTTGCTTTTCGGAATCGGAGAGCAGCGACAGGGATCTACGCTGAAATTCCGGCGGCGCGACAACTGTTTGCATACCTCATTATGGTAATCCATTGGATTACCCTGTCAAGGCTATCCCAGCTCCGCTTTTCGGGTGCCAACTATAATTCGGTTGCACAAACGTCACGTTAAAACGCGACGCATTTGTCGGATAAAGATCTCAACGCCCGGTAAGCCATGGATTTGCCGGGATCCGCTTGCAGAACCCTTACAATAATAAGGGAGTCAGTGGCAAACGCTCTGCCCGTTGACCGGCAAGGTGTAAAAGCGGCAGCAGAAAGCGCGATTCAACGAGTGAAAACCCAAATATCGCCCTGACTCATATCCGGATTGAAGCCATAGCCAGCGTAGTCAAAGGCCTTGATCTGTTCCGGAGCGGAGAGCTGTTCGGTAATGATGTAACGACTCATCAGGCCGCGGGCCTTTTTGGCGTAGATGCCGATCATCTTATAGCTGCCATCGTCGCGACGCTCCTTGAACTGCGGGGTGATGATTCTTCCTTTTAGTTTCTTTGGACGTACTGTTTTGAAGTATTCGTTCGAGGCCAGGTTGATCAGCACGTCGTCGCCCTGGGCGGCCAGGGCCTCGTTGAGCCTTTCGGTGATGATGTCACCCCAGAAGTCGTAGAGATTCTTGCCGCGCGGGTTGGGCAGGGCGGTGCCCATCTCCAGCCGGTAGGGCAGCATCAGGTCGAGGGGGCGCAACACGCCGTACAGGCCGGAGAGGATGCGCAGGTGGTCCTGGGCAAAGGCGATGTCGTCGGGCTCGAACTGATCGGCATTCAGTCCCGCGTACACATCGCCCTTGAAGGCGAACAGAGCCTGCTTGGCGTTGTCCTTGGTGATCTTGGGCGTCCAGGTCTGATAGCGCTCGTAGTTGAGCTGCGCCAGTTTGTCACTGAGCTTCATCAGCTCGGCGATCTGCTCCGGCGAATACTGTTTGAGGATGTCGATCAGTTGCTGCGACTGGTCCAGCAACTCCGGCAGGGTCGCCTGCTCGGTGGGCGCGGGGGTGTCGTAGTCGAGTTTCTTGGCGGGGGAGATGACGATCAGCATGCGGGATCCTTGCCTGGTCAGGCAGAACGTTTCTTCAAATGGACGAGCAGCAGCGACAGCGCGGCGGGGGTGATGCCGGGGATGCGCCCGGCCTGGCCCAGGGTCTCGGGGCGGTGGCGGTTGAGCTTCTCGGTGATCTCGGCGGACAGGCCCTTGACGTTGGCATAGTCCAGATCGAGCGGCAGCGGGGTTTCTTCGGCGCGACGGGCGCGTTCGACCTCGTCCCTTTGGCGATCGATATAGCCGGCGTACTTGGCCTGGATCTCCACCTGCTCGGTGACCTGGTCGCGCAGGTCCTCGTCGATCGCCGCCGGACCCACCACCGGGATGGCGGTCACCTTGGCATAGTCGGACTGCGGCCGGGCGACCAGCTCGATAGCGCGGGTCTCCTTGCGCAACTGGTCGCCGATCAGCTCGGGTTCCTGCTCGGTGGGGATGTCACCGGGACGCACCCAGGCCTCGCGCAGGCGCTGCTGCTCGCGCTCGATCGCCTCGCGCTTGCGCTCGAAGAAGGACCAGCGGGCATCGTCGATCAGGCCCAGCTCGCGGCCGGTCTCGGTCAGGCGCAAATCGGCATTGTCCTCGCGCAGCATCAGGCGATACTCGGCACGCGAGGTGAACATGCGATAGGGCTCCTGCGTGCCGCGGGTGATCAGATCGTCCACCAGCACCCCCAGATAGGCCTGGTCGCGACGCGGGCACCAGGGCTCGCGTTCGCGCACCTGCAAGGCGGCATTGGCCCCGGCCAACAGGCCCTGGGCGGCGGCCTCCTCGTAGCCGGTGGTGCCGTTGATCTGGCCGGCGAAGAACAGCCCCGCAACATGCTTGGTCTCCAGCGAGGCCTTCAGCTCGCGTGGATCGAAGAAGTCGTATTCGATGGCATAACCGGGACGGGTGATACGCGCGTTTTCGAAGCCGCGCATCGACCGCACCAGCTGCCACTGCACATCGAAGGGCAGAGAGGTGGAGATGCCATTGGGGTAGAGCTCGTTGCTGGTCAGGCCCTCGGGCTCGATGAAGATCTGGTGCGAGTCCTTGTCGGCGAAGCGCACCACCTTGTCCTCGATAGAAGGGCAATAGCGCGGGCCCACGCCCTCGATCACACCCGCATACATGGGCGATCGATCCAGCGCCCCGCGGATGATCTCATGGGTCTGTTCGTTGGTGCGGGTAATGTGACAGGGCACCTGGCGGGGGTGTTCCTCGCGCCGCCCGAGGAAGGAAAACACCGGCGCCGGGTCGTCGCCGGGCTGTTCCTCCAGCACCGAGAAATCCACCGAACGCTTGTCGATACGCGGCGGCGTACCGGTCTTCAGCCGCTCCACCGTGAAGGGCAGCTCGCGCAGCCGCCCGGCCAGGGCGTTGGCCGGCGGATCGCCCGCGCGGCCGCCTTCGTAGCTCTCCAGGCCGATGTGGATGCGCCCGCCGAGGAAGGTGCCGACGGTGAGCACCACCGCCGGGGCATGAAACTGCAGCCCCATCTGGGTGACCACCCCGGTCACCCGCTCGCCCTCGACGATCAGGTCTTCGACCGCCTGCTGGAAGATATCGAGATGCGGCTGGTTCTCCAGCGCCTCGCGCACCGCCGCCTTGTAGAGCACACGGTCGGCCTGGGCGCGGGTGGCGCGCACCGCCGGACCCTTGCGCGCATTCAGGGTACGAAACTGGATGCCGGCGCGATCCGCCGCGCGCGCCATCAGCCCGCCGAGGGCATCGATCTCGCGCACCAGATGGCCCTTGCCGATGCCGCCGATCGCCGGGTTGCAGCTCATCGCGCCGAGGGTGTCGATGTT
>JANTHJ010000030.1 GCA_024762475.1 Chromatiales bacterium | reverse complement strand
CCCGTTCCGGGCTGTAGGAAAATTCTGAAGCCGATCAGGGAAGGATCGTCTTTGGTCCCTCCGGCGTGCCCAGGATCAGCACATCCGCGCCGCGGTGGGCGAACAACCCCACGGTGACGACGCCAGCGATCTGGTTGATGGTGGTCTCGAGCTTGGCCGGTTCCATGATCTCGAGGTTGTGCACATCCAGGATCACGTTGCCGTTGTCGGTGACGAAGTTCTCCCGCCACACGGGGTTGCCCCCGAGCTTGACCAGCTCGCGCGCCACATAGCTGCGCGCCATGGGGATCACCTCGACGGGCAGGGGAAATTTCCCGAGTACATCCACCAGCTTGCTCTCATCGGCGATGCAGACGAACTTCCTGCTTGCCGCGGCAATGATCTTCTCTCGGGTCAGCGCCCCGCCACCGCCCTTGATGAGCTGCAGGTGGCGATTGGATTCGTCGGCGCCATCGACATAGATCTCCAGGTCGCCGGCGGCATTCAGGTCCAGCACCGGCATGCCGATGCCCTTCAGTCGTTCGGTGGATGCGTCGGAGCTGGATACCGCACCCTCGAAGCGTCCCTTGATGGGCGCCAGTGCATCGATGAAGTGGTTGACGGTAGAGCCCGTGCCGATCCCGAGGATGCCGCTGTCGGGCAGGTATTCGAGTGCTGCCAGTGCGGCCTGCTTTTTCATCTCGTCCGGGTCCATGGTCATGTCCTGCTGTGAATTCGGATTGGAAACTTAGCATTTTCCGGGATCGCGTGTCATGGCTGGGCGCCTGGATGCCGTATCATTGGTGTTTTGCACGACGCATAGAGATCCTTCATGTCGCGGCGTTATATCGAAGAAATCCTGCGTGCCCGCGTCTATGACGTGGCGCGCGAGTCCCCCCTGGAAGAGGCCGAGCGCCTGAGTGACCGCCTGCGCAACAACATTCTGCTCAAGCGCGAGGATGAGCAGCAGGTATTCTCGTTCAAGCTGCGCGGCGCCTACAACAAGATCTATAGCCTCGATGAAGAGGCGCGCAAGCGGGGCGTTGTGGCGGCCTCTGCCGGGAACCATGCCCAGGGCGTGGCGCTGGCCGGGCGCGAGCTGGGCGTGCCGGCCACCATCGTGATGCCGACCACCACACCGGCGATCAAGGTCGATACGGTGCGGCGCCTCGGCGGCAAGGCGGTGTTGTTCGGTGACTCCTATGATGAGGCGAACGAGCATGCATTGATCCTGGCGGAAGAGACTGGCCTCAGCTTCATTCACCCATTCGACGACCCGAAGGTCATCGCGGGCCAGGGCACGATCGGCATGGAGTTGCTGCGCCAGCATGCCGATCCCATTGAGGCGATCTTCGTGCCGGTCGGCGGCGGCGGGCTTATCGCGGGTATTGCTGCCTATGTGAAGCACGTCCGGCCGGATATCCGCATCATCGGCGTCGAGCCCGAGGATGCGCCCACGCTGCACGCCGCGATGCAGGCGGGCCGCCGCGTCAAGCTGAAACAGGTCGGGCTGTTTGCCGATGGTGTCGCCGTGCGACAGATCGGCAAGGAGACCTTCAGGGTCGCGAAGGACCTGGTGGACGAGGTGGTCCTCGTGAACACCGATCAAATCTGTGCCGCCATCAAGGACATCTACGACGATACCCGTTCGGTGGCGGAACCTGCCGGCGCGCTGGCCGTCGCCGGGATCAAGCACTACCTCTCTGCCCATGAGATGCAGGGCCGCGATCTGGTGGCCATCCTCAGTGGTGCCAACATCAACTTCGATCGCCTGCGCCATGTCGCCGAACGTACCGAGATCGGCGAGCAGCGCGAGGCCCTGCTCGCGGTGCAGATCCCCGAGAAGCCGGGCAGCTTCCTGCGTTTTTGCCGCCTGCTCGGGAAACGTTCGATCACCGAGTTCAACTACCGCTATGCCGATCAGCGCGAGGCGCAGGTATTCTGCGGTGTGGAACTGCGTGAGGGTGCCGATGAGAAGGAGCGCCTCATCGCGCATCTGACCAAGAAGGGCTACCCGGTGGTGGACATGACCGATAACGAGACCGCCAAACTGCATATCCGGTACATGGTCGGCGGGCATGCACCCCAGGCGGTGAACGAGCGGGTTTATCGCTTCATGTTTCCCGAGCGCCCGGGTGCGCTACAGGATTTCCTGTCGGGACTCTCCCGTGGCTGGAACATCAGCCTTTTCCACTATCGCAACCATGGCGCCGCCTACGGGCGGGTACTGGTGGGAATTCAGCTGGAAAGCGGCGAACGCAAGGCCTTCGAGTCCTATATGCAGGGACTGGGCTACGCCTATACCGAGGAGACGGATAACCCCGCCTACCGGCTGTTCGCCAGCGGAGGCTGAAGTCGGGCCGTTGGTCTTCCGCCGGTAATCAAGAAAGGTCCGGCATCCTGCCGGACCTTTTCGCACGGGATCAGCGCTTCCTGCGCGGGGTCACCTTGCGGGGGCGAGGCGTGGCCTTCTTCTTGGTCGCCTTTTTCTTCGCGACCTTCTTTTTAGCCGCCTTCTTCTTGGCGACCTTCTTCTTCGCTGCCTTCTTGGTCACCTTCTTTTTTGCGACCTTCTTCTTGGTCGCCTTTTTCTTCGCGACCTTCTTTTTAGCCGCCTTCTTCTTGGCGACCTTCTTCTTCGCCGCCTTCTTGGTCACCTTCTTCTTGGCAACCTTCTTTGCGACCTTCTTCTTCGCAACCTTCTTGGCTGCCTTCTTTGCGACCCTCTTCGCAACCTTCTTCTTGGTTGCTGCCTTCTTCTTCGCGGCTTTCTTGACTGCCATTACTCCCCTCCCTTTACTAAAGGTGAATCAAACCCTGGCATGAGTATAAACAACGAAAGTAAAAATGCCAGAACAGCGAACAAACAATTGCTGTTCATGTATCGCTGGGTCGGCAGTGACGCAAAGATCTTTAGTCGCTCATGCAGGTTGCTTGTTGTGGCATCGATAGCTGCGTGACGGGGTGACGATCATCGAGGGCCGAACGTCCCAGGGCGCATCGGGAATGCGTTCGCAGCGTTGTGCATCGTGTGCAATGCCAATCAGATAAGGGTGTGTTGTCCGTCTGCGATGACGCGTAAACGCAAGGGTGCGGTCATAGAAGCCACCGCCCATGCCGAGCCGATGGCAGTCGGTGTCGAAGCCGAGCAATGGCATCAGGATCAAGTCCAGCCACTGGGGCTTGCGGCACTGTCGCACATCGAAGACAGGTTCGGGTATGTCGAAGCGGTTCAGCGTCATGGGTATCTCGGGTGTCCATGGCACGAACCAGAGGCGACCGGGCAACACCGGATGCAGCACCGGCAGATAGCATTGCTTGCCCATCAAGTGGGCCAGATGCATTAGCGGCATGGGGTCGATCTCTCCCTTGCTGCCGACATAGCCGGCAATGTGGCGCGCGCGCCTGAACCCTTGCAGGTCCATGATGCGGGCATTCGCCGCCTGCGAAGCGCGATGCAGTTCTTCGGGTGGGATATCACGACGGATGCCGCGCAGGCGCTTGCGCAGTTCGGCGGTGTCGGTGGCGTGGGTATTCAAGAAGGTGGCTACCGGGTGCGGAAAGCGGTATCCCCCGCCTGTGCCGGTGCCTGCCGTGGTCCTTGAACCGTGAGGTTCAAGTGGGGCTGGAACGGTGCTTCAGGCTTCCCGCTCGAAGACGGGCATGCACACCGGCTACCGTGACCCGGCCCCGAGGTGCATCAGCATAGGCTCAAGGGAATATCTGGCCAGCTGTCGGACACCGCAGGGGATACCTGTAATCAGACTAAACCCCTCGCGCAGAAAGTACAACCAGATAGAGGGGTGCCAGGGGCCCGTCGGATTTGACCGCTTGAAGCGACTCATCCGCAGGGTTGGATCGAGCGGCTCAGCTGTCCCCGTAGGGGCGGAGGCCGGGGATGGCCGGAGTCAGATTCGTGGGAGCGCGTGAAACGGGCTTGTCGAATGGGGAGAACAGCCGGGTCTATTCGACGAATTCGGTCAGCTCAGTTGATTGGTATCCGCGGATTTGCAGCCAAACTGTGTTGAGTCCGACCGACTCCCAGGGAATTTCGGCCCTTGAAGGCCCGCCCGCAAGGCCGCCCTGGCGGCAGGCCAGGTTAGATTCAGAGTTCGAGTTGGGTGCTGTCGTTGAGCGCGATTTCGATGCGCTCGCGCAGGGAGCGAATGCGTTTGTTGGCGGTGCCGGCCGCGGCGTCGGCGTTGTCCTCGCGGGTCAGCAGTTCGTGCGAGAGGTTGAGCGCTGCCATCACTGCGATGCGTTCGGTGCCGATTACCTTGCCCGAGCCCCGGATCTCCTTCATCCGCGCATCCAGGTGCCGCGCTGCCTTGAGCAGCGCATCTTCCTCGTCGGGCTCGCACCCGATGCGGTACTCCTTGCCCAGGATGTTGACCGCTACAGCGTGACGCTTGCTGCTCATGAGGCGGCCTCGATGGACTTCAGTCGTTCGATCAGGGACTCCACACGGCCGCGGGCCGCAGCATGATTCTCGAGTAGCCGCTCGCGTTCGACCGAGAGTTGCTCGACTTCGGCGCGAAGGGTTTTGTTCTGATCTTTCAGGTGGGCGCAGGCGCGGATCAGTTCCTCGACCCGGATCTCCAGCGCACGCAGATCCTGTTCCTGGATGGGGCTGTCGCTCATGCAGCCGATTCTAGACAGGTTTGCACCATGCCGCACGCCGAATTTCACGTCAGCGCGAACTGGTCGACAGGCCAGCTCAAAGGGCGGGGATTCGGACATGTTAATATGATGCCCACCCTTTCAGCAGCACGGGCTCAGCACTTGCCTTCCAGCGGATTCCCCGATTACGCCGATGTCTACCAGGCGATGCAGCGCGCGGGCCTCACCGTTACACCCAGCGAGGCGCATGGCATCGCCGTGGGTCTAATCTCCGGCGACGTGGCCGACCCCTTGGGCCATTGGTCCGATAGCCTGTATGCCGACCTCGAGCCGGACGATGTGCTGGCCCAGGAGTGCCGCACGCAGCTCGATCAGCTGTTCGAGGCGACGCGAGAGCAGATGCAGGATGCCTCTTTCGGTCTGAACCTGTGGCTGCCGCCGCAGGCAGTCACCGAGGCCGGCTATGACGTCCCCAGCGCCTTGCGTGATTGGGCGCAGGGTTTTCTGTATGGCGTCGGCCTGGCTGGAGAGAAGGCCGTGGACAAGGCGCTTTCAGCGGAGGGAAAGGAGGCGTTGCGCGACTTCTACGAGATCAGCCGGCTGCAGACCGCCGAAGGCGAGCTCGGCGAAGAGGAGCAGCAGGCGGCGGCGGAGATCGAGGAGTATATGCGGGTGGCCGCGATGCTGATCAACGAGGACATGCACCGGCGCGAGCCGACCGGCGAGGTGTCGCATGAGGTCCACTGAGTTCGCGCGCCGGCGCCGGCAGCTGATGCGCATGCTGGGGCGTGATGCCATTGCCATCCTGCCCACCGCGCTCGAGCAGGTACGCAACCGGGATGTCCACTATCCCTACCGCCCCGACAGTGATTTCTATTACCTGACCGGCTTCCCCGAGCCCGAGGCGGTGGCGGTGCTGATGCCCGGTCGTCCCCAGGGCGAATACCTGCTGTTCTGCCGCGAACGCGATCCAGCCAAGGAACAGTGGGACGGACGTCGTGCCGGCCTCGAAGGGGCGGTTGCCGACTATGGCGCCGACGATGCCTTTCCCTACTCGGATCTGGACGACATCATGCCGGGCCTGCTCGAGGGGCGTGACCGCGTTTTCTATGCCATGGGCTGTGACTCCGGGTTCGACCATCGGGTATCCGGTTGGGTGCACCATGTGCGCGAGCGCTCGCGTGCCGGGGTCAAGGTGCCCACCGAGTTCATCGCCGTCGATCATTTCCTGCACGACATGCGGCTGTACAAAAGCCGCTCCGAAGTGGCGGTGATGCGCCGCGCGGCCAAGACCTCCGCGGCGGCCCACCGGCGAGTGATGCAGGCCTGCCGACCGGGTGTGGCCGAGTACCAGCTCGCCGCAGAGTTCGCCTATCACTGCGCCATGAAGGGCGCGTCGGGGCTGGCCTATCCCTCCATCGTGGGGGGTGGCGACAATGGCTGCATCCTGCACTATGTCGAGAACCGAGACGCCCTGCGCGATGGCGACCTGGTACTGATCGATGCCGGTTGCGAGCTCGACTGCTATGCCTCCGACATCACCCGGACCTTCCCGGTCAATGGCTACTTCAGCAAACCGCAACGCCAGCTCTATCAGCTGGTTCTGGATGCGCAGCTGGCGGCGATCGACAAGGTACGTTCTGGCAATCATTGGGACGACCCGCATCGTGCCGCGGTGCGGGTGCTCACCCGGGGCCTGCTCAAGCTGGGGTTGCTCAAGGGAACCCTTACCAATGCGCTCAAGAAGGAGAGCTATCGCAAGTTCTACATGCACCGCACCGGTCACTGGCTGGGGATGGACGTGCATGACGTGGGTGACTATAAAGTAGATGCGCATTGGCGCGAGCTGGAGCCGGGTATGGTGCTGACGGTGGAACCGGGACTGTACATTCCCAGGGGGATGAAAGGCGTGGCCAAGAAGTGGCAGGGCATCGGCATCCGCATCGAGGACGACGTACTGGTCACCAAGGGCGAGCCGGATGTGCTCAGCCGCGACGCGCCCAAGACCGTCGAGGAGATCGAGGCGCTGATGGGATGAACGGGCAGGCGACATACGATGTCCTGATCGCCGGTGGCGGCATGGTCGGCGCCAGCCTGGGTCTGGCCCTGTCCGGCCAGGGGCTGCGTATCGGCCTGATCGACGCCCACGCGCCGGGCGATCCGAGCCAGCCCAGTTACGACGACCGTGCCATCGCCCTGGCCTGGGGCAGCCGCCGTATCTTCGAGGGCATGGGCGTCTGGCCGGACATCGCCGGAGATGCCGAGCCCATCTGCGAGATCCATGTCTCCGACCGCGGCCATTTCGGTTTCACCCATCTGTCGGCCCGCGAGGAACAGGTGCCGGCGCTCGGTTACGTGGCCACCGCGCGGCATCTCGGCCAGGTGTTGCTCGCCCGGTTGCGCGACTGCGCCGACGTGGCCTGGATCGCGCCTGCCCAGGTGGTGGGTGTGGCCTCCGACGAACAGGTGGCACGGGTGCATATCGAGCGCGAGGGCGCGAGCGAGACGTTGCAGGGGAGGTTGCTGGTGGCGGCGGACGGCGGGCGCTCCTTCGTGCGCGAGGCGCTGGGCCTGCCGACCCGGCAATGGCAATACGGGCAATCGGCGGTGGTGACCAACGTCACCCCGAGCCGCCCGCACCGTAACGTCGCCTACGAGCGCTTCACCGGGACCGGGCCCATCGCCCTGTTGCCGATGAGCGAGGGGCGCTGTGCCGTGGTCTGGACGGTGCGGGACGAGCAGGTCGAGGAGGTAATGGCGCTGGACGACCGGGCGTTTCTCGATCGCTTCCAGTCGCGCTTCGGCTACCGCCTTGGGCGCTTCGAACGGGTCGGGCGACGGGCCAGCTATCCGCTCGGCCTGCTGCGGGTGACCGAGTCGGTGCGGCCGCGCATCGCTGTGATCGGCAATGCGGCGCATACCCTTCACCCCATCGCCGGACAGGGCTTCAACCTCGGATTGCGTGATGTGGCGGCACTGGTGGATCTGGTCCTGGCGGCCGACTCGGCGGGCGATGACATCGGCGGCGAGGCCGTGCTGTTCAACTATGAGCGCTGGCGCCAGGGCGACCAGCGCAACGTCGCCCTGGCCACCGACGGCCTGGCGCGGATCTTCAGCAATCCCTTGCCGCCGGTCCAGCTGGCGCGCAACGCGGGGATGCTGGCACTGGATCTGCTGCCACCGGCGCGCCATCGGCTGGCCAGGGCGGCGATGGGTGTCCAGGGACGCCTGCCGCGCCTGGCACGGGGGTTGCCGCCGCGATGAGTGAACGGCACTTCGACATCGCAGTGGTCGGCGGGGGCATGGTCGGTGCCGCCCTTGCCCTGGGTGCGGCGCGCGAAGGCTTCCGCGTGGCCCTGCTCGAGCGCCGCGAGCCACCGCTGGACTGGCTCGCGGACAGCCACGATCTGCGGGTCTCGGCGCTGACCCGCGCCTCCCAGCTCATCCTGCAGAACCTGGATGCCTGGCCGGCGATGGCGCGGCGGGGTGTGACCGCCTACGGGCAGATGCACGTGTGGGAGGCGCGCGGGCTGGGCGAGATCCATTTCGACGCGGCCGACATCGGCGAGCCGGACCTGGGTCATATCGTGGAGAACCGGGTGATCGTGGCGGCCCTGTGGGAGGCGATATCGCGTACGCCGAGCATCGAGGTGGTCCTTGGCCGAGAGGTCACGGATCTGACGACCGGGGATCAGAACGGGCTGTCGTTCGCCGATGGGACGGACCTCCGGGCGGATCTGCTGGTGGGGGCCGACGGGGCCCGCTCGCGGCTGCGGGAGCTCGCCGGGATCGGCCTGACTGCGCGCGACTACGATCAGCATGCGCTGGTGGCGACGGTGCGTGCCGAGCATGGCAATCAGTCCACCGCCTGGCAACGCTTCATGCCCAAGGGGCCGCTGGCGCTGTTGCCGATGCAGGACGACCTGTTCTCTATCGTCTGGAGCACCGCCCCGGTGGAGGCGGCGGAGCTGCGTGACCTGGAGCCGGCGCACTTCGATGACCGGTTGACCCTGGCCAGCGAGCGACGCTGCGGTCGTCTGTCTCTGCTCGGCGACCGGGCGCTGTTCCCGCTGCGGCTGCAGCACGCCAACGCCTATGTCCAGCCCGGGTTGGCGCTGATAGGGGACGCAGCGCATGTGATCCATCCGCTGGCGGGGCAGGGGGTCAACCTGGGGCTGCTGGACGCCGGTGTGCTGGTCGATATCCTGGTGCAGGCCCGCGAACATCAGGAATCGCCGGGCGCGCTGGGCGTGCTGCGCCGTTACGAACGGGCCCGCAAGGGACATAACCTGGCGACCCAGATGGCGATGGATGCCTTCAAGCATCTGTTCTGCAACCAGAATCCGGCGCTCCACCTGCTCCGCAATCTGGGGTTGGGCATGGCCGATCGCATCCCGCCGCTGCGCCGCCAGTTCGAGCGGGTGGCCCTGGGGCAGGGCATCGAACTGCCGAATCTTGCGCGCATCCCTTCAGATTGTTGAGAGAGATCTGAGAGATTCCGTTGCTCATCTCCCCCGCTCATGGGGCAGTGGCGTAGCCTGGATGAAGCCAAAGTGGAATCCAGGTGACCCGACCGTTGCCTTCCCGGATTCCGGCCTGCGGCCTCCATCCGGGCTACGGCCCTGATAGTGAGAATGATTATCAGAACGGTTGACATCCTCTGCAATATCTCTAGAATTGCGAATCGTTCGCATTACGAGTTTGCAATGGGAGGTAAGCAATGCGCCGTCTGATCCTGGGACTTCTAATGGTTGCGCTGTCGGTGCCGGTGGTGAGTCTCGCCGGCGACGAGGTCGTGGTCTATTCCTCGCGCAAGGAGCACCTGATCAAGCCCCTTTTCGACCGGTATATGAAAGAAACCGGGACCAAGATCACCTGGCTGACCGACAAGGCCGGCCCACTCATCTCGCGCCTGCAGGCCGAGGGCCGACGGACGCCCGCGGATCTGTTGCTGACTGTCGATGCCGGCAACCTCTGGCAGGCCGCCGACAAAGGAGTGCTGGGTGGCATCGAATCGGCGACGCTGGAACAGAACGTGCCGGCGCATCTGCGTGATCCGGACCATCGCTGGTTTGCCCTCACCAAGCGGGCCCGGACCATTGTCTACAGCACCGAGCGGGTAAAGCCGCAGGAGATAACCACCTACGAGGACCTCGCCGATCCGAAGTGGAAGGGGCGCCTGTGCCTGCGGACCTCCAAGAAGGTCTACAATCAGTCGTTGGTCGCCGCGCTGATCGCGCATCATGGCGAACCGGCGGCCGAGCGTATCGTGCGTGGCTGGGTGGCCAACCTGGCAGCGCCTCCTTTCTCCAATGACACCAAGACCATGCAGGCGATCCTCGCCGGCCAGTGCGATGTGGCCATCGTCAATACCTATTACTTCGGCCGTCTGCAGAAGAAGGATCCGAATATCGAACTGGCCCTGGCCTGGCCCAACCAGCAGACCACCGGGGTGCATGTGAACGTCTCCGGCGGCGGTGTCACCGCCCATGCCAGGCACCCGGAGGCGGCACAGAAACTGCTCGAATGGCTCAGCTCCGAGGCGGCGCAAGAGGACTTCGCCGGCCTGAACCTCGAGTATCCGGTCAATCCCCGCGTCGAGCCGGTGGCCCAGGTCAAGGCCTGGGGCGGTTTCAAGGAAGACGAGCTGAACGTTGCAGAGTTCGGGCGGTTGCAGGCGGCGGCCATTCGCCTGATGGACCGGGCCGGCTATCGGTGACAGGCTCCCGACCCTGAGGTGATTGCCCCGGCCACCCGGCCGGGGCGTTTTTTGTCGAGGTGCCCATGAGCGTCGCCGCTGCCGAATCATTGCCCAACCACAGGCGTTCCGAGGGGCGTCTCTGGCGTTGGTCCGCGCGGCTGCTGGCGCTGGTGGTATTGCTGCCGCTGCTGGTGATCTTCTCTGGCTGGCTCACCATCGACGCCGATATCTGGCGGCACCTGGCCCAGACGCAGCTGCCGTCCCTGCTCGCCAATACCCTGATACTGGTGGCCGGCGTGGCGCTGGGGACCAGCGTGCTGGGTGTCTCCCTGGCATGGCTGACCGCCCGCTGCGAGTTTCCGGGGCGGCGCTGGCTCGACTGGGCGCTGATGCTCCCCTTCGCGCTGCCCGCCTATGTCCTGGCATTCGTCTTTCTCGGTCTGTTCGATTTTTCCGGGCCCGTGCAGCAGACCCTGCGACAGGTCCTGGGCCTCGGGCCGCATTGGTCCCTGGAGGTACGCAACGCGGGGGGGGTGATCACGGTCATGGCCCTGGTGTTCTATCCGTATGTCTACATGTTGGCGCGGGTGTCCTT
Organism: Chromatiales bacterium; assembly: GCA_024762475.1. GTDB lineage: Bacteria > Pseudomonadota > Gammaproteobacteria > Chromatiales > Chromatiaceae > MONJU. The sequence continues at coordinate 15,861 of JANTHJ010000030.1, read as the reverse complement.
TCTGGGCCAGGGACAGAGTGCCTATGAGGCCGCGCGCGTACTCGGACAGGGCCCCTGGCAGGCCTTCTGGCGGGTCTCCGTCCCCATGGCGCGGCCAGGCATCGCCGCCGGGTTGGCACTCGCGCTGATGGAGACCCTGGCGGATTTCGGTGCGGTGGCGATCTTCAACTACGACACCTTTACCACCGCCATCTACAAGGCATGGTTCGGATTCTTCGATCTCAACAGCGCCGCGCAGCTGGCCTCGCTGCTGCTGTTGCTGGTGTTGGGCGCGCTGTGGCTGGAGCGGCATTTTCGCGCCAGGGCCCGGTTCGGGGACTCGGGCCGCGGCCAGACCCGGCGCATCCGCCTGGCTGGCGCACGCGCCTGGCTGGCCTGCGCCTATGCGCTGGGCGTCTTCCTGCTCGCCTTCGGGCTGCCCGTCTCGCAGCTGGCCCGGTGGGCCTGGGAGACGCGCGAGCAGCTGGACGCCCGCTATCTCGACCTGCTCGGGCATACGGCCATGCTGGGAGGCACAGCCGCGTTGCTGACCGTGGCCGGGGCCTTTGTGCTGGCCTACGCACGCCGGCATCACGGCGACGGCTTCACCCGCACGGGCGTGCGGATTGCCACGCTCGGCTATGCCCTTCCGGGCTCGGTCCTGGCGGTTGGCGTGATGCTCACGCTCACCTGGGTGGACAACCGATTGGCCGATCTCTGGCACGCCTGGTTCGGGGTCGATCCGGGCCTGTTGTTGGCGGGCGGCCTGGTGGGCCTGCTGCTGGCCTATTTCGTACGTTTCCTCGCGGTCGCCTTTGGGCCGGTGGACAGTGCGCTCGAGCGGATTCGGCCGCATCTGCGGGAGGCGGCGCGCAGTCTGGGCGCAAGTCCGCGCGAGGTCGTCCGCCGGATCTACGTCCCGATGTTGCGCCCCGGTCTGCTGACCGCGGCGCTGTTGGTGCTGGTGGACGTGATGAAGGAGATGCCGGCGACCCTGCTGTTGCGCCCCTTCGGCTGGGATACCCTGGCGGTGCGTATCTACGAACTGACCTCCGAGGGCGAGTGGGAACGGGCGGCGCTGCCGGCAGTGGCGCTGGTGCTGGCGGGGTTGCTGCCGGTGATCCTTTTGGTTCGGCGTTCTGCCCGTCTTTGAAAAAGGGCCGGCAAATGGCTATAGTCACTATTCCCGGCCCCAAGTCGCGTGGGAGAGACCGTCACCAGACGGCGCCGAAGGCGCAAATTCCGCCCGGAATCGCTCAGGCAAAAGGACCACGACGACGGAGTGATCACACTCGGGCCTGGCTCTGGAGAGCGGCGCGCCTCGGGCTGCGCCCACCGACGGGGTAAACTCTCAGGTTACCGGACAGAGGGGCGGATGGCAGTGACTACGCGGGTAGTGAAGGCCATCCGCCCCTTTTTCATTCCGGACCGGGAGAACACCTGATGGGTGCAGACAGGAAGACCGTCCTCAATGCCGTACATCGCGAGATGGGCGCCCGCATGGTGCCCTTCGGCGGCTGGGACATGCCGGTGCACTATGGTTCGCAGATCGAGGAGCACCATGCGGTGCGCCAGGACGCGGGGATGTTCGACGTGTGCCACATGACGGTGGTGGATCTGCGTGGTGAGCGGGTGCGCGAGTTCCTCACCCATCTGCTCGCCAACGACGTCGCCAAGCTCAAGACCCCGGGAAAGGCGCTCTACTCCTGCATGCTCAATCCCGAAGGCGGGGTGATTGACGACCTGATCGTCTACTACATGGCGGACGAGTGGTTCCGCATGGTAGTCAACGCCGCCACTACCGAGAAAGACGTCGCCTGGATCACCGAGCAGGCCCGCCCCTATGGGGTGCAGGTCGAGCCGCGCTTCGATCTGGGCATGATCGCGGTCCAGGGCCCCAACGCCCGTGAGAAGGCATTGCCGCTGCTGCCGTCGGGACTGCGCGAGGCCGCGGCCGAACTGAAGCCCTTCCACGCTGCCACCGATGGCCATTGGTTCGTCGGTCGGACCGGCTATACCGGCGAGGACGGCTTCGAGATCGTCCTGCCCGAATCCGAGACCGAGGCCCTGTGGCGCGCGCTGGCGGATGCGGGTGTGCGTCCCTGCGGCCTGGGTGCGCGCGATACCCTGCGCCTGGAGGCCGGCATGAACCTGTACGGTCAGGACATGGACGAGCAGACCAGCCCCCTCGCCGCGGGGCTGGGCTGGACCGTGGCCATGGCCGATGAGCGTGATTTCATCGGACGCAGCGCCCTGGAGGCGCAGCAGGCGGCCGGCGATATTCCCCGTTTCGTCGGGGTGTTGCTGGAGGGCCGTGGCGTGCTGCGCGGTCATCAGAAGATCTACGACGGCGATCGCGAGGTGGGCGAGATCACCTCCGGTGGCTTTTCCCCGACCCTGGAGCGATCCATCGGCATGGCACGCGTTGCGGCCGACGCCGGCGAGCGCCTGGACGTGGACATCCGCGGAAAACGACTACCATTGAAGCGGGTCAAGCTGCCGTTCGTGCGCAACGGCCAGGCCTGCATCGAGCTATGACAGCGCGCCAGTGGGTGCCATTGCAGAGGACCGAAAGATGAGCAATATCCCGAGCGATTATCGCTATACCAAGACCCACGAATGGGTGCGAGACGACGGTGACGGCGTGGTGGCCGTGGGCATCACCGATCATGCCCAGGAACTGCTCGGTGACCTGGTGTTCGTCGAACTGCCGGAGGTCGGTGCGGAGCTGGCGGCCGGCGACGAGTGCGCGGTGGTCGAATCGGTCAAGGCGGCGTCCGATGTCTATTGCCCGGTCTCTGGCGAGGTGGTGGAGATCAACGAGGCGCTGGTGGACGCCCCCGAGACCATCAACACCGATCCCTACGATGCCGGCTGGATGTTCAAGCTGAAGCTGCTCGACGAGGGCGAGGTGGAGAACCTGATGGATGCCGAGGCCTATGCCGAGCATTGCGAAAGCGAAGAACACTGATCCGATAGTCCGGCGGCCCGCCCGCCGATTCAGGTAGCAGAACCCATGCCGTTCATTCCCCATACCGAAGACGACGTCCGGCACATGCTGGAGGCCATCGGCGTCGAGTCGATCGAGCAACTGTTCGACGAGATACCCGCCCACCTGCGCGCCGGCGACCTGCCCGGCATTCCGGAAGGGATGTCCGAGATGGAGGTGGGCGCGCTGGCTCACTCGCGTGCCCGGCGTGACGGGCAGGCGCTCTGTTTCATTGGCGCCGGTGCCTACGATCATCACGTGCCGGCGGCGGTCTGGCAGCTGGCGACCCGGGGCGAGTACTACACCGCCTATACCCCCTACCAGGCAGAGGCCAGCCAGGGCACGCTGCAGCTGCTGTACGAGTTCCAGAGCATGATCACGGCGCTGATGGACATGGATGTGTCCAATACCTCGCTCTATGACGGGGCATCCGCGGTGGCCGAGGCGATCCTGATGGCGGTGCGCGGCAATCGCAAATCCAAGTCCAAGCGCATTCTGGTGCCGCGCTCGCTGCACCCGGCCTATCGCAAGGTCGCGCATACCATCGTGCGCAACCAGCAGATCGAGCTGGTGGAGGTGCCCTTCGACAGCACCACCGGCACCACCGACCTGGATGCGCTGACGCGCTACGCGGACGAGGACTTCGCGGCGCTGGTGGTGCCGCAGCCCAATTTCTTCGGCATGCTCGAGCCGGTCGATGCCATGACCGACTGGGCCCATGCCAACGGCATGCTGGCCATCGGTGTGGTCAATCCGCTGGCGATGTCAGTGCTCACACCGCCGGGCCAATGGGGTGAGACAGGGGCCGATATCGTGGTCGGCGAGGGCCAGCCGCTGGGCGCGCCACTGTCTTCCGGCGGTCCTTATTTCGGGATCATGTGTTCCACCCAGGCGCTGGTGCGCCAGATGCCCGGGCGCATCATCGGTCGCACCGTCGACCTGGAGGGCAGGCCCGGCTATACGCTCACCCTGCAGGCGCGCGAGCAGCACATCCGGCGCTCGAAGGCGACCTCCAACATCTGTACCAATCAGGGCCTGCTGGTGACCGCCGCCACTATCCACATGGCCTTGCTGGGTGCCGAGGGGCTGGCGCGGGTGGCCGCGGCCAGCCATGCCAATACCCGCGAGCTGGTCGGGCGGCTGACCGCCATCGATGGCGTTGAGTCGGTGTTCGATGGTCCCTGCTTCCACGAGCAGGTGATTCGCCTGCCCATGCCGGTGCGCGATGCGCTCAAGACCATCGCGGCGCACAATGTGCTCGGCGGCTTCGATCTGAGCGAGGACTACCCCGAGCTGGGCAACGCCCTTCTGGTCTGCGCCACCGAGCAGCGGACCGTCGAAGATATCGAGCACTACGCGGCCAAGCTGGAGCGCGTGGTGGCAGCACAGGGCCGGGCCAAGTGCCCGGTGGAACCGAAGTTCGACACCACCCCATAAGGAGAGAGACATGGCCGAGATCACCCTGGAAGGCAATCCCATTCACACCAACGGCGAGTTGCCGGCAGTAGGTAGTACCGCGCCCGATTTCAAGCTGGTGGCGGCGGACCTCAGCGACAAGAGCCTGGCGGATTTCGCCGGCAAGAAGAAGCTGCTCAATATCGTCGTGAGCCTCGACACCGGGATTTGCATCGATACCAGCAAGGCGCTGCAGGAACAACTCGCGGATAGAGATGACGTGGTGGTACTGGCCATCTCGGCCGACCTGCCCATGGCGCAGGCGCGTACCTGTGAGGCCGCCGGCACGGGTGTCACGACTCTGTCGATGATGCGCTCAAAGAATTTCGCCAAGGACTATGGCGTATTGATCACCGACGGGCCGATCGCCGGCCTCTGTGCCCGGGCGGTGGTTGTGCTCGATGAGGACAACAAGGTGCTGTATACCGAGCTGGTGCCAGAGATCGCGAGCGAACCGAATCTGGAGGCGGCGATCGCGGCATTGGGCTGATATTCGCGGAGGGGGCGCTGCTCTGTTCGTGGAGCAATGACGATCGACGAGGCCACGAATTGTCGGAATGAATTCCGACCTACCCTCGAATGTAGGTCGGGCTTTAGCCCGACAAGGTTCCGCTGCACGCGGTGATTTCCGCGAGCTGCCACGGGCCGGTAGGGTGGGTTGAGCTTTGCGCAACCCACCAGAAATGGCGCCGCAGGAAGACCCATAAGAGAGGTTTTATTCATGCTCATCTTTGAACAATCCCGCCCCGGCCGCCGCGCCTTCGCCCAGGCGCCGGCGCGCAAGGCCGCGCTGGATGACATCCCCGCCGAGTTTTTGCGGGACAAGCCGCCGGCCCTGCCGGAGGTGTCCGAGATGCAGGTGGTGCGTCACTATACCCGGCTGTCGCAGAAGAACTTCTCCATCGACACCCAGTTCTACCCCCTGGGCTCGTGCACCATGAAGTACAACCCCCGGGCCTGCAACAGCCTGGCCATGCTGCCGGGCTTTTTGGGCCGCCATCCCCTGGCGCCGCTGACCCATAGTCAGGGGTTCATGGCCTGTATGTTCGAACTGCAGGAGTTGCTCAAGGAAGTCACCGGCATGAGCGAGGTCTCCCTGGTACCGGCCGCCGGCGCCCAGGGCGAATTCACCGGGGTGGCCATGATCCGCGCCTACCACGATGCGCAGGGAGACACCGGCCGGACCGAGATCATCGTGCCCGATGCGGCCCATGGCACCAACCCTGCCACTGCGGTGATGTGCGGCTACAAGGTCAAGGAAATCCCCACCGATGCGGCCGGCGACGTGGACCTGGAGGCCCTGCAGTCGGCAGTAGGGCCGCAGACCGCGGGGATCATGCTCACCAACCCTTCCACCGTCGGTGTGTTCGAACGCAACATCGAGCAGATCGCGCGCATCGTGCACGAGGCCGGTGGCCTGCTCTACTACGACGGCGCCAATCTGAACGCCATTTTGGGCAAGTGCCGGCCCGGCGATATGGGCTTCGACGTGATCCACATGAACCTGCACAAGACCTTCTCCACCCCGCACGGCGGGGGCGGGCCAGGGGCAGGCCCGGTGGGCGTGTCCGAACGCCTCAAGCCCTTCCTGCCGGTGCCCATGGTGGCGAAGGATGGCTATGGCGATTACTACTGGCTCACCGAGAAGGAGCGTCCCCAGAGCATCGGCAAGCTGATGACCTTTGCCGGTAATGCGGGCGTATTGCTGCGGGCCTGGATCTACGCGCGGATGCTCGGACGCGAGGGGATGATCCGGGTGGCCGATCATGCGACGCTGAATGCCAACTATATGGCGCGCCAGCTGGAGAAGGCCGGCTTCGACCTGGCTTATCCGCAGCGCCGCGCCACCCACGAGTTCATCGTCACCCTCCGGCGCCAGGCCAAGGAGCTGAAGGTTACCGCAATGGACTTCGCCAAGCGGCTGCTGGACTACGGCTACCATGCGCCGACCACCTATTTCCCGCTGCTCGTGCCGGAGTGCTTTTTGATCGAACCTACCGAGACCGAGGCGCGCGAGGAACTGGATGGTTTCATCGAGGCGATGAAGGCGATTCAGCACGAGGCCGAGACCGAACCCGACACGGTGCGCTCGGCCCCCCACACCCTGCCGGTGCGGCGGTTGGACGATGTGCGTGCGGCGCGGGAGCTGGATCTGAAGTGGAAGGCGGGGGAATAGTGCCCAGGGGTGGCGCGATGTCTGGCATCGAATCTCCCCCTCCCGGCTTCCTCCGCAATCGGGGGAGGGGCCCGCGATAGCGGCGCCGCGGCGATCCGATGTCGGAGTATTTCGAGAATCAGGGGCTGATGCGGGCCTGGCGCGCGCTGGGTTACTCCCTGAAGGGGTTGCGGAGTTGCTTCCGGCATGAGTCGGCCTTCCGTCAGGAGGTGGCCATCGCCTTGGTGGTGTTGCCACTGGGCCTGTGGCTGGGTGAGGGTGGGATCGAGAAGGCCCTGTTGGTCGGCAGTTGGGTATTGGTGCTGATCGTCGAGCTGCTCAACTCGGCCATCGAGGCGGCAATCGACCGTTTCGGCCCCGAGCACAACCGGCTCTCCGGCCGGGCCAAGGATATTGCCTCGGCGGCGGTGTTCATCGCCATCCTCCAGGCGCTGCTCGTGTGGGGCCTGATTCTGAGCGGCATCTGATGCGAACCGTTACCATCCGGGATAGCCCAGGTTTCGACCTGCGGGTAATCCCGGCTAGCCGCCTTCAGCTGTTGCGACAATAATCGACTGGCCATGTCGCTACAACAACAATCAGGGGAGGGGCGATGGACAGGCATGTAGGCCGGGTGGAGCGGATCGGCAACCTGCTGGTGGAGTTGTTCCACTACATCGCGCTGTTCGTGATCGGGGCGACCGTGGTCTGGTCTGCGGCGCATGAATACCTGCACATGATGGAGAAGGGCTACGCGGCCTTGAAGGACATCCTGCTGCTGTTCATCTACCTCGAGCTGGGGGCGATGATCGGGATCTATTTCAAGACCCGGCGACTGCCGGTGCAGTTTCTGATCTTCATCGCCATTACGGCCCTGTCGCGGCACCTGGTGATCGATGTGCAGCACGTCTCGGAGACCTTCCATCTCTACCTTTTGTTGGCGATCTCGGTGGCTATCGTCCTCCTGAGCGGTGCGCTGCTGATCCTGGCCCTCTCGGCCCGGCGCTATGGGCGGCCCGAGGACGAGGTCGGCCACGCAGAGGCAGTCCCGCCGGACGTCTGATAGCTATAGACTATCCATTAAAATAGAATAATCAATTAGAATAATAATATTACGATCTCCATAATGTCTTCACTGTCAACGAGGGCGCCACCCCCGCCCTCCCAATCCAGCGAAACGAGAGGAAGACATCATGGAAAACACGACCCAACAAGCACAACCGGGCATGCCCCGTCTCAACGAACCGGCGCCGGCCTTCGAGGCCCCGACCACCCATGGCGTGAAGCGCCTGGAGGACTATCGCGGACGCTGGCTGGTGCTGTTCTCGCACCCCGCGGACTTCACCCCGGTCTGCACCACCGAGTTCATCGCCTTCGCCAAGGCGCATGCACAGTTCCAGGACATCGGCTGCGAGCTGCTGGGGCTGTCGATCGACAGCAACTACTCGCACATCGCCTGGGAGCGCAATATCAAGGAAAAATTCGGGATCGAAATTCCCTTCCCGATTATTGCCGATCTGTCGATGCAGGTGGCCAGGGCCTACGGCATGATCCAGCCGGGGGCGAGCGATACCTCGGCGGTACGTGCAACCTTCGTGATCGACCCGGAGGGCAAGCTGCGGGCGATGATCTACTACCCGATGACCAATGGCCGGTCGATCGCGGAGATCCTGCGTCTGGTCACCGCGCTGCAGACCAGTGATGCCGAGGGCGTGGCCACGCCCGAGAACTGGCAGCCGGGTGACAAGGTCATCGTTCCCCCGCCGGCCACCGCCGAAGAGGCCGAGGCGCGGATGCAGGAAGGTTACGAGTGCACCGACTGGTACTTCTGCAAGAAGGCCCTGTAAACTTCGGGTCCAAGTACGAAAAAACCCCGACCGGCGACGCCGGTCGGGGTTTTTTTTGCGTAATGGGCGATCGGTCAGTTGTAGAGATAGTCGGGATTGCCGGCGTTGGCCTGTGCCTTGGCCTCTTCCACGGCCATCTTGCCCTGGAACTCGGCGGCCTTGGCCAGCTTGACGGCCTTGTCGAATTCGCCGGCCTTGGCGGCTTCCTGGGCCTTCTTCAGCAGCTTGCCGGTATCGCGCCACTCGCTCTTCATCTCCGCGGCGGCCTTGCGTGCGGCCTCGGCAGCGGCATAGGCCTTGTCGAAGTCGGCCTGAGAGGCGGCGAGCGCGGTGCCGGAAAGCATCAGCGCCAGAGTGGCGGCGGTGAGGGTCTTCTTCATCATGGGCTGTCTCCTAATCCTTGCTTTGGGTCGGGACCGATGGCCCCGTGGGTTGTGGAATCCGGGGTTGTTGTTATCCAGGCGGCGGCTGAGCACAACGCCCTGCGGTCTGCCCGGGCAGACATCGAGGCCATAAGGTACCATCGTCCGCCGTCCTTTTCACCCCGTCAGCAGGAGCCAGAGCATGTCGGCATTGATCTGCGGATCCATGGCCTATGACACCATCATGGTGTTCCAGGACCACTTCAAGAACCATATCCTCCCCGATCAGGTGCATATCCTGAATGTTTCCTTTCTGGTGCCGGAGATGCGCCGCAACTTTGGCGGCTGTGCCGGTAACATCGCCTACAATCTCGACCTGCTCGGGGGGGAGGGCCTGCCGATGGCCACCGTGGGCGAGGATTTCGGCCCCTATGCCCGGTGGATGGACCAGCAGGGCGTCTCACGTGCGGGGCTGCGCGAGATCCCCGGCGAGTTCACCGCCCAGGCCTTCATCACCACCGACCAGGACGACAACCAGATCACCGCCTTCCATCCCGGCGCGATGAACCATTCGCACCGGAACACGGTGGACGATCACGCGGGCGTGACCCTAGGCATCGTCTCGCCGGACGGTCGCCAGGGGATGATCGAGCACGCCGCCCAGTTTGCCGAAGCGGGCATCCCTTTTATTTTCGACCCCGGCCAGGGAATGCCCATGTTCGATGGCGACGACCTGCTGCGTTTCGTCGAGCAGGCCACCTGGCTGGCCTTCAACGACTATGAGGCGCGTCTGATGGAGGAGCGTACCGGCCGGACGATCGAACAGCTGGCCGGCCAGGTGGAGGCGGTGGTCGTGACCCGGGGCGGCGAGGGCTCCTGGATCTTCACCGGCGGACAACGCCTGGAGGTCCCGGCCGCCGAACCCGAGGCCCTGGTCGATCCCACAGGGTGCGGTGACGCCTATCGCGCGGGCCTGCTGTACGGGCTGATGAACGGTCTGGATTGGGAGCTGACCGGGCGCATCGCCTCGCTGATGGGTGCGATCAAGATCGAGAGCCAGGGGCCGCAGAACCACGGCTTTCGACGGGCCGATTTCGAGGCGCGCTTCCGTGAGAGCTTTGGCATGGCGCTTGCCTGAAAGCGTATCCGAACAAACATCGCAAGTGAGGCCCCATGTCTCCTCCCCCACTGGTGGGGGAGGTCGGGAGGGGGAGGGTCAGAGTGAGTAACGGCCTGCCAACTGCTGCCCGCCAGTTTCGTCCAATCCGGCCACGCCGGCGGGCTGAGTACCCCAGCGCACCTCGCTGGCCACCTTGATCGCCAGCGGCGCGATCGGTTCACCGCGCTCTCCCACCACCGCGATACTGCCCCAAGCGGTGGGCAGGATCTCGCCATCGAAGCGGTCGGTCTCCACCGGGATGGTGCGCGCCGGTCTTTCGCCCGGCATCAGGAATACCGTCACCGGGCCGTCTTTTCCCTTGAGTACCAGGTGGATCCCGGTGCGATTGCGCATCAGGCATTCGGCCGCGAAGTTGATCTGACCGATATTCCCGGTCAGCTCGGCACCAAAGCGGGCGAACACCTCGTGCACCCGCTGCGGAGATGCCGGTCCCGGCGCGTGCAGATGCTTGGCCTCGTCCTCGATGTGATAGACAACGCTCTGCGCCAGGGCCATGTGTCCGCGCTCGATGTGTCGATCGTACAGCGACACCAGGCCGATGGTGACCGCCAGCATCACGCTTGCCGCCGCGGCCAGCCACAGAGGACGCCGGCGCTCTGCCTGCTGTTCCAGGCGCACCGCCAGGCGCACACGCTCGGCCAGTTCCGGCGGTGGCTCGGGCGAGCGCAACAGATCCCGCAGGGCCGCTTCCTGCGCACGGGTTCGGCGCGAGAAGCGGGCGCATTCGTCGCACTCCGCTTCATGCGCGAGCAGGGCCTCGCCCGCGGCGAAGGGGTCCTGCAGCAGCTCGCGACGGAATTCAAGGCACCTCATGACAACTCTCCTGCAGATCCTCTTCCAGCATGGCATGCAGCATCTTGCGTGCGCGGAACACCCGGGTCAGCACGGTATTGGGCTTGAGGTCCATTATCCGGCCGATCTCTTTGCAGCTGAACCCTCCCACCACCTGGAGCAGCAGGGGGTCCCGATACTGGCCGTCCAGCCGCTCGAGCGCCCGGCGCAGGCTGAAGGCCTCGGTACTGGTGTCGTAGCCGCGGACGGGAACGTCCGGCAGGGTGTGTGGGTCGCGCACATCGGGCCGCTGGCGCTCGTACAGGCGCGCGTGCTCGTGCCTCAGGATGGTGTAGAGCCAGGCCCGGGCGGTCTTCACGTCACGCAGGGTCTCCTGCGAGCGCCAGGCGCGCAGAAAGGTCTCCTGCACCAGATCCTGGGCGACATCCGGGTTGTGGCACAGCCCCATGGCGTAACGGTAGAGTTCGGGGCTGAGCGCGCCGACCAGGGCGTCGAAATGCTTGCTGAGTTTGGCCATGCGAATAAGACCCGGATGTCGCACGGATTATTGCATGCGGGCAGTCCTGGAAGGTCCCCTGTGCCAAAAAAATGGCCCGCCAGAAGCGGGCCCACGACCTTGGAGGTGAAAAGGAGTGTCGAAATCGATAATCAGGGTTTGATGTAGAGATAGCCTCGTTGCTGCAGGCGCGCCAGCTCGGCCACCCCGTTGGGCACGATAACGATATTGCCGGTGGCGTAGAGGTCATGATCCGGATCGATGGCATGGCGCTTGAGTGAATTGGCGCAGATCTCGAACTGCACGCCCTTGTCGGACAGTTCGTCCACCAGGGCGGTCATCTGCGGCGTGGCATTGGCCTGGTGCAGGCCATTCAGGTGCAGCAGGGCTGCGGGCAGGACCAGCATGCTCACGCCACGGCCCTGCAGCACGACCCGAATCGTTATCCTATCGCCCTCTGCCCGAAGATGATTGCGCACGCTGCGCAGGGCCGACATCTGGTGTCGCGCGGACTCGGCGTTTACATGGTAGACCACGCGGATTCTCTCACCCGCCGTCCCGGCCTGTGCGAGCCCCAAGGCCAGCAAGATGACGACGAACAGTCGGGAGAGCGTGGTGTTCAGGCGCATGCCGGCATCAGCCTCGAATATAGATCCAGCCTTCCTGCTGGCGTTTGACCACATAGTCCACGCCCGAATCGATCACCTCGGCATCGGGAACGATGTTGACCTCGATCCCTTGTTGCACCTTCAGGCGATCGATGGTGTTCTTGCAGGCCACGAAGGTCAGGTTCTGATACCGCTCGGCCAGCTGGTGGATGCGCCCCTTGTAGTGGCTGAGGCGATCGCGCAGCAGGTCCAGGCCCTCGCCGTTGCTCACGATCTCGACCCGCAGGGGCTTTCCGTCGGCCTCGTAGGCCTGCAGCATCTGCTCCACGTCGTCCAGCAGTTCCGCCGCGGCCGCCTGGTCGGGGGTGGTCAGGTGGAACACGATGCGCGTCTCTTCGCTGTCCGCAGCGGCCGGCGCCTGCCCCCGACCGTCGGGGTCGAGCACCACCAGCCGATCCTGCTGTGCGGTGGGACTGCCGGCCAGCCAGCCGCCCGCGCCGCCTGCAGCCGCGATCAACAGCCCTGCGGCCACCGCCGTCCAGGCCGATCGGCGCCGTGGCCGCTGGCAGGTGTTCAGGCCAGGCGGTGAGGCATAGGCGAGTTGCACCTGGGCCTTGAGATTGTTGAGTTGGCAGGCCTCCTTGGCCAGCTCCGGATCCTGCTGGAGCGCATCGAGCAACGCCAGGTTCTCATCCGGTGTGAGCTCGCCGTCCACGTAGGCGTTGAGGTCGATTTCATCGTGACGGTTCATGACCGGTTCCTTTTACTGAGGGACACCACGACCCGGTCGTTGCCGTGAACCTGCTGCAGACGATCGCGCAGGTTGGCGCGCGCGCGTGACAGACGGCTCATCACGGTGCCGACCGGGACATCCAGGATCGTTGCGGTATCGGCATAGCTGAAGCCCGCAAGATCCACCAGGGTGATGATCTGTCGGTGATCATCTTTCAGCGTCGCGATCGCCTCGCGGGTGCGCTGCACCAGCTGCGAACGATCCGCTGCCTCCTCGGGGGTCTCCTCGCTGACCGGCTCGAGATCCTGGCCGGTTTCTTCTCGTTGTCTTCTGTAATGGTCGCGGAACAGGTTCGCCATGATGCGGGTCACCCATACCGCGAGTCGATCTTCGTCCCGCAGGCTGTCCAGTTTCGCCAATGCCCGGGTCTGCGCCTCCTGCACCAGATCCTCCGCCAGATGCTGGTCGTGACACCACGACCAGGCCAGCCGGTAGAGGCGCTCGCGCTGGGCGCAGATTTCCTGTTTCAGACGGCGGTTCCGCCCGAATTTCTGGAGCAAAGAGGGACACTTTTTCTCGTTCATGCATTCCTAGACTAGCGGCGCCGCGATTTATTCCCAAATTTATTAAGGTTTGAATATTCTCCAACGGTCGGGGGACGCGCCTTCGCTGGCGAACAGGCCTTGTGCGGTGGGCTCCCCTGCCGGTCTCCCCGGCACGCAGGGGGAACCGAATCTTCCCTGATCCTCTTTGGTTAGGGGGTAGCCCACACCCCTGATCATGGAATAATGGTCACCGGCAAGACTACGAATTGTCGGAATGAATGCCGACTTGCCCCGGACAATAGGTCGGACTTCAGTCCGACACGGTTGCGCAGCATGCGGTGAGCCCGGCGAACCGTGTCAGACTCGGCTCGAGCGCTTATTCCACACTAACCTCATGCACAGGCTATATCAGGCACAGGACGAATTGGAGGCCCAGTTGCTGCGGGACTATCTGGCCGCCTCACACATCCCGGCAACGGTGCTCGGTCGTTATCAGTCGGCGGCCGCCGGCGAGCTGCCAAGCCTGAGTTTTCCCTGGGTGTGGATCCTCGAGGACCGGGATCTTGCCCGGGCGAAGGCCCTGCTGGCCGAGTTCCTGGGGCGGAGGGGCGAGCCCGACCGGGCCCTTTCCTGGGAATGCGAGTGCGGCGAACGGATTGGACCGGAATTCGATCTGTGCTGGCAGTGCGGGCGGAGTCGGCCTGAGTGAAGGACTTCGCCGCTCGTGTGCTGCGCTGGTTCGACCGCCATGGCCGTCACGACCTGCCTTGGCAGGGAACCGGAGATCCCTACGCCGTGTGGATCTCTGAGATCATGCTGCAGCAGACCCAGGTGGGAACAGTCATTCCTTATTACCAGAGATTCATTGCGCAGTTCCCCGATGTGGGGAGCCTGGCCGCTGCATCGCTGGACGAGGTGCTGCACCTGTGGTCCGGCCTTGGCTACTACGCCCGCGCCCGTAATCTGCACCGGGCGGCGCAGCAGGTGGTGTCCGAGCATGGGGGCCGCTTTCCGCAGCCCCTGGACGAGGTCATGGCCCTGCCGGGCGTCGGGCGGTCCACCGCCGGTGCCATCCTCTCGCTCGCCCTGGGACAGCGACAGGTGATCCTCGATGGCAACGTGAAGCGCGTGCTGGCGCGGCATGCGGCGATCGAGGGATGGCCCGGTCAGGCGGCGGTGTCGAAGGCCTTGTGGGCGCTGGCCGAGGCGCGCACCCCGGGCCAGCGCGTCGCCGACTACAATCAGGCGATGATGGACCTGGGGGCCACCTGCTGCACGCGGACGCGGCCGGATTGTGGCGCCTGTCCGGTCCAGACCGACTGCGAGGCCTTCCGGAGTGGGCGCCAGGACGCCTTTCCCGGCCGCCGTCCCCGCCGTGACCTGCCGGTGCGCCAGGTGCAAATGCTGCTGGTGCGCGATGAAGGCAATCGCTTTCTGCTCGAGCGGCGTCCGCCGCAGGGCATCTGGGGTGGGCTCTGGGGGCTGCCCGAACTGGCCCTGGGCGAGGATCCGCTCGGCTGGTGCGAGCGGGCGGGCATGGGCGAGGTGCGAGCAGGCCGGACCCTGCCGAGTCGGCGTCACACCTTCACCCATTTCCACCTGGAGATCCGCCCGCGGGAAATCCTGCTGAACCGGGCGGGTTGCCGACTGGCAGACGGCGATAGACTGCTGTGGCATGATCCGCGCCGACCGGGGCGGCATGGGTTGGCCGTCCCGGTTGCGCGCATACTCGATGAAATCTATCAACAGGAAGGAAAATGAAATGGGCAATGTCGTCAACTGCGTGAAACTCAAGCGCGAGGCCGAGGGGTTGGATCGCCAGCCTTACCCCGGAGAACTGGGCAAGCGGATCTTCGAGAATGTTTCCAAGGAGGCCTGGCAGGAGTGGCTGCGACATCAGACCATGCTGATCAACGAATATCGCCTCAGCCCGGTCGACCCCAAGGCACGCAAGTTCCTCGAAGAGCAGATGGAAAACTTCTTCTTTGGTGAAGGCTCCGACACACCGCCAGACTTCCGGCCGCAGTGACGCTGCGGGATGTCTGCGGCGCAGGATGCGGTGAGTTCCTCGAACCGTAACGATCTCGTCGACACCGTCAAAGGCTTCGAAGGGAAATGCGCTTGACGCGGCGCCCGCCAGCGGCTTAAATACGCCGCCTTCGGCGCGCTCGCGCCGGACACTTGGCCCAGGTAGCTCAGTCGGTAGAGCAGAGGATTGAAAATCCTCGTGTCGGCAGTTCGATTCTGTCCCTGGGCACCAATCAATTCAATAAGATAAAAGTTTTCTGCTTTTAATCCCTGTGTCACCCGGTACATTTTCGGTACACCTGTACTGGACGTGGCCGTGGCGACCATCACCAAAACACCCTCTAGCACCTGGAAGGCCGTCGTCCGCAAACGTGGCTGGCCGGTGACCATCAAGACGTTTCGCACCAAGCGCGACGCGGCCGACTGGGCGCGTAGCACCGAGGACGAGATGGTGCGTGGCGTGTACATCCATCGCGCCGGTGCCGAGAAGCTGTTATTCGACAAGGGGCTGGAGCGTTACTCGGCCGAGGTTTCCGCCAGCAAGCGGCCGAGCACCGCCTGCGGAGAGAGCCGCAAGGCCAAGGCGCTGAAAAAGAAGTTCGGTGCCTACAGTCTGGCCGCGATCTCGCCCTGTTGTCGCATCTGTTCACCATCGCGATCAAGGAGTGGCGCCTGGGGCTGATCTACAACCC
>JANTHJ010000029.1 GCA_024762475.1 Chromatiales bacterium | reverse complement strand
CTGTCGTCTAGTGATTGTTCGCCGGGCTGACGATACTTGGCGGCCCACACCGCCTGCGCCAACCGATCGGTTGAATTATCGGTCCCGTCGTACATGTGCATGAGTATGGCACAGCCCCGCCGACTCAGCCCTTGATCACGATCATCGGCTCGAGGCGGCACACACGGCGGGCCAGTCCGGCGCGCTCGGCGGCCAGAACCACCTCGGAGACGTCCTTGTAGGCGTCCGGCGCCTCCTCGGCGATGCCGCGCAGCGAGGGGCTGCGCACCAGGATCTGCCGGCTCTCCAGCCGCTGCTGGATGTCGCGTCCCTGGTAGAGCCGGGTCGCCCGGCGGCGGCTCATGCTGCGCCCGGCGCCGTGGCAGGCGGAGTGCCAGGCCAGTTCCTGTTCCTGGGTGCCGCCGGCCAGGATGTAGGAGGCGGTTCCCATGGTGCCGCCGATCAACACCGGCTGGCCGTGGGGCCGCAATGCCGGCGGCAGGTCCGGGTGGCTGGGACCGAAGGCGCGGGTCGCCCCCTTGCGATGGACGTAGAGGCGCCGCTGCTCGTGGCCGACCCGATGGATCTCTTCCTTGCAGGTGTTGTGGGACACGTCGTAGAGCAGGCTCAGATGCGTGCCGGGGAATAGTTCGGCGAACACCTGCCGGGTCAGGTGGGTGATGATCTGGCGATTGGCCAGGGCGCAGTTGATGGCGGCGCGCATCGCGCCCAGGTACTGCTGCCCCACCGGTGAATCGATGGGCGCGCAGGCCAGCTCCCGATCGGGCAGGGCGATGCCGTACTGCTGCGCCGCCTTGGCCATGCGCTTGAGGAACTCGGTGCCGATCTGATGGCCCAGACCGCGCGATCCGCAATGGATACTCAGCTTGATGTCGTCGAGCCCGATGCCATAGGCCGCTGCCAGTTCCTCGTCGAAGATCTGGGCGACCCGCTGTACCTCCAGGTAGTGGTTGCCCGAGCCCAGGGTGCCCATTTCGTCACGCTGGCGGCGCCGCGCCTGCTCCGAGACCTGCTCCGGGTCGGCGCCCGCCATGCAGCCCTGCTCCTCGATCCGTTCCAGATCGGGCCCGGTTCCATAGCCCTGTTCGACCGCCCAGTGCGCCCCGCCGCGCAGCATGGCAGTCATCTCGCGGTTGCTCAGGCGAATCGTACCGGTGCTGCCCAAGCCGGCGGGGATGCGGTTGAACAGCGCATCGGCCAATGCCTTCTGACGGCCCCGGATGTCGGCCGGCGTCAGTCCGGTGTGCAGGGTGCGTACCCCGCAGGAGATGTCGAAACCGACCCCGCCTGCCGAGACGATGCCTTCGTTCCCTGGGTCGAAGGCGGCGACCCCGCCGATGGGAAAGCCATAGCCCCAGTGGGCATCGGGCATCGCATGGGAGGCCTCGACAATGCCCGGCAGGGTGGCAACATTGCACACCTGCTCATAGACCTTGTCGTCCATCGCCTGCAGCAGTGCCTCGCTTGCATAGAGGATGCCGGGCACGCGCATCTTGCCGTGGCGCGGGATCTGCCAGCGGTAGTCGTCCAGTTTATCGAGTCTGCTCAGTTGCATCGGCTATGCTCCCTACACGTCCACTACGCACTGGGCGATCCATTGGTCCCCCTCCTGCCGTACCGAAAGCTCGGTAAAGGTGGCGCCCTTTACCTCCACCGCTGGGGCGTGGCGTTGCAGGTCGATCGGCTCTCCCCAAAGATCG
Organism: Chromatiales bacterium; assembly: GCA_024762475.1. Classification (GTDB taxonomy): domain Bacteria; phylum Pseudomonadota; class Gammaproteobacteria; order Chromatiales; family Chromatiaceae; genus MONJU. Next base: position 25,212 of record JANTHJ010000029.1, on the reverse strand, counting down.
GCCTGCAGACGGCTGCCGTCGATCTTTACCTCGAACCGCGTGAACAACAGATGGTGGGTGCTCATCTGATAGACGATGGCATTGATCCAGTCGAAGAAAAGATAGTCCAGATCCTGTTCCTCGAGTTTTACCTGCACGCCCCGGCGCGGCTGCACCTTCGCGGGATCGGTGATCAGCGCGGTCAGGGCCAGCCCCGCCTGGGAAAAGGCGTCGGCGGGGGTCGGCCCAATGCCACGGATGCCGATATCGGCGACGTGTTCGAAGTGTTCCCAATGACCGGTCATCCGCCAGCGCTTTTCTTCGTGTGGTGCAACAACCAAGTCTATGCTTGAACATGACACTTCGCATCAGGGCTTGCGCTGCGCCATGAGTTCCAACACCGCCACATCGAGCCTGGGTCGGGACGCGGCCGCACAGCGCCTGATGGCCGAGGTGCGGGTCCTGGCGCAGGAGCTGCATGGCGGGCGGTCGGAACCGCCCGAGGTTGGGCTCGACAGTCGTCTGGAACAGGATCTGGGGCTGGACAGTCTCAGCCGGGTGGAGCTGATGGGCCGTCTGGAGGCGGCCTTTGGCATCACGCTGCCCGAGCAGGCCCTTTGGCAGGCGGAGACCTGCCGGGATCTGCTGGCTGCCCTCGGTCAGGCCGCGCCAGCGGCGGTTGCGTCCCCATCCGGCACCTCCCCGCTGGTTCAGCCACAGACAGAGGTGGCGTCGCCCGTAGAGGCACAGACGATGACCGAGATACTTGACTACCACGCACAACACCACTCCAAGCGTCTGCACATCCGAGTGCTCGGGCAGAACGAGGCGGACCCGGCCATCGAGATCAGTTATGGCTTGCTGCAAGCAGGGGCCCGGCGGGTCGCCGGGGTGCTGCAGGCACGGGGACTGGCGCCGGGCGATACGGTCGCATTGATGCTTCCGACCGGCGAGGATTATTTCTTCGGCTTCTTCGGCATCCTGTACGCGGGCGGGGTGCCGGTGCCGATCTATCCCCCCGCCCGACCGAGCCAGCTGGCCGACCACCTGCGACGCCAGGCGGGCATCCTGGACAACGCCCGCTGTCGCTTCCTCCTGACGGTCAAACAGGCAGTGCCGCTGGCCGGACTGCTGCGCGCCCAGGTCGAATCACTGGAGGCGGTGCTGGTGACCGCCGAGCTGGACGGGCCTTCTATCGTTCACCCGCCATCGCTGGGGGCGGAGGATCTCGCCTTTCTGCAATACACCTCGGGCAGCACCGGCAGCCCCAAAGGGGTGATGCTCACTCACCGTAATCTGCTCGCCAATATCCGCGCCGACGGGGCGGCGATCGAGGCGGGCAGCAGCGATGTCTTCGTCAGCTGGCTGCCGCTCTATCACGACATGGGGCTGATCGGCGCTTGGCTGGGAAGTCTCTATTTCGGCGCCCAGCTGGTGATCATGTCGCCCTTGAGCTTCCTCGCGCGCCCGGCGCGCTGGCTGCATGCCATCCATCGCTATGGCGGCACGCTCTCGGCCTCGCCCAACTTCGGCTATCAGCTCTGCCTGGCGCGAATCCGCGACGAGGAATTGCAGGGATTGGACCTGTCGCGCTGGCGGATCGCCATGAACGGCGCGGAGCCGGTCAGCCCCGACACGGTGGAGGGATTCATCGAGCGGTTCTCCCCCCATGGCTTTGCCGCCGAGGCAATGTTCCCGGTGTATGGCCTGGCCGAGAACTCCGTGGGCCTGGCCTTTCCGCCCCTGCATCGCCCGCCGCGGATCGATGTCATCGATCGTGACCTGATCGGTCGCGAGGGTATCGCCCAGCCGGTCGAACCGGGTGTGCCGGGGGGCGTTCGCTTCGTCGCCTGCGGCCGGGCCCTGCCGGGGCATGAACTGCATATCGTCGGTGAGGGGGGCGAGCCGCTGGCGGAGCGGCGCCAGGGACGGATTCAGTTTCGTGGTCCCTCGGCAACGCGAGGCTATTACCGCAACCCCGAGGCCACCGATGCGCTGCTCGATGGTGACTGGCTGGAGACCGGCGACCTGGGATATATCGCCGAGGGGGACCTGTTCGTCACCGGGCGGATCAAGGACATCATCATCCGCGGCGGGCGCAACATCTACCCGCACGAACTGGAAGAGGCAGTGGGCGAGATCGACGGCATCCGCAAGGGTCGGGTGGTGGTGTTCGCCGCCAGCGATCCGAGGCACAGCACCGAGCGCCTGGTGGTGCTCGCCGAGACCCGCGAAACCGATCCGCAGAGACGCGAGGTATTGCGGCGTCGGATCAACGAGCTGACCACCGACTTGACACTGACCGCGGCCGACGACATCGTCCTGGCACCGCCCGGCACGGTGCTCAAGACCTCCAGCGGCAAGATCCGCCGGGCCGCCATGCGCGCGCTCTACGAGCAGGGTCGGCTGGGGGAGTCGGCGCTCCCCGTCTGGCTTCAGGCAATGAGCCTGGTCTGGTCGGCCCTGCCCGGAGAGCTGCGGCGCTGGCGACAGCGGCTGGGCGATCTCCTCTATACGCTGTATGCCCGCGGCGTCTTCTATGCGATGGCTGCCGTCGCGACCGGCGGTGTCATGTTGCTGCCCGGTAGCGGGCGCCGGCAACGCTTTCTCGGTGGCTGTGCCCGACTCGCTGCGCGCCTGGCGGGTATTGGCTTGGCGGCCGCGGGGCTGGAGCGGCTGCCGCCGCCGGATCGCCCCTGCATCTTCGTCAGCAATCACACCAGCTATCTGGACAGCTATGCCATTACCGCAATGCTGCCGTACCCCTTCCGTTTCGTCGCCAAGGCCGAGCTGGCGCAGAGCTGGCTGGCGCGCCGCTTTCTCGAACGCATCGATGTGCTGTTCATACAGCGGCAGGACCGACGGAAAGGTATCCAGGCCCAGCAGGCCTCGGTCGGGGCCGCGCGAAAGGGCGATTGCCTGCTCTACTATCCCGAGGGCACCTTCGCGCGCTCGACGGGTCTGCGCGCCTTCCGCATGGGGGCCTTCATGGCCGCCGTGGAGGCAGGTGTGCCGGTCGTACCGATCGCGATCGCCGGGGCGCGCAAAATCCTCGCCGGAGACGACTGGTGGGTGCATCGCGGGGACATCCGGGTCACTTTTTGTGATGCCCTCGACCCGCAGGCACTACGCAAGGCCGGGGAGTCGGATTGGCAGCTGGCGCTGCGCCTGCGCGACCTGTCTCGCCAGGCGATACTGGCGCATTGCGGCGAACCGGACCTTGGCAACGAGCTGCTGCCGCCACCGGATACAGATTGAGCGAGAGGAGTGGCATGTCGATACCCGTCGAACCGATCGGTTGGGAGCAGTGCGAACGGCTGGCACGGCTGCTTGCCGGGAAGATCCGCGAGAGTGGTTTCTCGCCGCAGGTGGTACTGGCCATTGCGCGGGGTGGGGTGGTCCCGGCGAGACTGCTTTGTGATCACCTCGACATCATGGAGATGGCCTGTTTGCGCGTCGCCCACTACCGGGCGCACCACAAATCTCCGGAGGCGAAGGTCTGTCAGTCGTTGAGCCTGGACCTGGATGGTCGGCGAGTGCTGCTGGTGGACGACGTGAGTGACACCGGCGACAGCTTCGAGGCGGCCCTGGCCTATCTACGCGCACGCACGACGCCTGCCGAAGTTCGCACCTGCGCCCTCCATCACAAACAGACCTCGGCCTATGTCCCCGACTATTTCGGCGGCCAGATCACCGAGTGGCGCTGGCTCACCTACCCATGGGCGGTACTGGAGGATTTGGGTGGTTTCATCGAAGAGGCCGGCCTGGTGGGGGCGTCTACCTCGCATATCTCCGAAATGCTCCAGCGACGCCACGGCTTCCGGCCCGACGAACGTCAGATAGAGGACGCGCTGGCGATGATTCGCTCGCATAGGAGTCCCCCGGTTTAACCTGGCCGGTGGCGATCACTCGGTCCTTAGGGCCTCGATCGGATCCAGGCGTGCGGCATGGGCGGCGGGTACCACACCCGCCAGCAGCCCGATAGTGATTGCCGTGCCGAGGGCGAGCAGGGTGTACTCGAGATTGATATGCACCGGGAGGCCGGCGACCAGGTAGGAGATCAGAAAGGCGCCGCCGATGCCCAGCGCGAGTCCGGCCAGCCCGCCAAGGGTGCCCAGAACCAGGGCCTCGCCGAGAAAGAGTGTCATCACCTGGCCGTGGCTGGCGCCCAGGGCGCGCAGCAGCCCTACCTCGCCGATGCGCTCATTTACCGAAATGGTCATGATGGTGAGGATGCCGATACCACCCACCGCGAGTGAGATGGCGCCGAGGGCGGCGACCGCGAGGGTGAGGATGTCCAGCACCGACCCGAGTACCTCCAGCATCTGGTCCTGGGTGATGATGGTGAAATCCTCCAGGCCGTGACGTTGGCGAAGCAGACGCCGCACTCGGTTGGCGACCTCGTCGGCCACCGCATCCGGGCGATAGAGCACATCGATCTCCATCAGTCCTTCGCGATTGAACATCGCCAGGGCCCTCCCGACCGGGATATAGATACTATCGTCCAGGTCGAAGCCGAGCATCTGCCCCTTGGACTGCATGGTGCCGATCACCCGGTAGGTCTCGCCACCAATACGCACCCGCTCGCCCAGGGGCGAGGTATTGCCAAACAATTCCTTGCGCAGCTTGCTGCCCAGCACCGCAAAGGCGCGTGCGTGACGCGGTTCGTCACGCGGCAGAAAGCGCCCGAGGGCGGGCCGGATCTGCCACACATCCGGCACGTCCGGGCCAGTACCGAAGACGTAGGTCCGCCGGGTGCGCTGGCGCCACTCGACTGCGGCGTTGCCCTGCACCAACGGCACTACAGCCTGCACCTGCGGGAGGCGTTCGATTGCCTGCGCATCGTCCAGAGTGAGAGGACGCACCGTGCTGATGACGGCGCCGGAGAAGCCCATGGTCTGGGTCTTGCCGGGGGTGATCGCCAGCAGATTGGTGCCGAACTGGGTGAACTCGCTGATTACGAAGCGCTGCACCCCCTCGCCGATGGCGGTCAACAGCACCACCGCCGCAATGCCCACCGCGATCCCCAGCCCGGTGAGGAAGCTGCGCAGGCGCTGCGCGGCGATGGCGCCGCTGGTGAGTCGGATCAGGTCGAGGGTGCGCATCTCAACGCCTCGCCAGGGCCTGGACCGGATCCAGGCGTGCCGCCCGCCGCGCCGGCATGACGCCGAATACCAGGCCGGTGGCCAGTGCCACGCCCACCGCCGCCGGCGCGGCCCATAGCGGCGGGATCAGTGCAAAGTCGGTGAACAGCCGGTTGACCAGGTGCATGCCGACCAATGCCAACAGCAGCCCGAGCAGGGCGCCGCTGGCGGCGAGCATCACCGCCTCGGCGAGGAACAGGCGCAATACCTGCCGCTCGGAGCCGCCGAGGGCCTTGAGAAGACCGATCTCGGAGACCCGTTGCGAGACGGCCACCAGCATCACATTCATGATCAGGATTCCGGCTACTGCGAGACTGATCCCGGCGATGCCCGCCACGGTGAGAGTCAGGGCGCGCAGGATACGGTCGAAGGTGGAGAGCATGGCATCCTGGGTGATGAGGGTGACATCGCCCACGCCGTCATGGCGCCGCCGCAGGGTCACCAGCGCGGCCTTGCGGGCAGTCTCGATCTCTTCCTTGCTGCGTGCCTGGATCAGCACCCGGAACAGGGAAGGGTTGTCGAACAGGGCCTGGGCCGAGGCCACGGGTATCACCGCCATATCGCCCAGGTCCAGCCCCAGGGATTCACCGGCAGGATCGAGGATGCCGATGACCCGGAAGCGTCGGTCGGCAATGCGCACCCAGGCACCCAGGGCCCGCTGGTTGCTGAACAGTTCCTTCTTCAGACGCCAGCCCAGCACGGTCACGTTCAATTGCCGCTCGGCTGGCATTTGGGGCAGGGGGCGCCCAATGGCGACTTCGACGTGCCGTACCGGAAAGAAATCGGCAGTCGAGCCGATGATGGTCACCTCGCGCTCGCGGCTGCCGAATGATACCGGGGAGTTACCGACGCTGATGGGGGCGACCCGCCGGATGCTGGGATGGCGCAGCAGCGCCAGTGCGTCGTCGATGGTCAGGTCGCGCGGGGTCTCGCCGAACAGGGGCGGCGGGCCGCCGGTGGTCTCGTTGCGCCCTGGCAGCATGATGAGCAGATCGGTGCCCAACTGTTCGAACTCGTTGATGACGTAACGGCGCGCCCCCTCGCCCAGGGCGGTGAGCAGGATCACCGAGGCCACCCCGATGCTCATGGCCAGCAACATCAGCAGGCTGCGGGTGGGGGCGCCGCGCAATGACCGTTCGGCATATTGCAGGAGGTCAGGTAGGCGCATGATCCTGTTCGTCCGAGTGGATATGGCCGTCGAGCATGCGCACCCGGCGGCGCGCACGCTGACCGATGCTCGCGTCGTGGGTCACGATCACCAGGGTGATGCCCTCGCCATTGAGTTGCTCCAGGAGGGCAATCACCTCCTGTCCCGAGTGCTGATCCAGGTTGCCGGTCGGCTCGTCGGCCAGCAGCAGGGCCGGGTGCATCACGATGGCCCGGCCGATGGCGACCCGCTGGCGCTGGCCGCCTGAGAGCTGATCGGGGCGGTGTTGGGCACGGTCGGTCAGGTCGAGCGATTCGAGCACCTCGCGCACACGGCTTTCCCGCTCCGTTGGCGGGACGCCGGCCAGCACCATGGGCAGGGCGACGTTCTCTGCCGCGGTCAGACGCGGCACCAGGTGGAAGGCCTGGAACACGAAGCCGATACGCTGTCGGCGCAGTGCTGCGCGTGCCTCCTCCTCCAGGGTAGTGGTCTCCACCCCTTCCAGGCGGTAGCTGCCGCGAGAGGGTCGGTCGAGCAATCCCAGCACGTTGAGCAGGGTCGATTTGCCAGAGCCCGACGGCCCCATGACTGAGAGGTAGTCCCCGGGCGGGATCTGCAGGCTGACATCGGCCAGGGCACGTACCATCTCATCGCCCACCTCGAAATCGCGTTCTACGTGCTCCAGTTCGATCATTCGGGTCCTCACCACCGAGGGCCGATGGGCTCTGGAACGTGATCGGCCCTCATACCGATCCGTGGGAGCGGCTTCAGCCGCGACGACACCCTCTGTCGGGCCGGAAGGCCCTCCCACTGCGCTTCTTGGAAATTTGACCGCGTCCGAGCGGGGGCTTGTGACCCCTGGTGGTGATGCCTATGGCTCATTTCCCTGCCGTTTTCTTGGCCACCGCCGCGACCCCGTTGGCCAGACCCTCTCGGTCCACCGAGGTGACCACCTGTTCGCCTTCGCTCAGGCCCTCGAGGATCTCGGTGAAATCCCAGTTGGCGACGCCCGCCTTGACTTCTCGCTCTTCGACGGTGCCATCGTTTCCGAGCACATAGACCCGACGGCCTTCGATCAGGGCCTCGCTGGGGATGCGCAGGGTGTTCTGGCGCACGTCGAGGATGATCTCCACGTCGGCGGAATACCCGGCGAGCAGATCGGGCGTGTCGTGGGGATCGGAGAAAGAAACCTCCACCTCGACGGTGCGGGCCTGTTTCTCGCGGTCGAGCACGTAGTCGGCGATGCGTCGCACCTTGCCTGGAAAGCGGCGTTCACCGAAGGCGTCAAGGGTGATGCGCGCCGCCTGTCCCACCTTCACGCCCGCCACGTCGACCTCGTCGATGGGGGCGCCGAGATAGAAGCAGCCGTTGTCGATCAGGTCGACGGCCGGTGGCGTGGCGATGCCCACCGGCGAGGGCGTGACGTATTCGGCCAGCTCGCCGTTGATCTCGGCCACCACCCCTTCGAAGGGGGCGATCAGACGGGTCTTGCTCAGCTGCGCCTCGGCCACGCCGATGCGCGCGTCGCTCACCCGGGCCTGGGCGCGGGCCCCGTCACAGGCGGCCCGTGCCGCGCGCGCCTTGGCATTGGCCTGGTCCACTTTGTCCTCGGCCACCAACTTGCGGCCGAGGAGAGTGCGCAGGCGCCGCGCCTCACGCTCTGCCTGGTCCGCCTCGATACAACGTGCCTTTGCATTGGCATCCGCTGAAGCGGCCTCCTCGCGCGCCAGGTCGAGCTGCGCACGCAGGTCATCGTTCCATAGTTCGAGCAGCAGTTGGCCTTGCTTGACCTTGTCGCCTTCCCTCACCGGAAGATGGGCAATCTGGCCGCCGGTACTGGGCGACAGGCCGGCGCGCCGGCAGGCCTTGACGGTGCCGGCGCGGGTGTTGGCCACGGTGCGCTCGACCCGGCCCCGCTCCACCTGGGCCACGCTTACCTCGATGGGCTGGGGACGGTTGGCCCACCAAAGCCATGCGCCTGCCAGGGCGATGATGACGAGCAGCACGAGCGCGCGGCGAAAGGTCTTCATGCAGTCGGATCTCCGGAGTGGGGTTCCAGTATAATGCGCCGCCTGTTAGCGAATCCGACTTTCTACAGGGGCAAGACATGGCGCAATCGGGCATCAAGAAGGTGGTACTGGCCTATTCCGGTGGGCTGGATACCTCCATCATCCTGAAATGGCTGCAGGACGAATACGGCTGCGAGGTGGTGACCTTCACCGCAGATGTTGGCCAGGGCGAGGAGGTGGAGCCCGCGCGTGCCAAGGCCGAGGCGATGGGCATCAAGGAGATCTATATCGAGGATCTGCGCGAAGAATTCGCGCGCGACTTCGTCTTTCCCATGTTCCGGGCGAATGCGGTCTATGAGGGCGAGTATCTGCTCGGTACCTCCATCGCCCGCCCGCTGATCGCCAAGCGGCTGGTGGAGATCGCGGCCGACACCGGCGCCGATGCCATCTCGCATGGCGCCACCGGAAAGGGCAACGACCAGGTTCGCTTCGAGCTGGGCGGCTATGCGCTCAATCCGGACATCAAGGTGATCGCGCCCTGGCGCGAATGGGGCCTGCTCTCGCGCGAGAAGTTGATGAAGTATGCCGAGGAACACGGGATCCCCATCGACTATGCCAAGCGGGGCAAGAAGTCGCCCTACTCGATGGACGCCAATCTGTTGCACATCTCCTACGAGGGCGACATCCTCGAGGATCCCTGGGCCGAGCCCGAGGAAGACATGTGGCGCTGGACCGTCTCTCCCGAGAAGGCATCCGATCAGCCGCAATACCTGGTGCTTGGCTTCGAGAAGGGGGATATCGTCTCGGTCGACGGCGAGCCCATGACCCCGGCGCAGGTGATGGCGCACCTGAATCGAGTGGCCGGTGCCCACGGGGTGGGTCGCGACGACATCGTGGAGAACCGCTACGTGGGGATGAAATCGCGTGGCTGTTACGAGACCCCGGCCGGCACCGTGATGCTGAAGGCGCACCGCGCGATGGAGTCGCTCACCCTGGACCGCGAGGCCGCACATCTCAAGGACGAGCTGATGCCCAAGTACGCCACCATGATCTATAACGGCTACTGGTGGAGTCCCGAACGCGAGGCACTGCAGGCACTGATCGACCAGACCCAGGAGACGGTCAATGGCGAGGTGCGGGTCAAGCTCTACAAGGGCAGCGTGAGCGTGGTCGGACGCCGCTCCGAGACCGACAGCCTGTTCGACGAGTCCATCGCCACCTTCGAAGACGATGCCGGTGCCTACGACCAGAAGGATGCCGAGGGCTTCATCCGCCTGAATGCGTTGCGGCTGCGGGTAGGCGCGCGGCGCCGGCGGCGGTGACGGATGGGAATATTCGACCGATAGAATTCGTCTGAATCGTAGAAGTAGGCCGGTTTCCAACCGGCCTTTTCTTTACTGAGTGCCAATGCGGAGGCGCACCATGTTGAAATCAATGATTTTTCTCCTGCTGCTGACAGTCGGTACGGCAGTCGCCTCGGATAAGGCGCCACCGCTACAGAAGCAATATCCTCTCGATCGGGTGGCGGAAAATGTCTACGTGGTGCATGGTCCACGCGAGCTGCCGAATCCGGGCAACCAAGGGTTCATGAACAATCCCTCGTTCATCGTTGCGGAGAAGGGCGTGGTGGTGATCGATCCGGGCGGTACGGTACAAACCGGCGAGATGCTGTTGACGCATCTGCGCAATGTGACCGACAAGCCGGTGGTCGCGGTGTTCAATACCCATATCCATGGCGATCACTGGCTGGGCAACCAGGCGATCGTCGAGGCCTATCCGGATGCCGTGATCTACGCGCATCCCCGCACCATCGAGCAGGTAAAGGGAGGCGAGGGGGCCAACTGGGTGGACCTGATGGCACGCCTCACCGAGGGCGCCAGCGCCGGGACCAGGGTGGTCGGGCCGGAGCGGCCTGCGGACGAGGGGGACCGTATCCAGGCGGCCGGCCTCACCTTTCGCATTCTGCACAATGACCGGGCCCATACCGACACCGATATCATGATCCTGGCAGAAGAACCGGGCGTTCTCTACCTGGGTGACAACGCCGGCAATGCGCGCATTCTGCGGATGCAACACGGCAGCTTCCGGGGCAACATCGAGGCCCTGGAGCGGGCGGCCGCGAGCGGCGCGAAAGTGTTCGTGCCAGGGCATGGCCCGAGCGGGGGAGTCGAAGTGGCGACGAGTTACCGCGACTACCTGGCGATGGTCTATGAGACGGTCAGGGAGGGCTACGACGAGGGGAAGGCGGACTTCGAGATCCGTCCTGCGCTGTTACCCAGACTGGCTCCCTGGAATGATTGGGCCGGTTTCGAGCATGAACTGGGTCCCCACATCAGTACCGCCTTCCTCGAGGCGGAGGCGGCCGACTTCGAATAACCGAGGCCGGCCAAGTCCTGTTTGAACCCCGCAGCGGCGGGGTCTATCGTTTGGGACATTGTTGCACCAGACCGATAACGCCTCGACCCTATGGCACCATCACAAAACGCCGTTCCTCTGATCATCCTGAGCAGCTGCCTGGCGGGTAATCCGGTCCGTTACGACGGTAGCGACAAGCGCGACGCGGATCTCTTGGCGGCCCTCGAGTTCGCCCGCCTCGTGCCCCTCTGTCCAGAGGTGGGGATCGACCTGGGCGTGCCGCGGCCACCGATCCGGCTGGTAGCAACCGATGGCGCTATCCGGGTACAGGGTGTCGAGGATCCCACCCTGGACGTGACCGATCGCCTCACCGCCTGGGGTGAGGCGCAGCTGCCACTGCTGAGAAGCTGTGACGGTGTCGTCCTCAAGAGCCGGTCGCCGAGCTGCGGGGTGGAAGGGGTGCCCCTCCTGCAAGCCGACGGGACGGTAGAAGAGACCGGTACCGGCCATTTCGCCGCCCTGGTACGGCAGCATTTCCCCGAATTGCCATTGGCCGACGAGCGCCAGCTTCAGGACCGGCAGCGACTGGCGTCCTTCGTTGTCCAGGTGCAGGCCCACTTTGCAAAGCACGCGGGGCGACATCGTGGATGACACCGCAAAGGCCATGGGTCTGATCGTGATCGGCGACGAGGTGCTGGCGGGCAAGCGCCGCGATCGACATTTCGAGGGCATCGGGGGAATGCTGCGGGAGCGAGGATTCCGCCTCGCGTGGTTCCGCATCCTGCCGGATGACCCGGACTACCTGACTGCGGAGCTTCAGCGCACCATGGGCGAGGGCATTCCCGTCTTCAGCTGTGGTGGTATCGGCGCAACCCCGGACGATTACACCCGTGCCTGCGCGGCGGCTGCTGCCGGGGTGCCGCTGGTGCGCCATCCCGAGGCCGCCTCGATCATCGAGGAGCGCTTCGGTGAGGCCGCCTATCCCTACCGTATCCGCATGGCCGATCTGCCGGAAGGTGCCGAACTGATCCCCAACCCGATCAACCGGATGCCGGGTTTCAGCCTCCGCGAGCACTATTTTCTGCCAGGCTTTCCCGATATGGCCCACCCCATGGCCGAGTGGGTGCTCGATCGCCGCTATGGCCGAAAGGCACCGCAGGCGCAGCGTTCGGTCTGGGTCTATGGCGTGACCGAAACCGATCTGATGCCGCTGATGGAGGATCTGGCGCGGCGCTTTCCTGAAAACAAGCTATTCAGCCTGCCCCGCCTGGGTGAGCCGCGTCGGGTCGAGCTGGGGTATCGTGGCACGGCGACCGAGATCGCGGCCCCTTTTGCCGCCCTGCTGGCAGCGCTGGATGGGATGGGGTTCGAGTACCGCCCTGCCGATGACTCGGATGGGTCCGGGTTCGAGGAATATGATGACACGGGACCTGACAGATAAGCGCCTCTTGGTGGTGTGACTGAAACCATCGTCTCAAGTCTCTTTAATCATTCCCGTATCTCGATCGACCTGCCATTTTCCAGGGAATCATCTGGATGCGTTATCACCTGTTCATTCTCCGCAAGCCCTTCTTGAATCCCGGCGACCAGCCCGTTGCGTTCCCCGGGTTCAACTTGGCGCAGTTCAGCCTTGTCTGCATTGGCTACGAAAACCGCCCACCCATCCTTATAGCGAAACAGGGCGCTGGCCGGTATTTGCAGCACATCGTCCGCTTCCCACAGGATGAATTTGCCCTCGACCCGGTAACCGTCGCCGACACGCCGCCAGAGTTCCGGATCAGAAGTGAATTCAACGATCACCCGCACGCGCTGCTCCTCAACCCCGAGTGCGGAAACCTTCGTGAAGCCAACCGGCTCAACGGTTGTAACCATGCCTTCAAGTGTCTGCTCGCCGCCCCAGTGTTCAAACAGCACGCGCATGCCGGGTTCGATGCGTACGGCGTCAGCGGAAAGTACATTCACCACCACTTCCAGCGCGCTGGTGTCGCCGACTTCCAGCAGTGGCTGACCCGCCTGCACCACGCCTTCGCATTTGTGCTGGATACTGAGGATGCGGCCATCGATGGGGGAAGTAACCTTGACTTTCTCGGCAGCTACATCGGTCTGTAGCGACGACGAATATTTCAGCGCAGTACGCGCCACCTCCAGTTCATGAAGCGCTACATCGACATTGAATGTGGCGGAACGCTCCACCGCCTCGGTGCTGCGCGTGCGGGCCTCCGCCTGATCCAGTTGCCCACGGGAAATGTGGCCCTGCTTGAACAGTTTGCCGATTCGGTTGACTTCGGTTTTTGCCAGCGCCGCATCCGCGCCTGCGGCCTTCACGGCCTGTTCCGCTGCCCGCAAGGAAGACTCGGCGGCGGCAACTCGGGCCTCTGCCTGGGCGCGGCTGCGCGCATCCAGTGGCTGTGACTGTAAGGGTTCCAGCATCAGCAATGTTTGCCCCAGTTCCACTTCATCGCCGACCTCATAGCCCAACCGACAGGTGGTTCCGGCGACTGGCGCGGTTACTTCGTAGCGGTCGGTGACGCGGGTCTTACCTTCTTCCTCAACAAAGACCTGCAAGGGGCCGCGTGTCACCGGAGCGGTTTCAACCATGATGGGTTGTGGCCGGAAACCGTAGAACAACGCAGCAATGATTAGCAGGGCAACGACGATAAAGGTTAGATAGCGTTGCACTTGCATGGCATTACTCCTTGGTTTTCAGCACCGCGATCAAGTCGAGATTATCCAGCCTGAGCCGCACCGCAAGCGCCGAGACTGCTGCCGCAACAATGACAATGGTGGCGGCAAAAGCATAGGTCGATGGCTCCAAAATCAGCGGCACGCGGTACAAGTCATTTTGCAGCATGGACGCGATATAGAGGCATAACAACCAGCCCAGAAACAGCCCCAGCGGAATTGCGGCCAACGTCAGCAACGCCAGTTCTCCCAGCAAAATCCAGGAAATCTCACCACGGGTAAAACCGAGCACGCGCAGACTGGCTAGCTCGCGGCTGCGTTCGGCGAGGATAATGCGGGCGCTGTTGTAGACCACGCCAACCGCTATGACGATGGCAAACACGGTCGCGATGCTAACCCAGAACATCATGGATTCATTCAGCACCTTATGGAAATTCTCAATCTCAAAGCGGCGTGCGGCGGTGCCGACAATACGCGGGATTTCCTTCAGACGCTGGAAAATGGCGTGTTCCTGCTGTGGGTCAATATAGAGATAGGCGCCGGAGATGGCGTGGCCTTGCCCCAAGGCGCGATTCAAAGCAGCCATGTCCATATACGCGGCGGTGCCCAAGTATTGTTCGACTAGCCCGACCAGCGGAATTTGCAGCACCGCCTGATTCTCTTCCAGCACTTCGACCGTCACGTTATCGCCGGGTTTGAGGCGCAGCTTATTGGCCAGATAACCCGTCATAATCATACCTTCAGCTGGCACTTTAACCGGATGCAGACGGCCATCCAGCAGGCGGCTGATTTCGCTGTCCGGCTCCATGCCATGCAAGGAAGTGGTGAAGCTGCGGTGTTCATTGTGCAAGCGTACGGAGACAGAGCGGAAAGCCTCTGCATACTCCACGCCCGGCAAACTTTGCAATTCATACAGCGCGGAGCGCGAGGTAGGCTCAATAAACAGCATCGACAGGTCTTCGCGCCGCTCCAGGTTATAATGCACATTCACCATGTAAGCGATGGTGTCTTCCTGAAAGCGGCCGGACATGACGATGGCGCAGGACATGGCAATACCGAGCACTGCCAGCAGGGATTTGAAGGGCCGATGACTCAGATGGCGCACGATCATGCGGGTTGGCGCGGAAAGCAGACGCTTGAGGCCGAGTTTTTCTATCATACTTTGACCGTAAACGGCGGGTGGTTCAGGCCGCATCGCCTCGGCAGGTTTCAGGCGTGTCACCATGCGCAGTGCTACGATGGTACCTAGCAGGGCGGCAACCGCGCACACCAGTGCGGCTTTGATCATCACCTCCGGCAGCACGACAAATTCCAGGAACGGCAGGCGGAATAGCGTCATATAGAGTTCGCTCAACTGACGTGCTAGCCATGAACCTATGGCAAGACCAGTAGCCGTACCAAGCATGGCTATCAGCATGACCAATTTGAAATAGTGCAGTCCGATGATGAGATTGCTGTAGCCGAAAGCCTTGAGACCGGCGATTTGCTCGCGTTGCGCGCCGACCAAGCGGGTAATCACTACATTGAGCAGGAACGCGGCAACACCGAGGAAAATCACGGGAAAGATGCCGCCCAGGTTATCCAGCTGCTTAAACTCTTCTTCGAGAAAGCGGTGCGAGAAGTGGTCTTTGCGTTCGTAAGCTCCGGTGCCGCCATATTTGGCCAGTAGCTGATCAATCTGTTCGATTACATCCCGGGCATTAGCGTCAGCCGATAGCGTCATCACCACATTATTGAACGCGCCCTTCATGTCGTAGGCGTGTTCCAGCGGCGTGCGCGCCATCCAGGCGATGCCATGGCGCTTGTAATCGGGGAACATGCTGCCGGGGCGTAATTGCTGGATCCATTCCGGCGATCCGCCCGTGCCGACAATGATCTGCTTGCGTTTGAGCCCCTTGATAATTGTGTTCAGTGAATCACCCGGTTTTAACTGGTGCGCTTGGGCAAAGGCATCACTGATGACGATTTCATCCTCGCGCCCCGCCTGCGCCAGGCGACCGGATTTGAGATAGAGGTTGTTTAATAACGGTTCGCCGAAATCTGGTATCGAGGTGATATAGCCGGTGATCGGCTGCGGAAAATCCTCAATGTCGATGGTAACGCCTGTTATCACGCGGGTATCGACCTTGTTGATTCCGGGGATTTCTGCCAGCCGCTTCTTTAGTGATTCCGGCGCGCGTTTTACCGACGCGAAAACCTGCGGGAAACGGTATTCGCTGTAGTAGAGTGATCGACTCGCTTCCAGCGAATCCAGCGTACTGAGGAACATGATAAAACTGGCGACGCCTGCGGCCATCACACTGGCAATTGCGAACATTTGCCCTTTGAGATGCCAGAGGTCACGCCAGAGTTTTTTGTCCAGAGTTTTCATGTTTCAACGCTACATAATGTTTACCAAGTCAGTTCAGCAGGTTGCTTCTTGTGTGGGTTGATCTCCATGCGGACGATGCTGCCATCCATCAGATAGATCACGCGGTCTGCAATCTGCGCAATATCGGCATTGTGGGTAATGATCGCTGTTGTCGTGCCTAGTTCGCGGTTGATCCGGTTAATCGCATCCAGCACGACAATGCCGGTTTTTGCATCCAGCGCACCGGTAGGTTCATCGCACAACAATACCTCCGGCCGTTTGGCAATGGCGCGGGCAATCGCGACACGCTGCTGTTCACCGCCGGATAGTTGGGCCGGGAAGTGATCCATCCGTTTCTCCAGCCGCACCAGCTTTAGCGCTTCTTCCGGGTTTAGCGGCTGCCGGGCTATTTCTGTGACCAGCGTGACATTTTCCCGCGCCGTCAGGCTTGGAATCAGGTTGTAAAACTGGAAGACGAAACCGACATGTTCACGCCGGTATCGGGTAAGTACTGCATCGTCATAGGTGGTGAGGTCGTGGTCACGGTAATGCACCCTACCGCTGGTGGGGACGTCCAGCCCGCCGAGGATATTGAGCAGCGTCGATTTGCCGCTCCCTGAAGGCCCGAGCATTACCACAAACTCGCCCTCGTAGAGTTCCAGATCGATGCCGCGCAGGGCGTGCACCTCGACTTCACCCATGTGATAGGTCTTGGTTACGGCCTCTGCGACGAATACGGCTTTCGGGGAAGATTTATTCGCTTGCCGGGCTAGGGTACCCATATTTGCGTCTCCATTTCTCATTCTTTTAGACGCTAACGAACACATTTGCTAGAGCTATTGTCAAATCTGGTGTTCTAGCCGCCTCAGGCGTACCCTGTGATGGATCCTCTACTCGTTCGCCATCCCTGAATTTCACTCCCTCGACCACATCGGCCAATAGGTTGTAGCCTCGGAGGCGTCGCCACTTGTTCTGCGCCGTCTCCATCAGCTTCCAGGCCATCGCCAACGTGGTCGTTCGATTGCCACAGTTCTTGGTTTTCGTCGTCCTCAGACGCACCTTGGCAAACACCGATTCGATCGAATTCGTCGTCCGGAGGTACTGCCAGTGCACCTCCGGAAAGTCATAGAACGCCAGCATCGATTCCTTGTCCTTCGCCAGGCAATCCATCGCCTTCGGATAATTGGCCTCGAAGCGCTTCACGCAGCTGTCGAAGGCCTTGTAGGAGTCTTTTCGGGTCTTGGCCATCCAGATCTCGTGCGGCGTTGCCTTCACCTTCGGCTGAACTGCCTTCGTGACCTTGTTCGGCACGTTCGCGGTCTTGTGCACACGCCAGCGTTGTTGCGCCGTTTCCGGCCATTTCTTGGCGATCGCCTTCCAGAACCCCAAGGCGCCGTCGCCGACCGCCAGCTTCGGGGGATGGTCAACCTCTGGCTTTCCAGTTGCTCAATCACCTCCGGCCAGCTGGCCCCGGTCTCCCGGTAGCCATCGACCACCGCCAGCACCTCCTTACGGCCCGTCTCGGCCGATCCCACCACGACCAGCAGGCACGGACGGCCGTCCATCCGCACGTTGCTGCAGACCCCCATCGGCCCACACATACACATAGCGCCGTCGGCTCAGATCTCGGTGGCATCATTGCCGGTAGTCCGCCTCCCAGCTCTTCTTGAGCCGACTGACCTTCGCCGCCGATAGGCCCCTGGCCCCTTCGCCCAGCAGGGCCTCCCGGGCCGGCTGCATCTCCCCGGTCGAAATTCCCTTCAGGTACAGCCAGGGGATGAACTCCTCGAGGTTCTTCGTCCGCTTCAGGTAGGGCGGCACCAGCTTGCTGTTGAACTTCACGCCTTGGCCGGAGCGATCCCGCACCTTGGGTACGTTGACCGGTATTTCGCCCAACCCGGTCTGAATCGTGCGCTCCGGGAGGTAGCCATTGCCCACTACCGCTCGTCTACCCCCCACGGTCTGCCCGGCGTATTGGGCCAGCAGCTCGGCCACCTGCGCCTCGATCTCCTGCGCCAGCAGCTGCCTGACTCCTTCCTTCAGCAGGTCGCCCAGGGCGTCTCTGGCTGGTGCTCTCTGCTCGGCGACGTTACTCTCGTTCATGGCGGCGCACGTCTCCTGTTGGTTGTTGATCCGCCAAGACGAATCAACAGGGTACACCGCTCCTTCGCTCAGCCCATACATCAGAAATCAGCATAGCTCCTGAGCAGAGTCTGTTCAGAAAGGCGCGGGCTGAGGGGGGGCAATTCGTCCTTGCGGATCTCCCGATAGACCCACCGCGTTGTCCGGTCGATGGCGACGAATAGATAGCCACGGGTGCTTTCGTCTGCCATCTGAGGCAGGTATTTGATGCCCACATGCACGAAGCCTGGCTCGTAGTCCTTGAATGATTTGAAGGGCTTGCCAGAAGCCGCCCCGGCCTCCTGCTCGCGCAGTATCGCCTTCAGGTTGCCAACGCCGTGTCGCCGCAGGCAGCGGCCCAGGGCGAAGCGGCTCAGATTGGGGTTGAGGAACTCGCGAGCTACCACCAGCAGGTCATCGAGGGGCAAGAGCAGCAGTTCGCGAACCGCCACGGCAACTCCCCTCCTGGGCCTCGGTTAGGGTGGTATTCAGCCGATGCGGGCGATGCGAGCCGTCATGCACCTGATCACGACGCCGCTACTTGGCGATCGTCGCCTTGGTGACGCCGTAGCGCCTGGCGAGCGCCGCGTCGCTCACGCTCGGCGGCGCCAACTGGATCTCAGCGCGAATCTTGGGGGTGGTCCTGGCGTTGACGTGGATGGTTGGAGCCATGGTCTCTATACTGCCTCCTCACAGGGAAGGAATACATTGATCAGCTCTCTGGCCAAGAATAGCCGCTTCCGGCGTCGAGGAATATGATCACACGGGCCCTGACAGTTAAAGACAATCGCCCAGTGGTCGATAGGGGATTGGAGAGGTATTCACCCGCGATTAGACGGGACCGTACGAGGACAGGCCCATGCCGACCGATCTGGAAAAGATTCATCGCGAACGCGAGGCCCTGCTGCGCAGGCATACGGAGGTGCTGGGCAAGGCGATTCATGCGGTGCGGCACCCCGCGGAGGATGCCGGTGCCCGCGGCGCCGAGCTGGGCCGCACGCTGGCCGAAGAGCTGGCCGAGGCGCACCGCCAGCTGGAACGACAGGGTGAGCAGATCACCGCGCTGCGCAAGCAGCTGGCCGACTACGAAGAGCTCAAGATCCAGTACCGGGTGCTGGAAGAGACCAACGAGCGCCTGATGCAACAGATGCTCAACATGGACGACGACTTGGCCGAGCGGGCCGAGCTGCAACAGATCATCGATATGCAGAAGGCCTCGCTGGAGAAGAGTGCCCGCCGGATCCACGAGCTGGAAGAGCGCAACCGGGTCGCCCAGCATAACCTGGAGGTCCTCGAGCACGAGAACCGACTTGCCCGGCAGCGGGTCGCCGAAATGCAGGAAAAGATGCAGCCGCTGATGGAGATACCGGAGCGGCAGAAGCACGAGATCAGTCGCCTGCGTGCCCAGTTGCGGCAGAAGGAGGTGGCGGTGCTCCAGGCCAACGAGGCCTATGAGTCTCTGAAGGCCGAATACGAGGCGATGTATATCAACTACAACCGCCTCACCTGATCCCGGCTTGCGGCGATCCCCGTCGCCTATCGGGGCTGGTGCGCCGGGGCCTGGCGCTGGTGCCCGGCCTCGTGCAGTTTCTCCAGATACTTGGTCCAGTACAGCGCCTGCTTGCGCCCCAGTTCGTAGAGGTAGCCCCAGTCGTAGAGGCCCGAATCGTGGCCGTCGTCGAACACGATCTTGATCGCGTACTGGCCGACCGGCACCAGGTCGACGATGTTTACGTCCTGTTTGTCGACTTCCAGTTTCGCCTGTTGTCCCCAGTGCCCGCGCACCTCGGCCGAAGGCGAGTAGACCCGCAGGAACTCGGCCGGATAGTGGAAGGCCTGCCCGTCCTCGAACTGGACCTCCAGTTCATGGGATTGCTGGTGCAGGACGATATTGGTGGGTCGCAGCTGGCTCATGGCGCCATTTTCGGCCGTTGGCCGGATAAAGCCAAGTTCCACGCTCGGCGAATGGCC
Source organism: Chromatiales bacterium (assembly GCA_024762475.1). Lineage (GTDB taxonomy): Bacteria > Pseudomonadota > Gammaproteobacteria > Chromatiales > Chromatiaceae > MONJU. The sequence goes on along the minus strand of JANTHJ010000029.1, from coordinate 5,454 downwards.
GCGGTAAACGAGGGGAAAGGGCTTTCGCTGACCCGCGTCAAAGGGTGTGGGCCTTTTGTCGTTTATGCTGTGTTTTACCGAACAACCTTTCCCGGAGTCGCTATGCTGGGTGAAAAGCACGACCTGATCCACGAACTACCCGAATTCCACGACCTGATCCATGAGCTCAAGGTGTCCGACCCTGAGTTTCGCCGTCTCTATGACGAGTATCATGAGGTAGAACACGAGGTTCGGCGCATCGAGGAGAACGTCGAGGTCGCCTCCGACGAATACCTCGAGGAGCGCAAGAAGCTGCGCCTGAAGCTCAAGGATGCGCTGTTTGAGATATTGGAGAAGACCCGGGAGGCACGCCAGGCACAGGCCTGAGGCCCGCGGAGGCGCCTGCCACCCGAGGCGGGTCGTAGAGACTTGCGTTTGTGACGGACATTCTGAGATCCGGATGAGGCTCAGCCACCGCGTGGTAGTCGCGTATGAAACCGGATTACAGCCCTCGCGGTCCTTGTCGGGCTATCTCCGGTCTCACCTCTCTGGCCACGGCTTATGTGTGTGGCGGCGGATTGGGCTCGTGCCAATTGCTCAAAAGACAAAAGGTATCAGCCGCTTGCACCGGCAGGCATAGTCGCCATAGTCACCGAAATGGCCATGCAGGTGCCGTTCCTCGCGGATCATCTTGCCCAACAGGGCGAGGAACAGGGTGACCATCGCGACCCCGTTGATCCAGGTGCCGTTGTACAGCGCGATGCCCAGCATGAACAGCAGCACCGCCAGGTACATGGGGTGGCGTACCCAGCGATAGGGGCCGGAGGTGACCAGGCAGGCCTGTTCTTTCGGCTCGGGGTAGATGGCGAAGTTGCCGGGGCGGTTGTGCAGCAGGGTATAGAGCCCGACCAGCACGCCGAGGCCGGTGAGCACGAGCCACCCGGGGCTGCCCTGGGGCTGCCCCGCCCAGGGGTAGAGGCCCACCCCGATGGAGGCGAACTGCAGGGCCACCAGGAAGTGACTGGTCGGCGCTTTCTTCATCAGCATTCTGCTCCGAGTTGGCGTGCCCGCTGCTGGCGCAATGCCGGATCCTCCGACGGCGCGATCTTCCACCCCGCCAGATGACGTTCGACCAGCCCGGTCAGCGCCGCGATGTGGTCGGCACGGTCATTCAGACAGGGGATGTATTCGTAGCGTTCCCCGCCGGCACCCAGGAAGACCTCGCGGTTTTCCATGGCGATCTCCTCCAGGGTTTCCAGGCAGTCGGCGGAGAAACCCGGGCAAAGAACCTGCACCGATTTCACCCCTTCGCTGGCCAGCCGCTCCAGGGTCTTGTCGGTGTACGGCTGGAGCCATTGCTTGGGGCCGAGCCGCGACTGAAAACTCAGGGTCCATTGCTCCGGTGTCAGTCCCAGCGCCTCGGACAGCAGACGACCGGTCTTCTGGCATTCGCAGTGATAGGGATCGCCCTTTTCGAAATACTCCTGGGGTATGCCGTGAAAGGAGAGCAGCAATCGTTCGGCCTCTCCGTGCTCGGCCTGATGCTCCCGCACGCTGGCGGCCAGCGCTGCGATGTAGGCCGGATCGTCGTGGTAGTGATGGATCGAGCGCAGTTCCGGGAGCCAGCGCCACTGCTGCAGCTCTGCCCACACAGCGTCCATCACCGAGGCGGTGGTGGTGGCCGAGTACTGGGGATAGAGCGGCAATACCAGCAGGCGTCGCACGCCCGCCTTGCGCAGGGCCTGCAGTCCCTGGGCGATGGACGGCCGGCCGTAGCGCATGGCCAGTTCCACCCGGACTGCATCGCCGTGGCGTTCCTGCAGGGCCGAACGCAGCGCCGCCTCCTGCTGGCGCGAGATGGTCAGCAGGGGCGAGCCCTCGTCGGTCCAAACCTTGGCGTAGGCCTTGGCGGAACGGGCCGGCCGGGTGTTGAGGATCACCAGGTTGAGCGCCAGCCACCAGATGGGGCGCGGCACCTCGACCACCCGCGGGTCCCACAGAAACTCCTTGAGATAGCGCCGCACCGAGGCGCGGTCCGGTGCGTCGGGCGTACCCAGATTGACCAGCAGGATGCCGGTGCGGTCGGGCTGGTCGTGGCAGTAGTCGGTTGGCATGAACAGAGTGATCCGGGTCTGGTGTTGATCGATCGATGTGGGAGCGGCTCTGTGGGAGCGGCTTCAGCCGCGAAGGAAATGACCATCGGGCCTAAAGACCCTCCCACGACAGGGCCCTCCCATGGACAGGCTCGTTCCGCTGCGAATGAAGCCTGCAAATTGCGTGATGCCCCTAGCGTTGAAGGAAACCTGATAAAGCCGAATTAGGCTGCCGATATTCTATCAGGCTGGATGGGCGTTCCGCAGGCGCGCCTCGACCCGCGCACGTTGGATCAGCCGGGGATCGATGACTTCAGGATAGAGACGGTACAGATCGGCCACCACCGCGGCGCGATTGAGCGCCGCGCGCTCGAGATGGGCCCGCTCCGCATCTTGCAGGTCTGGCAGGGTCAGCAACAGCGGTGCCAGCCAGTCGAGATAGTCGCCTGCCAGGGCCTGCATCAGGGGGTCGTCCCATTCGGTCGCGAGGCCGAGCGGGGGGAAGGCTTCGGCCTCCAGGGTCTGGTCGTTGTCCAGGCGGCGACCGCTGCCGTCTGCCAGCCGTTCGAACCATAGTCGGGACTGCGCCCGGTGGCGAACCGCGCTCTCCAGGCGCTCGGCATGGGCGCGGGGACTGAAGCCGTCGTGGACCGGGATCCCGGCCGCCTGCAGCGTCCGGCTGACAAAGCCATGTTCGCCCAGGGCGGTCGCGCGCCAGCGGGTATCGGGCGTGCCGCGGGCCGTCTCGGGGCCGAGGGTGCTGCCGATCAGTGCCACCGGTGTGCCGTCATAGTCGCAGGCCCAGTATTCGAAGTGGTCTCGTGGCGTGAAGGGCAGTGCGCGTTCGAGCTCGGGCAGGGCGGCCGCCAGTTCGTCCGCGATCTGCTGCATGGCGCCGATATCCAGGATGGGATTGGCGGTGACTCGGTGCATCCCCTTCCGGTGCGACCAAAGTCCCCAGTTGAAGTATTGTCGAACAGTCTTTTCCTGGCCGCTGCGCCAGGTGTGGTCCGGCCGCTCGGTCAGCACCTGGATACGCCACAGGAAGCCGTTGGCGCTGAAGGCGCGCGCCATGTCCTGCTCGACCACCTGCAGCATGCCGCTGAAGGGGTTGAGCTGGCGCATGGCATAGCATTGCATGGCGGTCGCTCAGAACTTGAGTTGAAACCCGGCCTTGTCCAGGTATTCCGCCTCGCGCTCCAGTTCGGCGCGGGTCAGGGGGTGGTCGGCGAGCCAGTCGTCGGGGAAGCTGACCTTGATCCGGTCACCCTTTACGTCCAGATAGAGCATCGGCTTGGCGTCAGGCGATCGTCCCCGGTGCATCAGCACCGCCAGCCGCAGCAGCACACACAGGCGCCGCGAGGGCTCGATCAGGTAGTCCGGCAACTCGTCGAATGCCGCACCGGCAAATTTACGGCGGTGACTGCGTACCAGCGCCGCCAGGATCGCCTGCTGCTGGCGCGAGAAGCCCGGGAGATCGGCATTGGCCAGGATGTAGGCGCCGTGGCGGTGAAAGCCGCTGTGCGAGATGCTCAGGCCGATCTCGTGCAGCTGGCTGGCCCAGGCCAGCATGCGGGCGTACTCGCCGCGGTCGAGCTCCCAGTCGCGCGCCACCTGGCTGAGCAGCGCGGTGGCGGTCATCTCCACCCGCCTCGCCTGCTCCAGGTCGACGCCAAAACGGCGACCGATGGAATCGACGGTTCGCTGGCGCACGTCCTGGTGCTTCACGTAGCCAATCATCTCGTACAGCAGGCCCTCGCGCAGGGCCATGTCCGAGACCTGCAGGCGCTCGATCTTGAGGCTGTCGAACAGGGCGCTCAGTACCGCGACACCGCCGGGAAAGACCGGCCGCCGCTCGTCCGACAGTCCCTCCAGGTCGAGCTTGTCCACATGCCCGGCCTTGATGAGCTTCTTGCGCAGCTTGCGCAGGCTGTCGGCGGTGATGCCTTCCTCACTCCAGCCGGCGGCCTTGACCACGGCGCGGATCGAGCGGATGGTGCCCGAGCTGCCCACAGCGCGATCCCAGTTGCCGGCACGATAGGCATAGCGCACCGGGCGCACCTCCAGGGCGGCGCGCAGCAGGGCGGAGTTCATTGCATCTTCGGTGATGCGCCCATCACTGAACATCAGCCGGCTCATGCTCACGCAGCCCATGTGCAGGCTGTCGCGCTGCCCCGGCTCCATGCCGGTGCCCAGGATCAGTTCGGTGCTGCCGCCGCCGATGTCGATCACCAGTCGCTTTTCGTTACCGGCGGCGAGGCCGTGCGCCACGCCCAGATAGACCAGACGCGCCTCCTCGTCGCCGGAGATGATCTCGATGGGGTGTCCCAGCGCGTTTTCGGCAGCACGCAGGAAGGCCCCGCCGTCGTTGATCTGACGCATGGTATTGGTACCCACCGCACGCACGCGCTCGGGCGGGATATCGCGCAGCCGCTGGCCGAAGCGCTCCAGGCAGGCAAGCGCCCGCTTGGCCACCTTGCGGTCCAGGGTCTTGTCTGGCATCAACCCTTCGCCGAGGCGCACCGAGTCGCGCAGCCGGTCCAGTAACACCAGGCGGTCCTTGTCCAGCCGGCCCACGACCATGTGAAAGCTGTTCGACCCGAGGTCGATGGCGGCATAGGTGGCGGCAGGCTCGGCAGCAGGGGTGTCTTTGCTCATCGTCAGGGGTCTGGGGGCGAAATGGACAACATGCTACTGCTTTTGCCGTCTCTGGTCAGCGGTTTCATCGTGGCTCAGTGGTCCTGGTCGGCGGACCTACGGGTCAGGTCAACCGCACCATAGCAGCACCCGCTCCCGCGCCGTCGCAGTCAATGGGCCGTTGTACCTGCGCTATCATGCCGACATGAAAATGAACTACTGCAGCCAGTGCGGCCAGCCGGTACGGCGCGGCATCCCCGACGGTGACAATCGGGAGCGTCACATCTGCGATGCCTGCGGCGTCATCCACTATCACAACCCCAAGATCGTTGCGGGCTGCATCGTCCACTGGGAGGACCGGATTCTACTGTGCCAGCGTGCCATCGAGCCGCGCTATGGCCTGTGGACCGTACCAGCGGGGTTCATGGAAAACGGTGAGACTACCTATCAGGGCGCGGCGCGCGAGACCCTCGAGGAGGCCAATGCGCGGGTGGATATCGAGGGCCTCTACCTGACCGTCAATCTGCCGCACATCGATCAGGTCTACATGCTGTTCCGTGCGCGACTGCTGGATCTGGATTTCTCGCCGGGGGAAGAGAGCCTGGCCGTCGATCTGTTCACGCAAGAACAGATCCCCTGGGATGAGCTGGCCTTTCCCACGGTACGCCTGGCCCTGGAGCAATATTTCGAGGATCGGGCGCGTGGCGAGTTCCCCCCGCGCATGGCCGATATCGTGCGGGATCCC
>JANTHJ010000028.1 GCA_024762475.1 Chromatiales bacterium | reverse complement strand
GGGGCGATCGATGCCTGCCGCGAGAAGGGGATCCAGATTGGGGTGACGGTCGTCGACCGCAACGGGATCCCCCAAGTGGTCCTGCGCGATACCCTGGCCCCGCCCATCACGCTGCAGATCGGCAAGGGCAAGGCCTATACCGCGGTGATGTTCAACGTGGCCACTTCCGAGCTGGGCGATCGGGCCGCAACGCCCATCGGGCGGGTGCCGGGAGTGGTGATGTCGGCGGGTGGTGTGCCCATCCAGGCGGCGGGTGCGTTGCTCGGGGGTGTGGGCGTCTCGGGGGCGCCCAGTGGTGTCACTGACGAGGAATGTGCGCGTGCCGGCGTCGAGGCGGTACAGGACGATCTGGACATGGCCGGCTGAGCGGCAGCCTTTCGTGATCCAGTTCCCCGCCGGGCAGGGTCCCTGCTAGAATCCCAGCCTTCCATTCGACCGGAGTAGAGCATGATCCGCGGCAGTATCGTTGCCCTGGTGACCCCCATGCTGCCCGATGGCAGCGTGGACGACGGCGCGCTGGCGCGCCTGGTGGACTGGCATGTCGAGCAGGGCACCGATGCCGTCGTCTCGGTGGGGACCACCGGAGAGTCGGCCACCCTGGACGAGGGGGAACACTGCCAGGCCATTGCCCGCACAGTGGAACTGGCGGCGGGCCGCATCCCCGTGATCGCGGGGACTGGCGCCAATTCGACCTCGGAGGCCATCACCCTGACCGCGTGCGCCAAGCGGGCCGGTGCAGACGCCTGCCTGCTGGTGACGCCCTACTACAACAAGCCCACTCAGGAGGGGCTCTATCTGCACCACAAGGCGGTTGCAGAGGCGGTGGATGTCAACCAGATCCTGTATAACGTGCCGGGCCGAACGGCGGTGGACATGCTGCCCGAGACGGTCGCGCGCCTTGCAGAGGTGCCCAATATCATTGGCGTCAAGGAGGCGACCGGGGAGTTGGAACGCATTGCCCGCATTCGGGAACTGACCGGTGACGATTTCGCTATCTACAGTGGTGACGACGCCTCCGCGCGCGAGGCCATTCTGCGCGGCGCGGATGGCGACATCTCGGTGACCGCAAATGTGGCCCCCGACATCATGCATCGCATGTGCGAGGCGGCGCTGGCGGGCGATGCGGCGCAGGCCGCGGAACTGGACTCGAAGGTAGCGGCGTTGCATCAGGCGCTGTTTGTCCAATCCAACCCCATCCCCGTGAAATGGGCCCTGGCCTGGATGGGGATGATCGACCGGGGCATCCGTCTGCCCCTGACCTGGCTCTCGCCGGAGGCGGAGCCCACTGTAGTGCAGGCCCTGCAACAGGCAGGTATCACCCCATCCCAAGCGTGAGCCCCGGGCTCCCACGGAGAAACTGAATCCATGTACAAGCGCTTTTCTATCGCCCTGATGATCGTTCCGCTGCTGTTACTCGCGGGCTGCGGCAGCGTCGACGTGAACGAGGTATTGCCGGACAAGGCGGTGGAGTACAAGCGCGAGAAGCAGGCGGGCAAGAACCTGGAGGTGCCTCCGGACCTCACCTCGCGGCGATTCAACGACCGCATGAGCGTGCCGGACAACTTCGCCGGGGTGGCGACCAATTACTCCGAATATGCCACTGACCGGAAACTGCGTGGCGTCGAGGGTCAGGCACGCAGCGGAGGGGCTGTGTTGCCCGAGCACCCGAAGGTCAAGGAGATGCGCGACGGGGATATGCGCTGGCTGGTGATCGATGCCCCGACCGACGCAGTCTGGGACAAGTTGATCGAATTCTGGCAGAACCAGGGCATCCTCCTGGAGGAACAGGATCCGGAACTGGGTATCATGCGCACCGCCTGGCTGGAGAACCGCGCCAATATCTCACGTGACTTCGTGACCGATGCGGTTCGCAAGGTCTTTGACGGTCTCTACGAGACCAGCCTGCGTGACCAGTACCGGCTGCGCCTGGAGCGGGTGGGAGACAACCAGACCGAGATCTATCTGACTCACTACGGCATGGAAGAGAAACTGGTGACCGACTCGCAGGGTGATGCCGAGAATACGGTCTGGGAACCGCGGCCGCGCGATCCCAACCTGGAGGCGGTGATGCTGCGCCGCATCAAGTCGTTCCTTGGAGCCGCGGATGAGCGCGAGCAGGTGGCGCGCAAGGCGCAAAAGCCGCAATCTCAGCTGGTACAGGGCCGAGACGGGGTCAAGCTGCTGGTCGGCGACGAATTCTCCCGGGCCTGGCGACTGGTGGGCCTGGCACTCGACCGGGTAGGCTTTGCGGTAGAGGACCGCGATCGCAGCGCCGGCATCTACTATGTTCGCTACAACGATCCGGCCGCCCAATCCGAGAGCGGTGGCCTGTTGTCCAAGCTCAAGTTCTGGGGCGACGACAAGCCAGATCGCAACATCCAGTACCAGATCAAGCTGGCGCCGCAGGGTCAGGCCACCGAGGTGCTGGTACTCGATGCCAAGGGTCAGCGCGACCAGACGCCCACGGCCAAGCGCATTCTGAAGCTGCTACAGGAACAGCTGCGCTGAGCTGCGCCGTGGGGGGAGCGGGCGGCAGGCGTCTGCGCTTCCTCTCGCTCGGTAGCGGGAGTCGGGGCAACGCGACCCTGGTGCAGTGGGGTGATACCCTGGTCTTGATCGACTGCGGTTACCCCCTCAAGGAGTTGCGCCGGCGCTGCGGCCTCGCGGGCGTGGACCCCGCGCGCATCGGTGCCCTGTTCATCACCCACGAGCACGGCGATCACGTGCGGGGTGTCGGTCCGGTCGCGCGTGCCCTGAAGGTGCCGGTATGGATGAGCCATGGCACCTGGCATGCGCGCGATTTCGGCGACCTGCCGGAGCTGCATCTGTTCAATAGTCATGATGGCCCCATCCGGGTCGGCGGGCTGCGGGTACAGCCCGTGCCGGTGCCCCATGATGCCCGCGAGCCGGTGCAGTACATCATCGAGGGAGGGGAGCGGCGGCTGGGCCTGCTCACCGATCTGGGCAGTCACAGTCCGCATGTCTCCGCCTGTTACCGACATCTCGACGCCCTGTTGCTGGAGTGCAACCACGATGCGCGCATGCTCGCAGAGGGGCCCTATCCGCCGCGGCTCCAGGCCCGGGTCGGAGGGGACTACGGCCACCTCAGCAACGGACAGGCGGGGGCCTTTCTGCAGGCGATAGCGCACGCCAGGCTGCGTTATCTGGTCGCGGGACACCTGAGCGAAAAGAACAACACCCCGGAATTGGCGCAGCAGGCGTTGTGCCGCGCGGTCCCTGAAATCGAGTCCCGCCTCAGCCTGCTGCGACAAGACGCGGTCAGCGACTGGTTCGAACTGGACTGAGGCTCTTTAGGCGTCGGTCGGAGTCGAGGCTATCGGACGCAAGATTTTCGTGGCCGGCTGGCAAGTCCGACAAGGTCCTAGGTTATCATTGCGCCCTGCCCAATCCCCGGAGAAGTCCCGATGCTCACGCTGCGCGGTGCCCCCGCATTTTCCGATTTTCGCCTGCAGAAGCTGATCCGGCGCATTGCCGGGGCCACCGGCCTGGAGCTGTCTCTGTATGCCGAATTCCGGCACTTCGTCGATTGCGAGGGCGAGCTGGACGAGGACGAGCTGGCGGTGCTGGAGCGTCTGCTGCGCTACGGGCCCGATCTGCCGGCGCATCTACCGACAGGAGAAATGCTGCTGGTGGTGCCGCGCCCCGGGACCATCTCGCCCTGGTCTTCCAAGGCCACCGATATCGCACACAACTGCGGTCTGAACAAGGTCCATCGCATCGAGCGCGGCGTCGCCTACTATGTCGAGGACGCGCCGCTCGACGATGCCCGGCGACAGGCGGTCGGTGCGCTGCTGCACGACCGAATGACCGAGGTGATGCTGCCGGGGCTGGAGGCGGCGGAGATCCTGTTCGAGCACGCCGAGCCGCGCCCGATGACCACGGTCGATGTGCTGGAAGGGGGGCGCGAGGCCCTGCTTCAGGCCGACCGTGCATTGGGGCTGGCGCTCTCCGACGACGAGATCGATTACCTGGTCGCCAGCTTCCGCGAGCTGGGGCGCAATCCCAGCGACGTGGAACTGATGATGTTCGCCCAGGCCAACTCCGAGCACTGCCGGCACAAGATTTTCAATGCCGCCTGGGTGATCGATGGTGAGCCCCAGCCGCATTCACTGTTCCAGATGATTCGCCACACCACCGAGTCGTCGCCCGCGAACGTGCTGTCGGCCTACAAGGACAATGCGGCGGTGATCGCCGGCCATGAGGGGTATCGCTTCTTGCCGGAGAATGGCAGCGGGGTCTATGCCGATCACGACGAGGACATCCACATCCTCATGAAGGTCGAGACCCACAACCACCCCACCGCGATCTCGCCGGACCCCGGCGCCGCGACCGGCTCCGGGGGCGAGATTCGTGACGAGGGAGCCACCGGCCGCGGCGGCAAGCCGAAGGCGGGGCTGTGCGGTTTCTCCGTCTCCAATCTGCGTATCCCGGGGATCGAGCAGCCCTGGGAACAGGATCACGGCAGGCCCGATCGTATCGTCTCAGCACTGGATATCATGCTTGAGGGCCCCATCGGCGCGGCGGCCTTCAACAACGAGTTCGGCCGACCGAATCTGTGCGGCTATTTCCGCACCTATGAGCAGGCGGTGGGCGGGGCGCTACGGGGCTATCACAAGCCCATCATGCTGGCCGGGGGGCTGGGCAATATCCGCGCCGAGCACGTCGACAAGGGCGAGTTTCCCGCGGGGATGCCGCTGGTGGTGCTGGGCGGGCCCGCCATGCTGATCGGGCTTGGCGGCGGCGCGGCGTCCTCCATGGCCTCGGGCACCTCGGCCGAGGACCTGGATTTCGCCTCGGTGCAGCGCGCCAACCCGGAGATGGAGCGGCGCGCCCAGGAGGTGATCGACCGCTGCTGGCAGATGGGCGAGGACAATCCCATCCTGTTCATCCACGACGTGGGCGCCGGTGGTCTCTCCAATGCCCTGCCCGAGCTGGTCAACGACGGCGGCTGCGGCGGCGAGTTCGAGCTGCGAGAGGTGCCCTGTGACGATCCGGGCATGTCTCCGATGGAGATCTGGTGCAACGAGGCCCAGGAACGCTACGTGCTCGCGATCGACGCGGCGCGCCTGGAGCGGTTCAAGGCGCTGTGCGAACGCGAACGCTGCCCCTACGCCGTGGTGGGCGAGTCCACCGCCGACCGTACCCTGCGCCTGCACGATCGCCACTTCGACAACCGGCCCATCGATATGCCGCTGTCGCTGTTGCTGGGCAAGCCGCCCAAGATGACGCGGGAGGTGGAACGCCAGTCCGCCGAGGCCTCCGAGCTGGCCACCGCCGGCATCGACGTGGCCGGGGCGGCCGGACGGGTGCTGCGTCTGCCGACCGTGGCCTGCAAGACCTTCCTGATCAGCATCGGCGATCGCAGTATCACCGGCATGGTGGCGCGCGACCAGATGGTCGGCCCCTGGCAGGTGCCGGTGGCGGACGTGGCAGTGACCCTCAGCGACTACACGGGCTACACCGGCGAGGCCATGGCGATGGGCGAGCGCACGCCGCTGGCGCTGCTGGACGCACCGGCCTCCGGGCGCATGGCGGTGGGTGAGGCGATCACCAATATCGCGGCGGCATCCATCGCCGAGCTGGGCGACATCAAGCTGTCGGCCAACTGGATGGCGGCCGCCGGCCATCCAGGGGAGGATGCGCGCCTCTATGACACGGTGCGCGCGGTGGGCCTGGAGCTGTGTCCGGCGCTCGGCATCGCCATACCGGTGGGCAAGGACTCCATGTCCATGAAGACGGTCTGGCAGCAGGAGGGAGAGCGGCGCGAGATGACCGCACCGCTGTCGCTGATCGTCTCTGCCTTTGGGCCGGTGAGCGATGCCCGGCGTACCCTGACGCCCCAGCTGCGCACCGACCTCGGGGATACCGATCTGATCCTGGTCGACCTGGGCGAGGGGCGGGACCGACTCGGGGCCAGCGCCCTGGCCCAGGTCTATGCGGCGATCGGACAGCAGGGACCCGATCTGAATGATCCCGAGCTGCTCAAGCGCCTCTTCTCCGCCGTCCAGGCGTTGAATGCGGAGGATCTGTTGCTGGCCTACCACGACCGGTCCGACGGCGGGCTGTTCGTGACCCTGTGCGAAATGGCCTTTGCCGGTCGCTGTGGCCTGGACATCGACCTGGCAGGGCTGTCCCGCGATGATGTAGCGGTGCTGTTCAACGAGGAGCTGGGCGCGGTCCTGCAGGTGCGTCACAGTGATGCCGACGATGTGCTGTTGCGGTTGGAGCAGGCGGGGCTGGGGCACTGCTCGCAGCTGATCGGTACTTTGCGGGACGACCAGCGAATCCGAATCCGACACCGCGATCGGCCGGTCTTCGAATCGACCCGCGCCGAGCTACAGCAGACCTGGTCCGAGACTACGCGCGAGATGCAGGCCCTGCGCGACAATCCTGCCTGCGCGGCCGAGGAGTTCGAGCGCATCGCGCAGGACGATCCCGGCCTGCACGCCGATCTCAGCTTCGACCCCGAAGACGACATCGCGGCGCCCTATATCGAAGTGACCCGTCCGCGCATGGCCATTCTGCGCGAGCAGGGGGTCAACGGCCAGGTGGAGATGGCGGCCTCCTTCCACAAGGCCGGGTTCGAATGCGTGGACGTGCACATGTCGGACATCCTGGATGGACGAGTGGGTCTGGCGCAGTTTCAGGGCCTGGTGGCCTGCGGCGGCTTCAGCTTCGGTGATGTGCTCGGTGCCGGCGAGGGCTGGGCGAAGTCGATTCTCTTCAACCCGCGGGCCCGCGATCAGTTCCAGGCGTTCTTCGAGCGCGACGACAGCTTCGCCCTGGGTGTGTGCAATGGTTGCCAGATGCTGTCCAATCTCAAGGAGTTGATCCCCGGCGCGGCGCACTGGCCCCATTTTGTGCGCAATCGCTCCGAGCAGTTCGAGGCCCGGTTCGTGATGGTGGAGGTAGGCGAGTCGAATTCGATCCTGCTCGATGGGATGGCCGGCAGCCGCATGCCCATCGCGGTGGCCCATGGCGAGGGGCGCGCCGAGTTCGCCGACCCCGCCCAGCTCGAAGCGGTGCGTTCGCAGATCGCCTTGCGCTATATCGAAAACGACGGGAGCGTGGCGGTGCGATACCCCGCCAATCCCAACGGCTCCCCCGAGGGGATCACCGGGCTGTGCAGTGCCGATGGCCGTGTCACCATCACGATGCCGCATCCGGAGCGGGTCATTCGCACGGTGCAGAACAGCTGGCATCCGGATGCGTGGGGAGAGGACGGTCCCTGGATGCGGTTGTTCCGTAACGCCCGGCGCTGGGTCGATTGATGGACACAGAACTGATTACGCTGCAGGAGCGCCTGGCTCATCAGGAGCTGTCTATCGACGAACTGACGCGCCAGTCGCTTGCCCAGGAGGAGCTGATTCGTGCCTTGGTGAAGCGGATCGAGCGACTGGAGTCCCAGTTGCAGGAGCTCTCGAGCCGGGTCGGCGAGACGGTCGAGGATGGGCCGCCGCCGCACTATTGACCGATCAGACCTCGATATAGAAGGGCGAGAGGGTACCCTCGGGCTCGCCGGTGCTCTCGGTGACGCTGCGCCGCATGCGTGCCTCCACCAGCGCTGCGGTCATCAGCTCCCGTTGCAGGAACTCGGGGTACAGCGGCAGCAGCTCCGCCAGGCGCAGGGCATGGTGTGCGGCGAGCCGTTCGATCTCCGTCCTCGAGACCCGGTCCAGCGGCAGCAACAGGGTGGCCGGGCTCTGCCAGTCCTTCAGCACCGCCAGGGCAATACCCGCGTCGCAGAGCAGGTCGGGATTCAGGTCAGCGTCGGGAAGCTCATGCCTGCGTCGGTCGAACCAGGCGGTGCGCACCGGCTCGCCGGCCTGCGAGGCCACCCGGTCGCGCAGGTCGATCAGCCGGGAATCGTGGTCCATGGCTGCCTGCCCCGGCGTCCAGCGCAGCAGCGGTGGTGCCTCCCGGGGCTGGTGGTCGCAGTGTGATGCCAGCAGCGCCAGGGGGCGATCGCTTGCGGCGTCCATCAGCCACAGTTCGTGGAAGTCGGCCGGGGGAAAGGGCAGGGCCGGGGCCTTGGCCTTGACGCAGGCGAGCAGGCGTTCGCCAATGGCGGAGATGGTGTTCTCGAAGGTGGGTAGGCGCACCGGCGCGCGGTGGAAGCCGGTTTCAGTGGACCATTCGCCATACTTGATGTCCGGGACACAGATCCCCGGGTGGATTTCATCGTCGAGATCCTCGTGAATGCACTCCCCGCCGATGTACAGGGTCCAATCGCGCCCATCCACGGTGACCGCCTCGCCCCAGCGGATTCGCACGCAATGCATGGCGCCGCGGAAGGGATTGAGGATGCGTTGGGAAAAGCAATGGACTTCTGACTCGTGCATGTTTTTTCTTGTAGTGCCTTTTGCGCGCATTGGCAAATCTGGCCTGCGCGCAGTTCGAGGGTAAACTGGGCCCATGAGAAGCTGCCGTCTGTGTCTGATGCTGCGCACCGTCCTGCTCTCGCTGGTCCTGGGCGGCGGCGGTGGCTATTGGGCCGCCCAGCAGTTCGGCCCTGGCAGCCTTTCGATGACCGTGACCTTTTTCGGTGCCCTGCTGCCTATCCTTTGGTACGTCCGCGAGCGGCGACGTTGAACGTGCAATTTTTGTCGCACCCCGGCGGTCTAAATGAGATACCTGGTTGGAGTTCTCGGAGAAACAGATGTTGATCAAGGTGCGTCGATCCTGGGAGTTGAAAGAATCGTCGGTGACCGACGAGGCGCATTTTCGGCAGCGTCGCCGGTTGTTGCAGGCCGCCGCGGCGGCCGGTGTGGGTGCCGCGATGCCAGCGATTGCCCGCGTCTCTCCCCCTGATGAAGGCCGGCGGTTGGCGAACCTGCGAGACAGCCGCTGGGGTCGGGATTTGGAGCCGACCGACTATGAAGACATCACCAGTTACAACAACTTTCTGGAACTGGGTACCGGGAAGCGCTCGCCGGCCCGCAACGCAGATCATCTGAGAACCCGCCCCTGGTCGATTCGGGTTGGTGGGGAATGTGAGAAACCGGGCGAGATCGATATCGAGGAGATCCTCAGGACGATTCCCCAGGAAGAGCGCATCTACCGATTCCGCTGCGTCGAGGCCTGGGGCATGGTCGTGCCGTGGGGCGGCTTCTCTCTCGCGGCCCTGCTCAAGCGCTTCGAGCCTACCTCGAAGGCGCGCTATGTGGCCTTCGAGACGCTGTATGACCCCAAGCAACTGCCCGGTCAGCGCCGCGATATTCTCGACTGGCCCTACCGCGAAGGACTGCGCATGGACGAGGCCATGCACCCGCTGACCATGTTGGTGACGGGCGTCTATGGCGTGGAGCTTCCGGGCCAAAATGGTGCCCCGCTGCGGCTGATCGTGCCATGGAAGTATGGATTCAAGAGCATCAAGTCCATCGTGGGTATCCACTTCGTGGACACGCAGCCACGGACGACCTGGTCGGATTTACAGCCGGACGAATACGGTTTCTACGCCAACGTCAATCCGGAGGTGGACCACCCGCGCTGGAGTCAGAAGTACGAAAGACATATCGGCGAGGGGCTGTTTGCGCGCAAGCACAAGACCCTCGGGTTCAATGGCTATGCCGAAGAGGTGGCCGACCTCTACAAGGGCATGGATCTGAGAAAGTTTTTTTGAGCGATGGCAGTAGGATTCGACAAGGATCGGCTGCTCAAGCCGTTGCTGTTCATTGCTTGCCTCGTGCCCTTCGGCGGGCTGCTGCTCGGGATCTACGAAGGCGACCTGGGCCCCAACCCCCTGGAGACGGCCACCCATACCACCGGCGACTGGGCGCTGCGTCTGCTCCTGATCACGCTCGCCATGACGCCGTTGCGCCGCATGTTGCATTCCCCCTGGCCCCTGCGGCTGCGCCGCATGCTCGGGCTGTTCGCATTCTTCTACGCCTGCCTGCACTTCCTAATCTGGCTGGTACTCGATCAGGAGCTTCGTTGGGCCGCGATCGTGGTGGATATCGGCAAGCGGCCCTATGTGACGGTCGGGTTTGCCGCCTGGCTGCTGCTGCTGCCGCTCGCGCTCACCTCGACCCGCCGGGCCATGCGTCGTTTGGGGCGTCGCTGGAGCCAGCTTCACAGACTGGTCTATCCGGCCGCGGTATTGGCGGTGCTGCATTTTCTCTGGCTGGTCAAGGCCGACCTTCGCGAGCCCCTGTTATATGCGCTCGCGTTTACGGTATTGATGTTGCTGAGAGTGCCGTGGCGCAGGTTTCGGGGGGCACGGCTGCAGCGCGAGCCTGTGCGGAGGGCAGGTTGAGGCCGTGTACCATTTTCCGCTTGCGGAAATATTGATGCACGTTATACTGCGCCCATCTTCGAGACTTGCACAGAACGAGCCCGGAGGAGGATGGAACGCCCGTCGCCGTGACGAGGCGTTTTTTTTTGCTCGCACGGCCCCGATGAAAACTCCGAATAGGTTCATCGCGGACGTCTCAGAGTGCGCTATGACCCAAAAGCGGTTCGTGCGTTGGTGCAAAATCAATGGGTTGCGCCCCGCAGGGTTTTCCCACCTTGCCTGTTAAGTATTCGGTGATTAACTTAAGGATATGCTTGGTGTCTTGCGCTCGGTTTGAGCGCCGGTCTGATAGGAGGGTGGCATGAACAAGGTGTTCGTATCTTCAATGGCCGTGGCGATGTTGCTTTCCACCTCGACCGAGGCCTTTTGGGGCTGGGGTGACAACAGCGGTTACGGTGACGGCGCGTATGACAGCAGCGGCGACGCCTCTGGTGAAGGGGAGGGCGAGGCCGAGATGACCTTTACCTTCCGGTTTTCGGGGCGGGCGAAGACGCGGGGTGATGTCCGGGGCAACGCGGAGACCGGTACCGATTGGTATGGCTATGGCTACGACACGCCGTATTGGTATGGCGCGCCTTACTACTACGGGGTCCCATACTGGGGAGGTTATGCCCCGCCGGCCCCGGTGTCTGCCCCTGTCGAATCCGCGACCGAGAGCGGTTCCGAGGAGCGCTGAAACCGCCGCATGAGGTGCAGGTCCGGGGCCTGATCAGGAAGTGCATTCTCTCAATTGCGCCTGTTGTTCTCGAAACCGTGATGAAATTCACGTGCATTTTGTTAAAGGTGTTGCACTGGCGGCCGTCAACCTCGTTTGCTAGCATCCAGACACTTTTGTGAAGTGGCTGGGTTTCCCCGGAACGATTCGGAGTCTGCAAGGCGGCTTGGGGTCGGACTTGCTGTGACAGTGATGCCCCTGTCAGATATTTTGCCGCTCTCAATGCCCAATACCACCAATAAGGGACGACACAAAGTGCAAGGGACAATCCATCGCGCCGCGACTGCCCTCGCGGTGTTTCTGATTATGTTGGTAGGCAGGTCTTCCGCCGAGGAGGCCACGTCGCTGCTCGCTACGGTTCAGCAGGCGCTGGCCACTCACCCCGATATCCGCGTCCAGACCAACGAGCTGCAGGCCCGTGCCAAGGAAATTGAACAGGCCAGGGCAGGTTACAAGCCCCGGGTCGATGTGACCGCGGCTGGCGGCTGGGAATGGAACGACAACGCCAGCACGCGCGGCGCCGGATATGGGGACGGGCGCAGCCTCGTCCGCAAGGAGGCCGGGGCCAAACTGACCCAGATGCTGTTCGATGGCTATGCCACCGACAGTGAGGTGGGCCGCCAGCAGGCCCGCTACGAATCGATGCGCCGTCGCCTCGACGGTACCAGCCTCAATGTTGCCCTGGATGCGGTGAAGTCCTACCTGGATGTGCTGCGACATCGTGAGCTGCTGCGCCTCTCCGGAGAGAATCTGCGTGCCCACGAGCGAACCGAGAGCCAGATCCGGCTGCGCCTGGAGGCGGGCGTGGGCAGCTCTGTCGATCTGGAGCAGGTGAGTGGTCGCCGCGCCAATGCGGATGCCAGTCGCATCTCGGATGTGGTGAACCTGAAGGACGTGGAGACCAAGTACCTGCGCACGGTTGGCGTGCCCGCCGCGGCAAAACTGGGAGCCGTGCGTGCACCGGACGAGGCGTTGCCGCGCTCGCTCGATGAGGCCATGCAGGTGGCCCTGGCGGAACATCCAACCCTGCTCTCGGCGAAGGCCGATATCGAGGCGGCGATGGCGCAGCACGAGGCGGCCAGGCAGAACGATTTTCCCAAGCTGGATTTCGAGCTCGGTGCCAACTGGGGCGATGACCAGAACGGGCTGGAAGGGACCAACAAGGACATGAGTGCCCTGGTCCGCCTGCGCTACAACCTCTACTCGGGCGGGCGCGACAGTGCCCGCAAGGCGCAGACTGCGCACCTGCTGAACGAGGCCAAGGAGGTGCGCAATCAGACCTACCGGCAGGTGGTCGAGAGCCTGCGCCTGTCCTGGGCCGCTTACCAGGCGACCCGTTCTCAACTTGGTTCGCTGCGGGACTATGTGCGTGCCACCAGCGCCACGCGCAAGGCCTATGGCAAGCAATTCAATATCGGCAAGCGAACCCTGGTGGATCTGCTCAACATCGAAAATGAGCTGTTCGAGGCCAGGCGCTCCCTGGTCAATGCACGTTACGACAACCTCTATGCGCAGTTCCGCATACTCGCGGGTATGGGGCAGCTACTGCAGCAGCTGAAGACCCCGACGCCCCAGGGGCCAGGCCGTGGGGACGATGAGTTGGAGGCCTTTGGCCAGTATGCAGCCTACGACCTGAAGACGCCGGAGTTCGCGGCCAAGGGTGCTGGGGGGAAGGGTGATTCCGGCGATCCGGAGGTGGTTGCCCGGGTACGCGCTTGGGCCGCTGCCTGGGCCTTACGCGACGTCGACCGATACCTCGCGTTCTACTCCAGGGACTTCAAGCCCCGGCATGGGAGCCGCGCCGCCTGGGAAAGGGCCCGGCGCCGGGTGATCGGGAGGGCTCGCAATATCCGCGTTGATATCGAAAAACTGAAGGTCTCGGTCAAGGGCAACACCGCAATCGCGCGGTTCCGTCAACGCTATCGGGCGGACAATTATCGCGACACCAGCAACAAGGTGCTGCGCCTGCGCCGTGAAGACGGGCGCTGGATGATCGTCTCGGAAAGCAATCGCTGAATGGCCGGTGGTACGACCGACGTCGAGTCGGTCTCTTGCTGTCCAATCCGCCGTCCGGGGGTTTCGGTTTGGCAGACATCTTTCGCCAATCGGAACCGGTATACTCTGTTCCGCACTTTCCTATCCCTTGATTGTCTATAGCGCCACAGATCTCTGTGCAGTGGAGACTTGGAGGTCCCATGAAATCGATCAGAAGGCACACTCTTACATTCACCCTGGTTGCCGCGAGCGCCTTGTGTACAGCTATGGCCGTGGCCGACTCGGCTGCGGGCTTCGTTCAGTCTGCCAAGACCTATCTGCAGGCAGGTGAGCGCTCGAAGGCGGTGCTCGAACTGAAGAACGCTCTCCAGGAGGCGCCGAAAAACGGCGAGGCCCGGCTGATGCTGGGTGAGATCTATCTTCGGCAGGGCCAGCCAGCGGAGGCTGAAAAAGAGTTGCGTCATGCGCGCGCGGCCGGGGTAGAGAGGAAGCGCTACCTGCTGAAGTTGGGAGAGGCCTATCTGGCCCAGGGAAAGGCCGGAGAGCTACTGGATGAAATCAAGGCCCAGCCTACCGACCTGCCTCCGCTGGAAGCCCGAATTCATACCCTGCGCGGCCGGGCTCTGCTGATGGAAAAGAAACGCAGGGATGAGGCTGTAGCTGAACTGGACCAGGCCAAGGCCCTTGATCCGGCCCAGGCAGACTTGGAATTGGCTTTTGCACAGCTTGCGATTGAGGCCAGGGATCGGGAAGGCTCGCTCTCGCATGTCGAAAAGGCACTTGCAATCGACCCGGAGAATGCGCGCGCCTGGGCGATGAAAGGGGAGTTGCTGCGTCAACTGGGCAAGCTTGACGAGGCGCTGGGCGCCTTTGATCGGGCTACCAAGGCCGATCCCTATCTGCCAGTTGGCTGGCTGGGTCGGGCAGCGATCCTGGTGGCCATGAACAAGGCGGATGAGGCCGAGAAGACCCTGGAGGAACTCGACGGTTACAAACCAGGCCTGCTTTATCGACAATATCTTGCTGCCGTCATCGCCTTTCAGCGTAAAGACTTTGATGCGGTGCAGAACCTGATGGTGCCGGTTATGCGCGCGCAACCGGGGTACCTTCAAAGCGAGTTCCTCCTCGGCATGACCGATTTTCTTCAGGGGCACTTGGAGCGCGCCAACTTCAATCTGGACAACTTTCTCAAGGCGCATCCCGGCCACGCGGGGGCGAGGAAGCTTCTGGCGATCGTCAACCTCAAGCAGGGCAATGCCAAGCGGGCAATCGAGCTGCTGGAGCCCTTGAAGCAGTCTCAGGACAAGGACCCGCAGCTCTTCTCGCTGCTGGGCGCTGCATACCTGCGGATGGGAGATGCCAACAAGGCTAACGAATATCTCGAGCGTGCGGCCGCGCTGGCGCCCGACGCGGAAAACATCAAGACTCAGTTGGCGCTGGGGCATCTTGCCGCTGGGGACACTGCCGGCGGCGTCTCGATGCTCGAGGATGTGGCGGCCGGAGACGCGGATGTGGGAGTCGCCGGGCTGGTCCTGGCCCGGGTCTACCTGCGCGACAAGCAGTACGACAAGGCCCTGGAGGCCGGGCGGGAGATGGCGAAGAAGCAGCCGGATAACCCGTTTCCGCAAAACCTGATCGCACTGGCCTGGCTCGGCAAGGGAGACCGCGAGAAGGCGCGCCAAGCCTTCGAACAGGCCCTGAAGATCGAGCCAGACTTTATCCCGGCCCACCTGAACCTGGCCAGCCTCGACACGGCAGAAGGTAAAGACGACGAGGCACACCAGCACCTGATGGCCGTACTCAAGGTGTCGCCCAAACACGAGGGGGCCATGCTGCGCTTGGCGCAGCTGGCACAAAAGCAGGGCCAGGAGAAGGGCGCGCTCGAGTGGGTCCAGAAGGCCTTTGAAACCTCACCGAAGGCGGTGCGCGCTGGCGCGATGCTGGTCAACTACTACCTGAAGAAAGGCGAGCCTTTCAAAGCGTTGCCAGTCGCACGAGTGATGGCGGACAACAATCCGAACAATCCGGCCGCGCTGGAGATGCTGGCCTTGGCCCAGATCGCGACCAAGGATATCGATTCGGCGGTCGCCAACTATGAGAAGCTCGCGCGCTTGCGCCCCAATGCGGCGGTCTACAACAGGCTAGGTCAGCTGCATCTGGGAAAGAAGGACTTCGACGGTGCGCGCAAGGCGTTCGATCAGTCCTTGGGACTGTCTCCCGATCAGCTCGAAGCCATGGTAGGTTTGGCGGCGGTAGAGCTGACCGCGGGAAACACCGAAAAGGCGGCCGAGTGGGTGGCGAAGCTGCGCGCGTCTCATCCCGAGTCTCCTGTCAGCTATCAGCTGCAGGGCGATATTCTGCGCAATCAGAAGCAATATGCCGAGGCGGCCAAGGCCTACGCCGAGGCCTACCGGCAAGGCCCCTCTCCGCGTCTTGCCCTGCTCGCCTACCAAATGAGTAAGCAGGCGGGGGACGCGAGCGCCTTCGACACACTGGGTGAAGCGCTGGAACGGTTCCCCGGTTCGGCAGATCTGCACTTGGTGGCTGCAGGGGAGCATCTGGCCGCCGGACGCTTTGCCGATGCGACGCGAGAGTACGAAAGGGTCCAGGAGATCAGCCCGGACAACCCGGTGGTGCTCAATAACCTGGCTTGGCTGTACCAGCAGCAGGGCGATCTGAAACGGGCGCTCGAGTTGGGCGCGAAGGCCAAGGCGCTGGCGCCGAAGAAGCCGGAGATCCTGGATACCTACGGCTGGATCGCGTTGGATGCGGGACGAGAGAAGGAGGGCCTGAAGGCGATTCGTCAGGCCGCGACGCTGGCACCGCATCTCGGCTCCCTGCAGTATCACCTCGCGGTGGCGCAGGAAAAGAACGGGAAGCGGGATTCGGCGCGCAAGACCCTGGAGCGGTTGCTGAAGTCTGGCAAGCCGTTTCCCGAGCTGGCCGAGGCCCGGGCCTTGCTCACTCGCCTGAAGAGCGGAGGTTGACGGCTCGGCGCTGGCGGGATCCCGCTCCCGCAGTGCGATTCGCGCCCTGCTAACTGATCTCACGGCGCCGACTTCATCGGAGAAAAGGGTGCGATCATGTTGCCCGCCGGTACGGACGCCGGCCTGGGGGCTGTCCGAGTCTACGCGAGCCATTGGCCGGAGCGCGCGCTTCCTATATCGCTTGTAGGCGAATCCTACCCAGTGTTCAAACTGTGCCGGAGGGCGCAGAGGGCCTACCTCCCGCGGATATATCGAACGGGAATTCGAGGATTGGAGCAAAATGCGGGCGCCTTGAGACCTTTTAACTGGAAGGGCGTATCGATGGTACGCCTTGTTGAATCCGGGCAATGAATTCAGGGGCGAAAGGAATGCATGACGCTTGAGGCAGGGCCAAAGGTCTGCGCGAACAAGGGTGTGAGGGATGCGAGAGGAGCCGTCTGGATTCGCTTCGCTTGGCAGCGTCCTTGTCTTCTCGGTGCCGCCCAGAACGCAGCAAAGCTACCTGGCGACCGTCGTTAACCCGGATATTTCACCCGGGGACGCGAGGGTGCGTCCAGCACTGGCCAGGCGACATTTCGTTACCTGCTAATATACGAAGAATATCCTTGGCGACCAATGAGTTATCAGTATTTTTCAGCGACCGGGTGAAATATGCGGGTTAAGGCGTTCAATCTTCCGTCACCTCGATTGTCAGGTTGTATTCGAGCGTGCTATTCGCCCCTTCCCCGGTAATTACTCCGGTCACCGGCATGGTGTCTCGTGGGTGCGCGGCTGCGGCAACGGTCACGTGCGTGTTGGCGATGGCCTCGCCGCTCGTGGGGTCGAATCCCCGCCAGCCCGCACCAGGTAGATAGACCTCTGGCCAGGCATGCAAATGACGTCGTTCGCTCTGCAGATTGCCCCGCTGGTACCCGCTGACAAAGCGCGCGGCGAGCCCCTCGGCGCGACAGCAGTCGACAAACAATACAGCCATATCTCGACAGGCCCCACTGCGACTCTGCAGCGTGTAGGCAGGGTCTTGCGGTTCGCCTGCGTCACGATGTATCTGGGTGAAATCGGCAAACAGTTCCCGGTTTAGACGCTCCAGGAACCGCACGGTATCGCGATTGACTGACATGCTCAGCTGTGCGGCGAAGGCGGTCACCGAGTCATCCGGCTGTATTCGTTCAAGATAGGCCCGCGCGCAGATAGCGTCATGTTCGTGGTCGATAGGCAAGTTGATCGCTTCGGGCGCCAGAATAAAGTCAAAAGCATTTGCTCGTAGCGTTTCGACCTGCATCTGCAACTCGATCTCCAGGTGACCGATGCTTTCGCCAAACCAGATCTGAGTGACGCAGTTGCCTTCGAGATCAAGGTGCTCATTACGCCCCAGCGGGGCCGGATTCACATCGAGCCGATGGTCGACGATACGCTGCGATCCATCATCGCGTGGGTGAAAACGCAATGTCTGCGGGCCAAGTCGAACGGGCGATGAATAGCGGTAGAGCGTATGGTGCCGGATCTTGAAATGCATACGGCGAGCGGCCTCCATTTCTGCGGTTGATCGACACTGGGTCGAAGACAGGGCACTCCAGCAATCTAGCCAGCCAAGGCGCCGCTCAGGGGTTGATTCGCTCCACATGGACGGTCTGGGCGATAGGAAACACGGAGGGACCGAACTGATTGTAGACCGCAACATCCGCAGCATCGCGCCCATATCCGATCGCCACATAGCCGCCCCTCAGGGAAGGGCCCTGGGTAGCGTCGAAAACGTACCAGCGATCCCCAACGTATGCCTCGAGCCAGGCATGCAGATCCATCGGTTCCAGTCGATGCAGATACCCTACCACCATACGCGCGGGAATGCTGAGGCTGCGGACCAGGGCTATGCCCAGGTGGGCGAGGTCGCGGCAGACTCCTTCTCCCTTCGTGTTGACCTCGGCCGCCGAGATCGGCACATCGCTGCTGCCAGGTCGATATCGGATGTTGCGGCGCAGCCAGTCGACTATTGCGGAGACTTGGTCGTAGCCCGGTCGCCGGCCAACGCTAATCTCGCTTGCCATGTCATGGAAGCGGTCCGACTCGCAGTAGCGGCTTGGCAACAGATAGCTCAGCACTGCGTCGGGGAGAGTCTGGATCTCAGCGAATGGTGCCCCAAACTCCTGATCAACAGTGTCGGCAGTCATCACCTCGGCACTGGTGTATATCTTGAAAGTGCCGGTGGGCGCGATCAGGCGTTGGCAGAGGTTTCCATAGCCGTCGGTGTACTCGAACACCGGTACGCTTGGATTGAGCCGGTATTCCTCGCGGGCAATCCACTGTAGCGCCCCGCTGCGCGGTCTAAGCATCAGAACGAAAGGGGCCGGTGTCAGAATATTAAAGACCAGATTGCATTCCGTACGTAGCCACATCGGTTGGATTCTCATGCATCAGTTTGTACACGGATTATGCAACGATACTGCGGTGATGGCCGGTTAAAACAGAACACATCCCGGTGACGTTCACATGCTGAAAGCGTTGGGAAAGGGAACAGGGTACTGACCCCTTCGCCACGTACTACCGATCCCTTATCCACGCCAAGGTTCTGCTGGAGCACCTTAAGAGTGGAGGTTAGTGGCGAGGGGGCATGGTGACCCTGCCTTGGCGGCGGGATTGGTGCTCAAGCCAGGGCCAGAAACAAAAAAGGCCTGCGATCGCAGGCCTTATTCAGTTTTGGTACCGGGGGCGGGACTCGAACCCGCAAGCCCGTGAAGGCGGGGGATTTTGAATCCCCTGTGTCTACCAGTTCCACCACCCCGGCATGAGGCGCCCGAGTATACCGCCACTTTTCTCAGACACAAGGCCGGCACCAAGGGGCAGTGGGGTCCGACGGAGTGGGTACCCTTCGACTGCCGTGTCTATTGAGGCGGGTGCTCTGTTAACATCCTGCGCCCATGCGACTTTCCGATTTCGATTACGAGCTACCGCCCGAACTGATTGCCCAACACCCCACCGAGCGCCGCAGTGCGAGCCGGTTGCTGCACCTTCCCTCGTCGGGTGATCCGGCGGATCTGGATTTTCTGGATCTGCCCCAGTTGCTGCGCGCCGGCGACCTGCTGGTGTTCAATAACACGCGCGTGATTCCGGCCCGCCTGTTCGGCTGTAAATCGACCGGGGGGCGGGTCGAGGTTCTCATCGAACGTCTGCTGGCGCCCGATCGCGCGCTGGCCCATATACGGGCGAGCAAGTCGCCCAAAGCCGGCAGCGCCATCGAGGTGGGAGACTGGACGTTGCGGGTGGAGGGGCGCGAAGAGGAGCTGTTCGAGCTGTGTCTCGAGGGGGAAGGCGATCTACATGCCGTGATGGCCACGGAAGGACACATGCCGCTGCCCCCCTATATTCGCCGGGCCGATGGGCAGCCAGACCAGGAACGCTATCAGACGGTCTATGCCAAACGTGCTGGCGCCGTGGCAGCGCCCACGGCCGGCCTGCATTTCGACCGGCGGATGCTGGAGCGATTGGATGCGATGGGCGTGCGGCGGGCCGAGGTGACCCTGCATGTGGGCGCTGGCACCTTTCAGCCCGTTCGAAGCGAAGACCTGGACCAGCATCGAATGCACAGCGAATGGCTCGAGGTCAGCGAGGGGGTCTGCCGCGAAGTGGCCGCCACCCGAGAGCGGGGCGGACGGGTGGTCGCCGTGGGGACTACCAGTGTGCGCTGTCTGGAAACCGCCGCTGCAGCGGGGGAGCTGCGCCCTTTCGAGGGGGATACCCGCTTGTTCATCCGGCCGGGCTACCCGTTCCGGGTGGTGGATGTACTGCTGACCAACTTCCATCTGCCCCGCTCCACCCTGCTGATGCTCGTGTCGGCTTTCGCCGGCCACGAGCGGGTGATGGCGGCCTACCAGCATGCGGTGAGCAGGCGCTATCGTTTCTTCAGCTATGGTGATGCCATGCTGCTGGAACGTGCGTGAACGCGAGGCAAAAAAAAGCGCGGCAGGGGGCGCCGCGCTCAATACCACCAAAGGAGGATGGAGGAGATGTGCTGATTGCTCAGCACATTTGTAGTTTCTAATATTCTGAAGAAAATGTCAACATCCAAAGATAAAAAAAATCTATGTCGATGCAGTTTCGCCTGATCGGAAGCGACGCCGGGGCGCGTCGTGGCCGGCTGCATTTTCCGCGTGGCGCGGTAGAGACTCCGGTGTTCATGCCCGTTGGTACCTATGGCACCGTCAAGGCCATGACGCCTGAGGAGCTGGAGTCCCTTGGTGCCCGGATCATCCTGGGCAATACCTTCCATCTCTGGCTTCGGCCGGGCACCGAGGTGATCCAGGCCCACGGTGATCTGCACGATTTCATGCACTGGGAGCGGCCAATTCTCACCGATTCCGGGGGGTTTCAGGTGTTTTCCCTGGGAGAAATGCGCAAGATCACAGAAGAAGGCGTCCATTTTCGCTCGCCCGTGGATGGTGCTCGGGTATTTATGGGGCCGGAAGAGTCGATGCGCATCCAGCGCGAGCTGGGCTCGGACATCGTCATGATCTTCGACGAATGCACCCCGTATCCGGCCACCGAACCCGAGGCGCGCGCGTCGATGGAGCTATCGCTGCGGTGGGCAGCGCGCAGCAGGCAGGCCCATGGCGACAACCCCAACGCGCTGTTCGGAATCTTGCAGGGCGGCATGTACGAATCGCTGCGTGCCCAGTCGCTGGCGGGACTCGAGCAGATCGGTTTCGATGGCTATGCGGTGGGTGGGCTCTCGGTGGGAGAACCGGCCGCAGACCGGCTGAGGATCCTCGATTATCTTGCGGAGCGTCTGCCGGTCGATCGGCCGCGCTATCTGATGGGCGTGGGCACGCCGGCAGATCTGGTCGAGGGTGTACGGCGCGGCATCGACATGTTCGACTGTGTGATGCCGACCCGCAACGCGCGCAATGGCTATCTGTTTGTCCACGAAGGCGTGGTCAAGATCCGCAACAAGCAATACGAGAAGGACACGGGGCCGCTCGACCCTCATTGTGACTGCTATACCTGCCGCAACTACAGCCGGGCCTACCTGCGGCACCTGTTTCGTTGTCACGAAATCCTCGCTTCACGCCTCAATACCCTGCACAACCTTTATTTCTACCAGCGGTTGATGGCGCGCATGCGCGAGGCGATAGAGCAGGCCCGCTTCGAAGCCTTTCGCGAGGATTTCTATCGCCAGCGCGGCGAGGCGGTACCGCTCTGAGCCTGGTCCGGATATTTCATGAGGGCGGACCCGGTAGTTTCGTTGACCACTTCTACCTCAGGGTCTGGTGGCGTTTTCGTGTTCGTTGGACGATTACGAATTGTCCCGTTTGGGCTCAGACCCCCTGCGACGTTGCATTTCAGGCGATCGCCCTTGAGCCCTTGCGGGCCAGGCTTCAAGGGTGATCTCACGAACTGCTTGGCCGCAGACGCCCTGATTCCCGAACCCTTCATGAAATTCCGGGCCGGCCTTGTGGCATAATGCGCGCCTTGCAGGCGGGCCGTGCGACAGGCAGCCGCCGCTGGATTCAACCTTCCTTTCTGGAGTATTCACATGAGCTTTCTGATATCCGATGCGCTGGCCGAGGCGCCGGCTGCTGCGCCGCCCGGAGGCGGGGGTCTGCCGCTGATCTTCCTGATCGGCATGTTCGTCATCCTGTACTTCTTCATGATCCGTCCGCAGGTAAAGCGCCAGAAAGAACACAAGAAGCTGGTGGAGTCCCTTGCGAAGGGTGACGAGGTACAGACCATGGGTGGCCTGGTGGGAAAGATCACCGAGGTGGGCGAGAACTTCGTCAAGGTCGAGGTGGCCGACAACACGGTGGTGACGGTGCGTCGCAGTGCCGTGGAGGCGGTACTACCCAAGGGCAGCCTCAAGGAAATGTGATCCGACGCCGGTCTGCCGGCGTCATGGAAGCTTCACCATCATGAACCAATATCCTCTCTGGAAGAACCTGCTGGTCGTCTTTGTGCTGCTGGTCGGTCTGTTGTATGCGCTCCCGAACCTCTTTCCCCAGGATCCGGTGGTTGAGGTCTCCGGTACCCGTGGTGCCACGGTAACGCAGGCGCTGCAGGCGCAGATCGAACAGGCGCTCAAGCAGGCCGGTGTTACCTACAAGCGGATCGAGATGGACCAGGGCAAGTTGCGGGTCCGTTTCCAGCGTCCCGAGGACCAGCTGCGCGGCCAGGACGCGATCGCTCGCAAGCTGCCGTCCGGTTACACCCACGCCCTTACCCTGTCGCCTGACCTGCCTGCCTGGCTGGAGGCGATTGGCGGCAAGCCGATGAACCTGGGCCTCGACCTGCGCGGTGGAATTCATGTCCTGATCGACGTGGACATGGATGCGGCGCTCAAGAAGCATATGGAGCTGCAGGTCGGCAGCATGCGCACCTTCCTGCGCGAGAACAAGCTCCGCTATGTCACGGTGAAGGCGGACGGAAAAGCGGTCGTGGTTCGCTTCAAGGACCCGCAGACCCGCGACAAGGCCATGGAGGCGGCGGCCGAGGAGTTCCGCGACCTGAACTTCAAGCAGCGGGACGAGAACGGGGCCAACTATTTCCGCGCCGAGATCACGCCGGGGGCCGAGCGGGAGATCCGCAAGCAGGCCCTTTCGCAAAACATCACCACACTGCGTAACCGGGTGAACGCCCTGGGCGTGGCCGAACCCATCATCCAGCAACAGGGCGAGCGGCGTATCGTGGTGGAGCTGCCCGGGGTGCAGGATCCTGGCAAGGTCAAGGATCTGCTCAGTGCCACGGCCACCCTGGAATATCGCCTGGTGGTGGGCGATCCGGCCCAGTGGCAGGAGGCCGAGCGCACCGGCAAGGTGCCACCCGGTACCCGCCTCTATCATGACAAACAGGGACAGCCGATCCTGCTCAAGCGGCAGCTGATCGTCACCGGCGACCAGATGGTCAATGCCTCCTCGGGCTTCGATCAGCAATCGGGAAGTCCCGCGGTGTTCGTGACTCTGGACGGCAAGGGCGCGCGGCGCATGCGCAATGTCACCACCGACAATGTCGGCAAGCCCATGGCGGTGGTGTTCAAGGAGAAGCGCACCGTCGGGCGGGACGAGAACGGCAAGCCGATCAAGAAATGGGTCGAGGAGGTCATCAACGTGGCCACCATTCGCGAGCCCTTTGGGCGCCGTTTTCAGACCACCGGCCTGGACAGCCCTGCTGAGGCGCACGAACTGGCATTGCTGCTGCGGGCCGGGGCCCTGGCGGCGCCCATCGACATCGTCGAAGAGCGAACCATCGGCCCCAGCCTGGGTCAGGACAACATCGAACAGGGCTTCGAATCGGTGGTGGTCGGTTTGTCACTGGTGATCATCTTCATGGCGGTCTATTACAAGGTGTTTGGTCTGATCGCCGACCTGGCGCTTCTGGCCAACCTGGTGTTGATCGTGGCGATTCTCTCCATTCTGCAGGCGACGCTGACCATGCCGGGTATTGCCGGCATCGTGCTGACGGTGGGCATGGCGGTAGATGCCAACGTGCTCATCTTCGAGCGTATCCGCGAGGAGCTACGGGTGGGCAGCTCGCCCCAGGCGAGTATTCATGCCGGCTATGCCAAGGCGTTCAGCACCATCATGGATGCCAATATCACCACCCTGATCGCGGCGGTGGTGCTGTTCGGCATCGGCAGTGGCCCGGTACGGGGTTTCGCCGTGACCCTGGCCATCGGCATCATCACGTCCATGTTCACCGCTATTGTCGGCACGCGCGCCCTGGTCAACCTGATCTACGGCAACAAGCGCGTCCAGAAGCTGGCGATCTGATCCGAGGAATTAGTCATGCGACTCATCAAAAGCGGTTCGACCATCGACTTCATGGGCAAGCGCAAGATTGCCCTGATCTTCTCGATCGCAGCAATCCTCATCGCCATGGGCGCACTTGCCACCCGGGGCCTGAATCTCGGGATCGATTTCACCGGTGGTACCCTGATCGAGGTGAGCTACGAGCAAGATGTGGATATCGCCGAGGTGCGCAAGGTGCTCACCGATGCGGGGATCGTCCACTTTTCGGTACAGCAGTTCGGCACGCCGCGCGATGTGCTGATTCGCCTGCAGGAACAAGAGGGTATCGAGCGCAAGGAACTGAGCAACCACATCTTCCAGCTGCTATCGAAGGCCGCAAATGGCAAGGTGGAGTTGCGCCGGGTCGAGTTCGTTGGGCCGCAGGTGGGCAAGGAGTTGACCGAGGACGGTGCCCTGGCGGTGTTGGTAGCCCTGATGGCCATCCTCATCTATGTGGCGCTACGGTTCGAGTGGCGCTTTGCCGTGGGTTCGGTCATCGCCCTGGTGCATGACGTGCTGTTTACCCTGGGGCTTTTTGCCCTGTTGCAGATCGAGTTCGATCTGACTGTGCTGGCCGCGGTGCTGGCGGTGATCGGCTACTCGCTGAATGACACCATCGTGGTGTTCGACCGGGTGCGCGAGAACTTCCGCAAGTTGCGCAAGGGTACCCCGGAGCAGATCGTCAATATCTCGCTCAACGAGACCCTCAGCCGCACCTTGATGACCTCTTTTACCACCATCCTGGTGCTGCTCGCGCTGTTCTTCCTGGGTGGCGAGATCATCCATGCCTTCGCCTTTGCCCTGTTGGTGGGTATCTTCGTCGGTACCTATTCGTCCATCTACGTGGCGAGTACGGCGGCGTTGATGCTGGGGGTGAGCAAGGCCGACCTGATGCAGGTCAAGAAGGAAGGGGCCGTCGACGACATGCCCTGAGGCAGGTTGCGGCGCTCGCTGCGCCCTGCCGATCTGACGAGACAAAGAATTGTTGGACTGAATTCCGACCTGCCCGCGACCGTGGGTCGGACTTCAGTCCGACAAGCCTTTGTTGGCATGGGATAAGGGATGAGCTGCCTCTGACTCGTCTGCCAGTGGCGGGCGGCGCTCTCCGTCGACGCTCAACGCTTCTGTCGCCACCAGCGCTGCACGATATCCGCCACGTCCAGATCCTCGGGGCCGTTGTGCCAGGCCTCGTCCACCGGGGCGTCGTGACTGGAGGGCGGGGGGTCAGGGCGATAGACCTGCATCCGCGTGGGTAGCGGAATCGCCTCGCCGACCGCCAGGGCTTCGCCCCGGCGCAGCGAGGCGAGGGTCTCTGTCAGGTCCTGTTCGCCCTCGGGCATCAGGCGCCGCACATAGGCCTGATCGTCCGGGTTGGTGATCCGCAGGCAGATGAAATTGCTGCACTGCGCCAGTACCGTCTCGGAGAGCTCCAATGGGCGCTGGCTTACGACGCACAGGCCCACCCCGTACTTACGCCCTTCCTTGGCGATCCGCTCGACTTCCTTGCGGGTAGCGGCATGCTGAACATCCGCCTCGCGCGGGATGTACTGGTGGGCCTCTTCGCAGACCAGCAGCAGCGGAAACTCATGACGGCGCGGATTCCAATAGTTGAACTCGAAGGCCAGGCGTGCGATCTGTGCCGTAATGGTGGGCCGTACATCGTGCGGGACGAAGCTCAGGTCTATGATGGAGATGGGGCGTTTGGGATTTCCCAGGCCGATGAAATCGCGCAGCAGCGATTCGAGCTGCGCCGACTCGGTCCGCTTCTTCGGCTTGAACAGAAAGCTGTAGCGTGAATCGTTGAACATCGCCTGGAAGCGCACCAGAAACTCGTCGAAGGCACCGAATAGCGGGCCGCGGGTCTTGCCGAAGTCCATCTGCTGTTCGTTCGCCTTCTTGAACTGCAAGTACATCTCCTTGATCGAGAAGTACACCGGCGAATCCACCGACAGGCTGTCGATGCCCAGATCCCGGTTGGCCTTCTTGCGCAGGGTATAGAGGACTTCGCGCAGGAAGGCCATCTGCAGGGAGGCATTCGGGTCGGAACGGTCGATCAGCAGGTCGATCAGCTCGGCATAGGTAAGCAGCCAGTAGGGGATCTCGAGCTCCCGGGCGTCCACGTGCCGAGCCATCTCCTCGGGAAAGGCACTGTGCAGATTCCCCTGCTCATCGCGCCAGCCGTACTCACCGTGGATGTCCAGCAGCACGATATGCGCGCGCGGCATCGCCTGCACGGTACGTTGCAGGATGCTGGTGACAGTCCACGATTTACCCGCCCCCGACTGGCCAAGGATGGCCACGTGCCTGCCGAACAGGGGATTGGGATCGAAGAAGACCTTCAGTTCCGGGTACTGACTGTGGCGTCCCAGGTGCAATCCAAACCGCCGGAAGGCGTCGAACATGCCTGCCAGCTGGTTGGCGCCGACCACCCGAAGCTCGGCCTTGAGTCCGGGGAACTGG
Organism: Chromatiales bacterium; assembly: GCA_024762475.1. Classification (GTDB taxonomy): domain Bacteria; phylum Pseudomonadota; class Gammaproteobacteria; order Chromatiales; family Chromatiaceae; genus MONJU. The sequence continues at coordinate 2,860 of JANTHJ010000028.1, read as the reverse complement.
CTGACTCCGCGGGTGAAGTGGCCATCGCTGGCGATGTCGCCCAGGGGCATCAGCTCGAGTAGCGTCGTGTCGCCCTCCAGCCAGGAGCGTACCACCCGAACCAATAACTGGGTGCCGCGTGACTTGACCACGAGATGTGCCCCGGAATGGGTGACGCTGTCGTCTTCGTGATGGGCCAGCTTTTCCTGGTAGTCGTCCACAAGACTGGCGACCATGTGGTGGGCCGAAACGTCGGTGATGTGACCAATCAGGTCAGGGTCGTCGGCGATCAATCCGGGGTCTCCTTCTGCGTGGGCAACTTTTTCTTCCATCATATGAGGTTTCCCAGTGCGGGCAAAGATCAGGCCGCTGGTTTGGGATCCATGTCCGGAACTTATCGGTCAGCGCGGCGATTTCCTTAGTCAGAACAGGCGCGATCTGCTGTCCGCGGACATACAATGGCATTATTTTCGCCCAACGGAATAAGGAACTTCAGCAATGACCCAGAGAATCACAGTGGTAGGCGCCGGTTTCGGTGCGCTCACGGCAGTGCGCAAACTGCGTGGGATGGATGCGGGGCTGCAGATCGACCTGGTAGCCCCCAAACCGGAGTTCGTCTACTACCCCGGGACCATCTGGATACCGACCGGCCTGCGCAAGCCGGAAGACCTGGTGATCCCCCTGGACAACTTTTTCCGCCGGCAAAACGTAAGCTATCACCAGGCAGAGGCGACCGGCCTGAGCGAGGACGGGCGTACCCTGCACACCAGTGCCGGGGACGTGCCCAACGACGGCATCATCATCGCCTCGGGCGGCCGGTTCATGCGCAAGTTGCCGGGTATCGAACACGCCTTGGTCCCTTGCGGTGGCATTCCGGCCACCACTGAGATCCGTGACCGGCTGCGGGCCATGGAGGGGGGCACCATCGCCTTCGGCTTTGCCGGCAACCCCAAGGAACCCTCGGCGATGCGCGGCGGGCCGGTATTCGAGTTTCTGTTCGGCATCGACACCTGGCTGCGTCAGCAGGGGCGGCGCGAGCGCTTCGAGCTGGTGTTCTTCACCCCCGCGCCCAAGCCCGGCGCGCGCCTTGGAGAAAAGGCGGTCGATGGCCTGTTGCGCGAGATGGCGAAGCGCGACATCCGTACCCACCTGGGCCACAAGATGAAGGGCTTCGAGGCCAACAAGGTCGTGACCGAGGGAGGCGAGTTCGAGGCTGACCTGATTCTGTTCATGCCGGGCATGACCGGGAACAAGTGGTTTGACGACACCTCGCTGGCTCGTTCACCAGGTGGCATGTTGCAGGCCAACGCCCTGTGCCAGGTGGAAGGTGCCGACAAGGTCTATGTGGCAGGCGACTCGGGAAGCTTTCCGGGGCCCGACTGGCTGCCCAAGCAGGCCCACATGGCAGATCTCCAGGCCGAGGCGGCGGCGCAAAACCTGCTTGCAGAACTGGCGGGGAAAGTGGCGGACAGGACCTTCAAGGCGGAGCTGATGTGCATCGTCGACAGTCGCAACAAGGGGATATTCATCAGCCGCACGGAGAAGGGGGGAAGGGTCCTGCCCGGCTCGGTCTTTTTCCATTGGGTCAAGCGCGGCTTCGAATGGTGGTACCTGCGGCAGTATCGCTGATACCCGCCCGCCGGGTAGCCTGGATGGAACGGAATCCGGGAACCCCGGTCCGCCGTTTTTCCCGGATTTCGGCCTGCGGCCTTCATCCAGGCTACGCAGTACGTACTATCCAAAGCCAGGTAGCCTGGATGGAGCGGAGCGGAATCCGGGAACCCCGTCCGCCGTTTTTCCCGGATTTTGGCCTGCGGCCTTCATCCAGGCTACGGCCTGCGGCAGTATCGTTGAGGAGCCTCTGATCAATAGCGGCTGAAAAGCTCCGTCCCGCGGCGGCCGCCGCCGTCGGGTCGGGGGGCGGCGCCGAGCGGCTACTCCGGTTCCACCCAGTCGGCCGGCTTGCGCTGGAAATCGAGCAGCTTGTTGGCGAAGTAGCGGTCGCCCACTTCGGGATCCACGAGGTTCCCTTCCATGTCGACCAGCGGCAGGTCGTATTCGTTCCAGCCGCGCAGCCCCGTCTTGAGGGAGGTGACGTACTTGTAGCCCATCTGCAGCAGGGTGTAGGTGGCGAAGACGCTGCGGCTGCCGGAGCGACACACCACTACGATCTGGCGGTTGCGCGCCTTGACCAGCTCGGGTTCGGTCTCCTCGTGGTCCCATTCAACGGCAGTCTCGAGGATGCCGCGCGGTACATGCAAGGATCCGTCGATGTGCATGGTGTCGTACTCGTGGGCCTCGCGCACATCCAGGAACAGCAGATCATCCGCCTGCTGCATGCGTTCTTCAACGTCCCAGGGAAAGCATTCCTTGATCTGCGGCGCGATCTCGGCCACGAAGTCCTTGTAAGTCTTGCGTTTCATATCGGGCGACTCGACAGGGTTGGAGTTGGGGCCATTCTATCCCGTCTATCGCGCCGTGGAACACGAGAGACGGATGATACGGAGGCTTTCGGCGTGTTGGCAGCGATGGTCTCCTGTCGTCGTTAGCTCGCGGTGGCCGCCGGAAAGAATACCTCTACGGCAAGACCATCGAGCGATGACCGCCGGAGTTCGAGTCGGCCTCCATGGATTGCAGCAATGCGCTGAACAATGGACAGGCCGAGGCCGCAACCCGCCTCTTCCGTCTGATCGCCGCGCTGAAAGGGCTCGAGCAGCCTGGCGCGTTGATCCGCCGGAATGCCGGGCCCGGAGTCGCTGACCTCTATGACAGCGGCCTGCCCTTGCACGCGGCTTGCGAGCCTAACCTGGCCGCCGCCGGGGCTGTAACGGATGGCATTGTCCACCAGATTGCGTAGCAAGATCAGCACCGCATCCCGATC
>JANTHJ010000027.1 GCA_024762475.1 Chromatiales bacterium | reverse complement strand
AATCCCTGGGACAGCAGATCCTGCAGGGGCATCCCCAGGCCGTAGATCGCCTGGAAGAGCAGCACCATCACCAGGGCGAACAGAGGCAGCCCAAGCCAGCGGTGCAGCAAGATGCGGTCGAGTGCCTCGCTGCGCGGGTCCGGTGCCGGCGGATGCTGATGAGTTGCCTCCATCACCAGACCCCGGGCCGCATTGAAGCGGCAGCGGGCACAGGCCAAGGAAACTGGGGTCTCAAGGTTCTTTTCGATACGCTGGCGCCAGCTATCGGCACGCCGTCGCAGGTCTACTGAAGGTGCCTCGGAGGGCGCCTCCAGCAGGCGGAAGGCAAGGAAGTTCGGACGCAGGCGCCGCTGAAGTCCTGCTGCCTCTAGGCGTCGGGCCAGATCCTTGACTGCCTCTTCGAGGACCGGCGGACATGAAACAAGCGGCGGCCGTGCCGCCTCCGGGTGCTCGATCAGATCCTGCAGAGCCTGCAGCAGCTCGGGAACACCCTCCCCCGATTTTGCGGAGATCCCCACGACCGGCACCCCCAGGTGCTCGGAGAGAACCTTCAGGTCCAGCTCCAGACCCTGGGCGCGCGCCTCGTCCATCATATTCACGGCCACCAGCATGGGCAGCCCGCTCATGGCCATCTGCAGGGTCAGTCCCAGCCCGCGATAGAGATTGCGCGCATCCAACAGGTTCAGCACCAGGTCCGGCGGATCCTCCAGGAAGTACCGCCGTACTACCCGCTCTTCTTCCGTCATGGGGGCCAATGCATAGGCGCCGGGAAGGTCCACCAGCTCTATCTGGTAGCCACCGAGCTCGAAGAGGCCACTCTTGCGCTCTACAGAGACACCCGGCCAGTTGCCGGTGCTCTGGTTGCTACCGGTGAGTCGGTTGAACAGCGTCGTCTTGCCAGTGTTCGGAATGGCGCTCAACGCCACTGTGATGCGGCGCTTAGCCATCGTCCGGTTCCACGAGAATCTTTTCGGCCTCGCCATGACCCAGGTGCAGCGGTGCCTCTCGCCCGGCAAGCTCTATCACCAGGGCGGGGCCATCGGTATCTACCGGATGCAGCAGCTGTCCTGCTTCTATCCCTTGTCTTGCCATCCGTTCATGGAACAGACGTCCTCCAACAAGCGCATGCACTCGATAGGGCCCAACCCCCAGATGCCGGGCCTCGGAAAGGGGAAGGACACGATAGTCGCAGCCCAATGCAGCCAGTTCGTCTTTGCGAAGCGCCAGCAGTTGCCCCTCCTCCAGGGCTACCTCGAGGGTGTCACCCAGCGGCGCGATCCGCACCACCCGCAGCCGCGAACCGGGCAACACCCCCATCTCTGCCAGCCGCTGGGTGACCGCCGGCTCACCCTGCAGGTCTGTAATGATGCACTCGGACCCCGGCTGCGGCTGCACCGGAGAAAGCCCTTTGTCACTGTCATGACTATCCATCGGGACCAATCACTCCGGACATTTTTCGGTTCGAAGGCCGCCTTTGTCGTTAGATCTAAGGCTCGCATCACGTTCATTATCCCAGGCTCCAACTGGAGCAGACTAGGGTTTGCGCGGACAAGGTTCAGACACCATACCGTAGTCACCGCTTCCACTGAAGCGGCGCCAGCAAACACCGGCGGGGAGGCCGTCGGAGAATCCGCTGCCCCACCGCAATCCAGGCGCTGAAGCGAAGGCGAAGCCAACACCAGGCAGACGAAGATGAACTTTGCGTTTCGCAACTGTTGGTAGTAACGCACTGTCCCTGTTTGAATCGGCGCCGCTCCCAGGCCCTCGGGAGCACTAAAATACCTGACCGCAGGCGCCAGCTGCCGGGGCACACTATACTGAGACACTATGCTCCCACCTCGAGGAGGCGAGTTCATGTCTGGGATTTTCATCAGCTACCGTCGGCGGGGCGCGAGCAAATCGGCCTATCGGCTCAAGGATCGTCTGAAGGCGGAATTCGGCGCCGACAAGGTATTCGTCGATGTCGAGGATATCGAGCCTGGACTGCCGTTCGACGAGGTGATCCAGAAGGCCGTCGACCACAGCACCATCGCCCTGATCGTCATAGGACCCGAGTGGATCACCATGACCGGCGACGACGCTCAGCCTAGGCTCCATGATCCGGAAGACTGGGTGCGACGTGAAGTGGAGATCGCGTTGCGCTCCGACGTGCGCGTGATTCCCCTGCTGGTAGACGGCGCACCCGACCTCGATCCCGGCCAGCTGCCCGAGTCGCTGCAGCCCCTGGCCCGCCTGCAGAGCCGCCGCCTGTCGGATGAAGAGACCCATTGGCACTACGATGTGCAACGCCTGGTGGAGGTGTTGAAACAGATCGACCCGCAGTTGTCGCCGTCCTCTTCCCAACCGCCGACTCCGCAACCCGAGGGTCTGCCCTTCAGTGGGAAGGTCATCGCAGGTTTGGTGATCCTGGCTATCGTGATCATCGGCGTTGCGACCGAGAATGCCGATACCGATACGGCAACCGGCGCTATCGCACTGGGGCTCGTTGGTCTCGCGCTGAGTATCTGGGGCTACCTGGACATCAAGGCGGGAAAGGCACGAGGCCGCCCCTGGGCCATTACCGGCATCGTACTGGGCGTGCTGGGAACGCTGGCAGGTATCGGTATCATGAGTAGTCCGGTATCTCCGCTTCCCGGCAGTAGCGTTGTCGCCACCCCCCCACCAGCCCAGCCACCGATCACGGCACCCATTCAACCCGGCACGCCAGCCGGAGCGACAGCTCGCAATACTAAGGATCTCTCGGGTATCTGGGTTTCGAACGAGGGTTACGCCTACCAGATCAGCCAGGTCGGGCCACGCATCCAGTTTGTCGGCGTGGATGCATTGGGACAACCGGTTGCCGCTGGCAGCGGACAAATTCAGGGCGAGACGCTGGCGATCCGCTTTACCACGACCGATCCCGAAAGCCCGACAGGCGCCGGAAACTTCAAAATCTCGGCTGGCGCCGATCGCCTGCAGGGAAGCGTGAGCTACCAACCTTCAGGGGTGGTTCAGGCATTAGTATTGAAGCGTCAGTGAACCCGGGTCCGGCAGAGACCTCAGTTGGAGCAGCCAGCGCGGCATTGAGCGGCTTGGTTTTCGCAGGCTGTCAAGGCATCCCCAAGGCCCTGCTCACAGATCCCTTCGCTCTCCCGGAGACACAGGGCCTCCGCCTGTCGACATTCACTCTCGTGCGCCACCGGGCCCCACATGAACGCCTTGCTCCCGTCGTTCTTGCAGGCCTTGTATTCATCTTTACAGCGTGATTTTGCCTGCGCCTTGCAGGCGCCCGGGTCCTTGTTGCGCCTTGCCACCTCGGTGCAGGCGGTCTGCTGGCTCGCGCAGCGGTCCTCGCAATCCCTCCTTGGCGGTGCCGGAGCAGGCGGCATTCTGGGCGGCGGCTGCTGCGCCAGCCGCCGGATCCCGCTACGCACCCGCTCCAACCAGGGAAGCTGCGAATCCACGGATGCGCCGGCTGCCACATAGCGCCGTGCTTTCGGCAGATCCCGCGTACGCAATGCCCCCTCGGCCCACTGCCGATAGCGCTCACCGATACGCCGCACGCCCGCCTGGGCCGTGGGGTTGTCTGGATCCAACGCCAGGACCTGGCGATATCGTGCCAGTGCATTGCGCCCTGCAGGGCTCGTCAGGCGCAGGGCGCGAAAATCGGCTTCTGCCTCCGCCAGCAGTTCGGCAATCCGTTGCGCCGATGAATCTGGCGTGAGGTCGGGCTCCTTCTTTTCGCCGACCCCGTTCACCCCGGGCGGTTCTGCTGCCGGCCCTGCCACGGGCGGAACGCTCGTAGGTACTACAGGCTCCGGTACCGGCTTGACGGGTGAAACCGATGGCGGAGGAGAGGCGGCCGCTGGTGGCACCTCATCCGTCGCTGGAGCCGGAGTTTTATCGGTTATCGCCGCCGGTTCGAGCGGCGATGGCTCTACCACGCCGGCTTCTTTGGGGGGCATCGGTGTCTCGACCGTGCCACTCTGATCTTTGCTCGGCTGCTCGGCGGTCTGCGGCATTCCAGTGACCAGCACCTCCGGTGCCTGCCGCAGCACCCATGCGAGGCCGCCCGCCACCACCACGATGGCGGCGAGCACCCAGACCCATGATCGATTCGGCGGCGGTAGTGGACCCGGGCCCAACAGCGACTCCAGCGCCTCGGCCAGACGCCCCACATCGTAGTCCCAACGATTGTCCGACAACTCGGTCGCCTGTCGCCGCGCCAGCGGCTGCAGGGCCTCCGGCAGATCGGCCTCTCGGGGCATTTCGGCGCCGTGTACCAGTACGGGGATCACGCGAATATCGCGCTTCAGCGCCGCAGCGATCTCGAGGTGGATGAAATCGTGCGGATCCTCTAGGCGGCGGCGCCCCTGGGCGTCGCGCGCGTCCAGCCAGTCCGGCCCGATCACGACGATGAGGCCGGCACAGGAGGCGATGGCACGGTCGATGGCCTCGACGAAGTCCTCGCCGTACTCCAGGTTCTCGATGTCCATGAACAGGCGTTCACGGTCGAAATGCTGTACCAGCTTGTCGAACAGGCGCCCGGCGTATCCGGCGCTGTCGTCCCTGCGGTAACTGATGAATATCGCCGACATGCACAGAAGTATAGGTGAATTGCCTTCCCCTGCCCTGCGCACCCGGCATCAGTGCAAGGTGATGATCTCCGGCCCCATCAGGGCGTTGGGGATGACCGTGGACAGCCAGGGAATGTAGGTGATCATGATCAGGAACAGAAACAGGATCGCCAGCCACGGCAAGGCAGCCTTGACCACCGAGAGCACCGGCATCCGGGCCACCCCCGCGGTGACGAACAGATTCAGCCCCACCGGCGGGGTGATCATGCCGATCTCCATGTTCACCACCATGATCACACCGAGATGAATGGGATCGATGCCCAGATGCATGGCGATGGGGAAGACCAGGGGCGCCACGATCACGATCAGCCCGGAGGGCTCCATGAACTGGCCGCCGATCAACAGGATGAGGTTGACGATTACCAGGAACATTACCGGTCCGAAGCCGGCATCGAGCATGGCCTGCGCAATCTCCTGAGGGATGCGCTCCTCGGTCAGCACGTGCTTGAGCAACAAGGCATTGGCGATGATGAACAGCAGCATGATGGTCAGCTTGCCGCCCTCCATCAGGGTATGCCGGTGATCCCGATGGAATATGGCCGGGATCAGATAGACGAAGAACTCCAGCCAGTTGCGCAGCAGGGCGCGCAGCCGGTTCTCGCCCGGATGACGCCTGGGTCTATCCTTGAGTGGCCCCATGTCTCGGTAGACGAAGTTGGCGATCAAGAACGCATACACCGAGGCCGCAGCGGCCGCCTCGGTCGGGGTGAAGACACCACCATAGATACCGCCCAGGATGATCACGATCAGGAACAGTCCCCAGCCCGCATCCCGGGCCGAGTCCAGAATCTCTCCCCACCCTGCCCAAGGCTGTGCCGGCAGGTTCTTGACCCGTGCCGCCACATAGATCCCCACCATCAGCATCCCGCCGGCCAGCAGCCCCGGCAGGATGCCGGCCAGGAACATCCGGCCCACCGAGACATCCACCGCTGCGGCATACACCACCATGACAATGGATGGCGGTATCAGAATGCCCAGGGTGCCGGCGTTACAGATGACTCCGGCCGCGAAATCCCGGCTGTAACCGACCTTGAGCATACCCGCAATGACCAGGGTTCCGATGGCGACGACGGTCGCGGGAGACGAGCCGGACAAGGCCGCGAACAGCATGCAGGCGAATACGCCGGCAATGGCCAGACCGCCCCGCACATGTCCGACGCTGGCGATGGCAAAGCGGATGATGCGTTTGGCCACGCCGCCGGTAGACATGTAAGACGAGGCCAATATGAAAAAGGGGATGGCGAGCAGCGTATAGTGGCCTTCAAAGGCCTCGAACAGCGTCTGGGCGACACTCGCCAGCGAACTGTCGGAGTGATAGAGCAGGAACAGGATACTCGAGAGTCCGAGCGCCACCGCGATGGGCACGCCGATCGCCAGCAGCAGCAGCACCCCCAGAAACAACAGCAGCGCTTCCATCTCAGCGATCTCTCCGCTCATCGGTCGGATCGATGGACAGCAGATCGGGATGCTCCTCGATATCCTCCTCGATGTCTTCGAGCAGATCATCGGCCTCGTGGCTGGCAATGATCATCCGTTGCTCGCCCTTCCAGATCCGCCAGCCCGCTTGCACAAAGCGCAGGAACAGCAGCGCCATGCCGAACGGCAGAATGGCGTAGGGAATGTAGCGAGGCAAGTTCTCGTAGCGCGATGCCCCGTCTTCGGTCAGTCCCACCAGCTGCTGGATCCAGCCCGGGAAAGGCACGTCCTCGGCCTCGAGAAAACTGAGCTTGCCATAGAACTTGTACCAATATTCCCAGCCCCCGTAGACCAGCATCCCGGCATACAGCAGGCAGGCGGCAACCGCCAGCAGGGCCAGCGCCTTCTGTGCCCGGGGAGGGAGAATATTGAGCAGCGCGTCCACACCGAGGTGGGCGGTGGTCTTGACCGCGTAGCTGGCACCGAACAGCACCAGCCAGGCGAACAGGTAGGTGGTTGCCTCCAGCCCCCACAGGATGCCGGAGTGGAAGACATAACGCGCCACCACGTTGGCGAAGGTGATTGCCGTCATCAAACCCAACAGGGTGGCGATCGCAATCTCCTCGAACTCGTTGACGAAGTACGCCAGACGATTACGTGGCTTCCAGCTCATGCCGACTCCATCCCGACTCTGGGAAAGGTGAATGCGTGGTGAGTGTGATGCTATTCGCCCCTTCCCGGCCCCACCTCAGCGGAGAGACCGGGAGGGGTACGACTCAGCCCTCGTTGGCCTTCTGTGCAGCGGCGATCGTATCGGCGCCCACATCCGCCTCGAACTTCTTCCAAACCGGCTTCAGGGCATCCACCCATTCCTGGCGCAGTTCGGGCGTCAGGGTCCGCACCGGGCTGCCTGCAGCGATGATCTTCTGCTTGTTTTGCTCGTTGATCGCGGTCGAGACCTTGTTCCGCTCCGCGGTCACCTCATCCAGGATCCGCTTGAGCTGGCTGCGCACGTCGTCCGGCAGGCCGTTCCAGAACTCGGTGGAGGTCACCACCAGGTAGTCGAGCACCCCATGGTTGGTCTCGGTCACTCCGTCCTGCACCTCGAAGAACTTCTTGGTGTAGATGTTGGACCAGGTATTCTCCTGGCCGTCCACCACGCCACTCTGCAAGGCCCCGTAGACCTCGGAGAAGGCCATCTTCTGCGGAATGGCACCGAGCTGCTCGAACTGCGCCTTGAGCACGTCCGAACTCTGGATGCGGAACTTCAGTCCCTTGGCATCGGACGGGTGGATCAGCGGCCGGTTGGCGGACATCTGCTTCATGCCGTTGTGCCAGAAGGCCAGACCCTGCAGGCCCTTGCGCTGCATTGCATTCTTCAGCTTCTCACCCGTTGCTGAATTCTGGAAGCGGTCCACCGCGTCGATATCCGTGAACATGAAGGGCAGATCGAAGATGCGGTACTTCTTGGTATATTTCTCGAACTTGGACAGCGACGGGGCGGCCATCTGTACATCGCCCAGCAGCATTGCCTCCAAGACCTTCTTGTCGTTGTACAGCTGCTTGTTCGGGTAGACCTGCATGCAGACCTTCCCATCCATCTCCTTGTTGACCCGCTGGGCCAGCAGTGCCGCCGCCTCGCCTTTGGGATGCCCCTTGGCGGCGGTGACATGGCTGAACTTGATAACGGTCTCTCCCGGATCGCAGCCCTCGGATGCCAGTACCGGGGTCGCGCCAAGGGTCAGTGCAATGGCCGAGGCCAGCGTGAGTGTGTGGTATTTCATGAATGCTCCTCTCTTGTGTTGTTGTGGGATAGAAGGCACAAGGCCCGTGCCGAACAAAGGGCAAGATCTGCGCCAACGCCGGTGACCGATCAAACTTCTGTACAACCGGCACCTTTAGCAGATTCTTGCAAACCACCCGGGGATCCGTTGGGTGGTTTTCCACCCATGTCGGCCACTCTGGCCGGCAGGGACTCGCCAATGGCGGCGTTCCCAGTCGATGAAACCGCCCCGCCGGGTACCGGTCAGCAGTAGCGGCATAAAACCGACAGGACTCAGTCCTCTTGATGCTTTGCCTTCTGGAACTCCGCCTCGCCTGGCGGCGCGCCTCCCGCGTGCTCCTGCTGCCCGGACGATTCCGCCTTTGCCTTCTGTGGCTTCTCGTCTCCGGCCACGGTGCCTGGAGACGGCTCGGATGCGGACGTCTGTTCTGCCGCCTGCTCCTCTGCTTGGGACGGAATGGCCAGCCAGGACAGGGCCCCCACGAGCAACGCATATCGACACGCGGCGCGGATCAGCACTTGGTACTGCATTTGACCGACTTCTTGCTGAGCACCTTGCCGGTGAAGACATTGACCACCTCGTCGAAGCAGCCCTTCCCCGAGACCTCGACACGCCGCAACAGTTTGCCGATGCCCAGCAGTTTCTGGCATTTCACGCCATCGGCCTTGGCGATCAACAGGGGAAGACCGGCTGCATAGGCCTGGCCGAGATGATTCCATTGATAGGCGGTGGCGCTGTTGACCACGCTGTCGACACCCACCCAGCGGTAGAACTCGTCACCGCCCGGCGTGAACACCTTGACCAGCACGTCGCCAGTCTTGCAGATGGTCGCATCGACCTTGGTATTGTTTGGCGTCACCAACGGATCGAGTGGTGCGGAGGTGCAGGAGAGGTTGCGCTGCCACAGGTCTGCCTGCTTCAGCGCATTGCCCGACTCACCGTACTGAACGCCGATCTTGGCCGAGCGAAAGGCCTCGATATAGGTAGGTACGGCCGCTACGACCGATACCAACAACGCCGGATAGAGCAATACCCATTGCCACCACCGCTTCGGCTCATGCGGAGACGAGCCCGGTTTCGTAGACATACTCGACCTCCTTATGAGCTCTGGCCAATTCGTAACACGGCATCTCGCGGCAACGAAGACCGAACAGCCATCGATGGCCCAAGCATTGCACAAGTTGAACCCTTGTCAAATCAATCCGGCGGGTCCTGTTTGTAGTGTTTCTTGTCCAGACCGTACTTGCGCATCTTGTCATACAGCGTCTTGCGCGGGATCCCCAGAGCCACCATGGTGTCTTTGATGCTGCCCTTGTGAATCGCCAATTGCTGGGCAATGAGGCATTTCTCGAAGGAGTCGACCTGCTGTGGCAGGATGAGCGCCGGCTCCTGGGTGCCGCCATGCAGCAGGCGCTCGAGGTCGTAGTCCAGCTGGTCCCCGAGCAGCACATAACGATCGGCGACGTTGCGCAGCTCCCGCACGTTGCCCGGCCAGCGATAGGAGAGCAGCGCGTGCATCTGTTCGGGTCCGGGGGTCGGCACCTCGGCGTCATAGCGGGCGCAGGCCACCAGGAGAAAATGCTGGAACAGCAGGGGAATGTCTTCCAGACGATCCCGCAGGGGCGGTATCTCCAGACTCACGACATTGAGCCGGTAGTAGAGGTCCTCCCGAAAGTCGCCGGCACGGCTCGCCTCGCCCAAGTCGGTCTTGGTCGCCGCCACCACACGCAGATCCAGGGGAATCGCCTCGTTCGAGCCGAGGCGCTCCACCGCACGTTCCTGCAATACACGCAAAAGGTGCACCTGCACGGCCATGGGCATGCTTTCGATCTCGTCGAGAAACAGCGTACCGCCACTGGCATGCTCGAAGCGGCCGACACGTCTGCCGCGTGCGCCGGTGAAGGCGCCGGGCTCATGGCCGAACAACTCGCTCTCGATCAGATTCTCGGCAACCGCGCCACAATTGACCGGCACGAAATGGTGCTCGCGGCGGCGACTGTGCTCGTGCAGCGCGCGTGCCACCAGCTCCTTGCCCGTACCCGTTTCTCCCAGGATCAGCACATCGGCGTCGGTATCGGCGATACGCAGAATGGTCTCGCGCAATCGCCGCATGGCGGGGCTGTTGCCGATGAGGCGCGGGCCCGGTGCACTCTGGATCTCCAGTTCGCGGCGCAGACGCCGGTTCTCCAGCGACAGCGCGCGCCGACCCGCTGCACGGCGCACACTGTCGATCAGGCGCTCGGTGGAAAAAGGCTTCTCGATGAAATCGTAGGCCCCGTTGCGCATGGCCTCCACCGCCATGGCCACATCGCCATGGCCGGTCACCAGCACCACCGGAATATCCGGATCGCGTTGCTGCAGGGCCGCCAGCAGCTGCATGCCATCCATGCCCGGCATACGGATATCACTGACCACTACACCCGGCCAGTCCGCCGGAAGATCCTCCAGTACGGACTCAGCATTGGCATAACCGCGCACTTCGAACCCATTGAGTTCGAGTGTCTGCACATGTGCATCCCGCACCGCCTGTTCGTCGTCCACAAACGAGACAGCAATCTGCTCATCCATTACTTGCCTGCTCCAGGATCAAGGTAAACACCGCCCCTCCCTCCGGTGCGTTCTCGGCCCGCACCTCACCACCCATGTTTTGTGCGATCTGTTGGGATATCGCCAGCCCCAGCCCGAGCCCCGACTTGCGGGTGGTAAAGAAGGGATCGAAGATCTGCTCGAGGTGCTCCTCGGGAATACCCGGGCCATTGTCGCGTACCCCGACGATCACCTTGTCGCCTTCCAACCTCGCTGAGATCCAGATCCGCGGCTCCGATTCATCCGTCAGGGCATGCATCGCGTTGCCGATCAGGTTCACCAGCACCTGCTCGAGACGGGTGGCGTCGGCCAGTACGCGGATACGCTGAAGGCCGGGGTCCACCTCGACCTCGATCCGCGCCCGGCGCAGATCCGGTTCGAGCAGATCCAGGCACACCTCCAGCGCCTGTCCCAGGGAAACTGAGGTCCGCTGTCCCGACGACTTGCGGGCGAACAACTTGAGTTGAGAGCTGATCTGCGCCATCCGCTCGACCAGCCGCTCGATCTGTTCCAGATTCGCCACCACCTCGCCGCCCCGGCCCCTTTCCAGCAACAGGCGGGCATTTTCCGCGTAGCTGCGAATCGCGCTCAAGGGCTGGTTCAGCTCGTGATTGATACTGGCGGACAGCTGCCCGAGCACCGCCAGCTTGGCCGCCTGGACCAGTTCGTCCTGCGCCTGGCGCAATGCCAGTTCGGCGCGTCGCCGTTCCTCGACTTCACGCTGCAGATCGGCCGTCCGCTCAGCCACCCGTTCCTCCAGTTCGTCGTGCGCCTGCTCCAGCGCGGCCCGCGCCTCGGCATCACAACGGATGCGCTCGAGTCGACGCGCCCGGGATTGAAGTCCAAGCCCACCCACCAGGGCGATCACCAGGAAGCCGCCGGCCAGCAACATCGAAGCGAGCAACACCTGCTCGCCGACCTTGTGATCCGGCTGCAGCAGCATGATCTGCCAGGCCTGCCGGGGCATGTCGAGTCTGTTCACCACATACCCGGCCCGCTCCCCGTCAGCGGCCACCACCATCCGCCCCACGCCATCAGTATTGCCTTGCCGGAGAATCTTCAACGGCCGGGGCTCCACGCCGGGATAACGCGCGCTCTTCTTCAGGCGCACCAGTGTTTCCTGGTCCAGCGGGTGCAATGCGCGATAGCGCCACTCAGGATCCGAGGCGATGAACACCACGCCATCCGGATCCACCACCAGCACCTTCTCACGCGTGTTCCGCCAGGAGCGTTCGACCCGGTCGATGTCCATCTTGACCACCACGGCACCGACCGGACGGCCGAGCCGGAGCGCCGGCGAAGAGAAGTAGTAGCCGCGCACCCCGGAGGTCGTACCCAGGGCGTAGTAGCGGCCCGGCTCGCCCTGCATCGCCTGCTGAAAGTAGGGCCGGAAGCTGAAGTTGCGGCCGATGAAGGTCTGCCCGGAGGCCCAGTTGCTGGCGGCCACCGTCAGTCCCTCAGCATCCATGAGATAGATATCCAGCGCGCCGGTCAGCGCCGCTGCCTGTTCGAAATACTCGTTCAAAGCCTGGATCGCGGAGTAGTTCTTCGGTTGTTCCAGGGCCTTCAGGACGCGCTGATTGGTCGCCAGAAGTGCCGGTACGGACTCATAGCGGGCCAGCTCCCCCTGGAGATAGGCGGAATAGAGCTGCAGGCGATGCTGACCCTGCTGCCACAGGTTACGCAGGGTGGTGTCCCGTACCCACCCGGCCACCAGCCAGGTCAGTGCCACGGCGATGGCCAGGTAGGCCCCCAAAGCCACCCACAACCGCGGGCCCCGCATCGGTTCTCCGTCGATTGGCCCGCCGCTGGAGGTCCGATCGATCGAATATCGCGAATCGCGCATCGACTCAGGTTTCCCGCGGGAACCTTCCCCCGGGACCGGCTCGCACGATCCCAGGGGGCCGATGATCTGTCGTATGAGGCCTGCCGCTGCACATTTTCCCTGGATCCTCCGTCACAACCCGTTTTTGGAAGAATGGTATTCTTCGACCACCAAGTAATCGCATAGGAGTCTGACACATGGAACACACATTACCCGACCTCCCCTACGCCAAAGATGCCCTGGCCCCCTACATCTCCAGCGAGACGCTGGACTTCCACCATGACAAGCACCATGCTGCCTATGTCACCAACCTCAATAAACTTATCCCGGGCACCGAGTTCGAGAATGCCTCCCTCGAGGACATTGTCTGCAAGGCGCCGGCGGGCGGCATCTTCAACAACGGCGCCCAGGTTTGGAACCACACCTTCTATTTCAACTGCATGGCGCCAAACGCCGGCGGTGAACCCGGAGGCGCACTGGCCGACGCCATCAATGCCTCGTTCGGCTCCTTCGCCGAATTCAAGGAGAAGTTCACCACCTCTGCGGCCACCAACTTCGGCTGCGGCTGGACCTGGCTGGTCAAGAACGGCGACGGCGGTCTCGAGATCGTCAATACCAGCGGTGCCGGCAATCCGCTGCGCGATGGCAAGACCCCGCTGTTGAACGTCGATGTATGGGAGCATGCCTACTATATCGACTATCGCAACGCCCGCCCGGGCTACCTGGAAAAATGGTGGAACGTCGTCAACTGGTCGTTCGTCGCCGGGAACTTCGGTAGCTGACTACCGCTGCCGGACCAACAAGGCCTGTCAGGGCTCCGGGTCCTGACAGGCCTTTTGGGATCAGGCCGGCTCGATCGAGATCAGCGTCTCGTCCGGATTGACCGCATCCCCCTTTGCGACATAGACCGCCTTCACCACCCCGCTCACCGGCGCCTGGATCTCGGTCTCCATCTTCATCGCCTCGGTGACCAGCAAAGGCTGGCCCGCGACCACCTCGTCACCCTCTTGCACCAGCACATCCACGATATTGCCCGGCATACTGGTGGTCACGTCACCGCGCCCGCTGGGCTTGGGCCGGGCACCCGCGATGGAGCTCTTGACCGCTCCCTGAGCGCCACCCTCCAGCACGATCTCGCTGAGGGTCTCGACGCGCACCTCTTCGGGAATGCCGTCCACGCTGAAATAGAAGTGCCGTTGCGATTCCTCCTTTAGCCCGGTACCGGTCACCTTGACGTGATAACAGTCACCATGCAGGAAGATGTTGAACTCGGTGGGAGCGGTCGAGGATGCCGTCTCATCCGCCGGCGCCATCAGGGGTTCGGGCTCGAGTGTGCCGGCGCGCCGCTCCTCGAGGAACTGCCGCCCGACCTCCGGGAACATGGCGTAGGTCAGCACGTCTTCCTCGGATTCGGCCAGATCCCCGACCTCCTCGCGTAGCTTGTCCAGTTCCGGTTCGAGCACGTCGGCCGGGCGGCAGGTCACCGGCTGCTCGTCGCCAATGGCCTTGCGCACCAGATCCGGGTCCACCGGACCGGGTGCCTTCCCGTACAGCCCCTGCAGATACAGCTTCACCTCTTTGGTGATCGTCTGGTAACGCTCGCCGGTAAGGACGTTCAGCACTGCCTGAGCGCCAACGATTTGTGAGGTCGGGGTCACCAAGGGAGGATAGCCCAGGTCCTTGCGCACCCGCGGAACCTCTTCGAGCACTGCATTCATGCGGTCCAGCGCATTCTGGTCGCGCAATTGATTCGCAAGGTTGGAGATCATGCCACCCGGGATCTGGTTGACCTGAACCCGGGTGTCCACACCGGTGTACTCGCTCTCATATTGGCGATACCGCTTGCGTACCTCATAGAAGTACATGCCGATCTCCTGCAACGCCGGCAGATCGAGGCCAGTGTCGTAGCGGGTATCGCGTAATGCCGCAACCATGCTCTCGGTCGGAGGATGCGACGTACCACCAGCAAATGCCGAGATGGCGGTATCGATGTGGTCGCAACCATGCTCAATCGCCTTCAGATGACACATATCGGCCAACCCGGAGGTGGCGTGGGAGTGCAGGTGCAGCGGCAGGTCTACCGCATCCTTCAGCGCCTGCACCAGTTCACCGGTGGTGTAGGGAGTCAGGAGCCCTGCCATGTCCTTGATGCAGATCGAGTGACAGCCCGTGGCCTGCAGCTCCCGGCCCATGGCGACGAACCCCTCGATATCGTGCACCGGACTGACCGTGTAACAGATGGTGCCCTGGGCGTGCTTGCCCGCCTCCAGCGTGGCCTCGATGGCGGTGCGCAGGTTGCGGGTATCGTTGAGCGCATCGAAGATGCGAAACACATCCATCCCGTTGGCCGCGGCCCGCTGAACGAAGGCCCGCACCACGTCGTCCGAATAGTGTCGGTAGCCGAGCAGGTTCTGGCCGCGCAGCAGCATCTGCAGGCGCGTGTTGGGCAGGGCCTCGCGCAGTCTGCGCAGGCGCTCCCAGGGGTCCTCCTTGAGAAACCGCACGCAGGCATCGAAGGTCGCCCCGCCCCAGCATTCCAGCGACCAGTAACCGATGGCATCGAGCCGGTCGCAGACCGGCAGCATGTCCTCGGTACGCATGCGCGTCGCGATCAGCGACTGGTGCGCATCGCGCAGAATGACGTCGGTAACAGAAACCTTGCTCATGGTGCTAACACCTTATTGACCGGTATGGGCCACGATGGCCGCCGCCAGCACCGCGGCAATCTCGTGGCGCTGTAGTTTCAGGGAATAGTTCAGCAGTTCCGGATGACCTTCCACGAATCCGGTATCAAAATGGCCGCCGCGAAAATCCGGATGCCGCAATATCTCCAGGTAGTACGGAATGGTGTGACGAATCCCGGACAGCCCCATGTCGCGCAATGCGCGTTCGCCACGGTTGATCACGTCCTCCCAGCCCAGTGCCCATACCACCACCTTGGCCAGCATGGAGTCGAAATGGGGAGGGATCTCATAGCCGGTGTAGATCGCCGTGTCGGTGCGGACGCCTGGCCCGCCTGGCGCGTAATAGCGCGAAATGCGCCCAAAACTGGGCAGGAAGTCGTTCTTCGGATCCTCGGCATTGACGCGGAACTGCATCGCGAAGCCCCGCCGTTGGACCTCATGCTGCTGGAAGCGCAGCGGCAGTCCGGCCGCGATGCGAATCTGCTCCTCGACGATGTCCACCCCGGTGATCGCCTCGGTGATGGTGTGCTCCACCTGTACCCGGGTATTCATCTCCATGAAGTAGAAGCGATCGTGCTCGTCCAGCAGGAACTCCACCGTACCGGCGTTCTGGTAGCCGACCGCCTTGGCCGCGATCACCGAAAGACCGCCGATATACTGGCGCTGTGCCTCGTCCAGCTGAGGCGAAGGCGCGATCTCGATCAGCTTTTGATTGCGCCGCTGAATGGAGCAGTCGCGTTCATACAGATGAATGGCGTTGCCGTGGGCGTCGGCCAGCACCTGCACCTCGATGTGGCGTGGGTTGACCACGCACTTCTCCATGAAGACATCGGCACGCCCAAAGGCCTTGGTCGCCTCGGAGATGACCCGGTCGTAGTTGTGACGCAGCTCACCGCTGTCGTCACAACGCCGGATGCCACGCCCTCCGCCACCCGAGGTCGCCTTGAGCATCACCGGATAGCCGAGGTCTTCGGCCACCTCCAGCGCCTGTTCGACATCGGTCAGATTCTCCTCGGTGCCCGGCGTGACCGGCAGGCCCGCGGCGATCATCGCCTTGCGCGCCTCGGTCTTGTCCCCCATGCGCCGGATCACCACGGCGCTGGGCCCGATGAAGATCACGCCCCGGCGCGCACAGACCTCGGCGAATTCCGCATTCTCGGAGAGGAAACCGTAGCCGGGATGAATGGCGTCGCAGCCGGTGGCCACCGCCAGGTTGACGATCCGGTGCACATTCAGATATCCGGCGAGGGGATCCTCCCCCAGGGAATAGGCCTCGTCCGCCTTCTTCACGTGCAGTGAAAAGCGGTCCGCCTCGGTGTAGATGGCCACCGAACGGATCCCCATCTCCGCGCAGGCACGAATGATGCGGACGGCGATCTCACCCCGGTTGGCAATCAGGATCTTGCGAATCATGGCTATGGGTCCCGCTGGGCCGGAAGGGGTATTCTGCCCGACTCGGCCAGCAGGGTCGACTGCCGGGCCTGCCGGTTTTCCCTGCATTGAAATTGCCAATGGCAAGGGGCAAGAAACCGCTCTGTCAGATGCCGGGAAGGTCGGTCACATCGTCCTTCAGGCGCACGAACCCCGTCAGCCGCTTGCCCCGCTCTTCCAGGCGATAGCGGAGGATGCGGGTCGAAAAGCAACTGACCTTGGAATTGCACAGGGCGACCACTGGCCGGTCGCCCAGCGAGCGGATCAGCGCATCGACCTGCCGATCGGACATGAGCAGAATGGGCGCATGGATGAAGTGCTTGCCCTCCAATCCCTTCACCGTCTCATGGCCTCGCATGGAGAGATCGACCAGGGTGTCGACGGGAACGTCACGCTTTCGTATCCACAGCCGCCGGTGGTCCTCGTGACCGGGGGGCAGCAGCTGCCGAAGGTGGCCCTGCCAAACGCTGCGGGGATCTGCCAGCGCGCGGATCTGCCGATATCCCCTCTTCACGTAGTAGACGGGACCCCCAAACGTCTCGCGAAACCGCCCGGCCGCGAGCTGGGAACGTTCTCCGTCGTGACAATAGAACACCGGGATCCGATCGCCGATGCGGTGCTCGAGTGCATCCAGCGCCGACCGGTCCTGCAACAGCTCGCCCAAACGGAGATGGAGCGCGCCGCGAAGATGCCCCTGTGAGAACTCCTCCTTCTCCCGCACGTCGACCACCGCATAGCGCTCAGGGTCCTGCCACAGCGTCTTCAGATCGATCTCGCGGATGGGGATATCCTTGCGCCGCAGGGCCGACAGCTCGGTGGTTTCAGCGCCTTCACTCTTCACCAATTGCCAGACCCCGACCAGCTGCCGGACGTAGAACCCGGCCCCCACCAGCAAGGCCAACAAGAGCAACAGGGCCAGAACCCGGTAGATGCGCTCGTTCATCCCTGATACCTCTCGATATCCACCTGTATGCGCAATGGCACCTCGTGTTCCCGCGCGAGAATCGCCAGGTGTGACGACAGCGCCCCGTAGCGGCAGATGACGCCGCGTATCCGATCCAGGTAACGCCCGATCTGCGGATACAGCTGCTCGGTCACGACCACGACACCCTCTGGAATCTCGGCCTCTGGATCCTTCAGCATGAAGAAGGGACCCTGCTCGAGGTCTCCCTCGACCACCGTGATCCCCGAGGCGTCGCGGGGGCCGATGTGCTCCCAGGTCGCGCTGTCGGGGTCGAAGGCGATACGCCCATCCAATGGCCGGTCGTAGCGGAAGTCGATCGGCAGGACGCCCTCGGGCAGCCGCTGGTCCAGCGCCTCGCGGAGGCGCTCGCGCATTGCCATGGCCTCCTCCTTTCCGAACAGCTGATGCGCGAACGACATCAGGATACTCTTCTCCATCAACTGCGGCGCATCGAGACGGTCGAGTTCGGCCTCCCTCGCCTCTGCCATGATCCGCGACAAACGAAAGCCCAGGCGCATCAGGCCCAGCATGCCGGGCGCCAGCTGTTTCTCCAGGGTCTCGTCCATGAAGTACTGATCCGATATGCGGATGAAGGGACGAGGCGGCAGCTCGACCCGCCTTCGCAGATACCGCGCATAAACCCGCTGCAGCGCCTCGAGATAGGTCTGTGCCAGGGCCCGGCTCCGGGTGTCGCGTTCTGCCAGCACCCGGCAGAAGTCGTTCTCCACCCAACGGGAACTCTCGAGTTCCTGCAATGCCATCTTCAGCTGCACCAGCGAGGCGCCGAAGTGCGTCTTTCGGGTGATGGGCCGCACCTGGACGAATTGGGGCTCGCGCAGGCCGATGAACTCAACATCACAGGCCCCGAAACGCGCATGGATACGCTCCAGGGCCGCCTGCAGTCTTGCGTAACGTGGCATATCCGATGGGAGCAGCGCGGCAAAGGGACTGACCGTACCGGCGGTCACGCCCTCGGGCACGGCGGCATACTCGACCAACATTTCCTCGGGAGAGAAACAGAATGCCACGCCGGACACCTCCGCCTCGACGAAGGCCTGCACGATGACCTGGTTCACCTCGGCATTCTCGAACAGTGCGGCGACCGCCCTGGGCACCTCTTCGGCCGATACGGGGCCGAGGGTCAACAGCTGCCCCGCCCGAGAGCTATCGGCCTGATCCTCGGTCGGCGCACTGCTGCGGATCAGGTAGCGGCCAGAGAACGCCAGATCCTGCGGCACCGCCTCCTCGCGGGAGAAGAGCTCGAAGGGAGGCACTGATACCACTTGTGCCAATGCCTGCAGGCGCGAGGCCTTGGTTTCAACCATGTTCGAAATACACGACCAATAGGACGAAGACCACCAGCAGCGCCAGGCCCAACAGAAGGTACGACAGACGCCGGTTCTTCTTGACGAAGGAAAGCACCAGAAAGACGAAGGAACCGGCCAATGCCGCCCCTTTGGCCGCCAACGCCACCACCAGGGGGATCAGCGGCAGCAGCGCAGGGACGGCCAGCGCCGATGACGGCAGCAGCAAGAGACAGAGCAGAACAGCCACATATCGGCGGGTCATCGAAAACAGCTCCTGGCGGTGATGTCGGGCATCTCCGGGCAAACGCATCGGGGATCGGGCGTCCTTTCCCCGATGCCCATCATATCCGCTGAATGCGCATAAGGGAGACCCGCCGCCATCGGACCCCGCCCGGATATACGGCGTATCCAAAAAGAGACGGGGCCCGCAGGCCCCAAAAGCTCGCTCGGAGGAAGAATCTATCAGACCTGATGCAGCACCTCGCCAGGTACTCGTACCCAGCCTTCCATCAGGACGCGTGCACTGCGGCTCATGACCACCCGGTCCACCACCCAGCGGCCCTCGCGCTCGCTCACCTCGGCCCCCACCCTGAGTGTCCCGGAGGGATGGCCAAAGGTGACCGATGCCCGCGTGCGACCGCCGGCGGCCCGATTCACCAGGGTGCCGGGAATGGCGGCGGCCGTTCCGATGGCGACCGCCGCGGTACCCATCATCGCGTGGTGGAGTTTGCCCATGGACAGCGCCCTGACATTCAGATCGATGTCTCCGGCAGACACGGGCTTGCCGCTCGAGGCGGTATACGCCGCGGGCGGCGCGACGAACGCCACCTTTGGGGTGTGCTGGCGTGTCGCGGCCTGTGACGGATCGTCGATCAGACCCATGCGCACCGCCCCGTGCGCCCGGATCGCCTCCAACCGCGCCAACGCCTCGGGGTCGTCGTTGATCGCCGCTTGCAGCTCGGTGCCGGTGTAACCCAGATCCCCGGCGTTCAGGAAGATGGTGGGGATACCGGCACTGATCAGGGTCGCCTCGAACCGGCCGACCCCCGGCACCTCCAGGGTGTCCACCCGATTGCCGGTCGGAAACAGCGCCTCGGAGGGATCGACCGGCTGCTCGAAGGCCACCGGGATCTCTGCCGCCGGGAAGGTCACGCCATCCAGCGCGAAATCGCCGGTTTCCTGTACCTGGCCGGCGGTGATGGGCACCCGGGCCACGATGGTCTTGCCGATGTTAGCCTGCCAGATGCGCACCTCGACCTGCCCGTTCTGCGGGATGCGCTCCGCGTCCAGCAGCCCGAGGTGGATGGCCGCGGGGCCCACCGCCGCGCTCAGGTTGCCGCAGTTGCCGCTCCAGTCCACGAAGGGCCGGTCGATGGCCACCTGGCCAAACAGATAGTCGACGTCGTGATCGGGACGCTCACTCTTGGAGAGAATCACCGTCTTGGAGGTCGAGGAGGTGGCACAACCCATCCCGTCGGTGTGCTTGCCATAGGGGTCGGGGCTGCCGATCACGCGCAGCAGCAAGGCGTCCCGCGCCGCCCCCGGTACCTGTGCGGGCGCTGGAAGGTCTTCCAGCCTGAAGAAGACCCCCTTGCTGGTGCCGCCGCGCATGTACAGCGCGGGGATGCGGAGTTGTGGCGGATGCGTCATCGGTATTTACCGGGTTGTTTTTTCACCACGAAGAGCACAAAACCCGTAGCCTGGATGCAGGCCGCAGACCGTAATCCGGGGAAGCAACGGCGGAACAACCTGGATTGCGCTGCGCTCCATCCAGGCTACGCCGCTGGCTGTCGAGATCAAAGGTGTGAAAACGCCCATGATCGACGAGCTTTGCGCCCCCCAGCGTAAACCCCCTTTGTGTTCTTCGTGCCCTTCGTGGTGAAAAACCATGGTCACGAATCCTCCCGCTCACCGCCCTCGAGGAAATCCCTCGCAAAGCGCTGTAATACGCCGCCGGCCCGATAGGTCTCGACCTCTTCGGCGGTATCGAGGCGGCAGAGAACCGGGACCTCGACTTGCTCTCCATTGCGCCGATGGATCACGAGGGTCAGACGTGCGCCGGGGGCCCTATCGCCCTGTACGTCGAAGGTCTCGGTGCCATCGATCCCGTAGGTATGGCGGTTTTCGCCGGGCAGGAACTCCAGCGGCAGCACCCCCATCCCGACCAGGTTGGTGCGGTGGATGCGCTCGAAGCCCTCTGCCACGATCGCCTCCACGCCGGCCAGGCGCACACCCTTGGCGGCCCAGTCACGCGAGGAGCCCTGTCCGTAGTCCTTGCCGGCCACGATGATCAGGGGCTGCTGTCGCTGCATGTAGGTCTCGATCACCTCCCATAGGCGCATCACCCTGCCCTCCGGTTCCAGGCGCGCCAATGAGCCCTGAACGATCTCGCCGTTTTCGTCCCGCACCATCTCGTTCAGCAGCTTGGGATTGGCCAGGGTCGCCCGCTGTGCGGTCAGATGGTCACCACGGTGGGTCGCGTAGGAGTTGAAGTCCTCCTCCGGCACCCCCATGCTCGCCAGATACTCGCCCGCTGCGCTGTCGGGCAGGATCGCGTTCGACGGTGAAAGATGATCGGTGGTGATGTTGTCACCCAATACCGCCAGGGGTCGCATGCCATGCAGGCTCGGTCGGGCGGCCAGGGCGCCGTCCCAGTAGGGGGGGCGTCGGATATAGGTACTCTCCGGTCGCCAGTCATACAGCGGGCTCGCCTGCTGATCCTCGGTCTCCACCTTGGCGAACATCGGCACATACACCTGTTCGAACTGTTCGGGGCGAACATGCTGCGCGACGATGGCATCGATCTCCTCGTCGGTCGGCCACAGGTCCTGTAGCCGAACCGGGTTGCCCTCGGCATCCTCCCCCAGGACATCACGTTCGATGTCGAAGCGGATACTGCCGGCAATGGCATAGGCCACCACCAAGGGGGGTGAGGCGAGGAAGGCCTGCTTGGCATAGGGATGGATCCGGCCATCGAAATTGCGGTTACCCGAAAGCACCGCCGTGGCATAGAGATCGCGTTCGATGATCTCCTGCTGGATCTTGGGATCCAGCGCTCCGCTCATGCCGTTGCAGGTGGTACAGGCGTAGCCAACAATGCCGAAGCCCAGTCGCTCCAGTTCGGGCAGCAGTCCCGCCTCCTCCAGGTAGAGCCTGGCCACTCGCGAGCCGGGGGCGAAGGATGTCTTTACCCAGGGCTTGCGCATCAACCCCAAGGCATTCGCCTTCTTGGCCAGCAGGCCGGCGGCGACCACGTTACGCGGGTTGGAGGTATTGGTACAGCTGGTGATCGCCGCAATGATCACCGCGCCATCGGGTAGCCTGCCCGACTGCTCCGCTGCCTGGACCTCGTCGAGATGGCCGGCGATGCCCCGCTCGGAAAGCGCCCGGGTCGGCAGGCGGCGATGCGGATTGGAGGGCCCGGCCATGTTGCGCTCGACGGTGGAGAGATCGAACTCGAGCACCCGTTCGTATTCGGCCTGCTCCAGCTGATCCGCCCAAAGGCCCAGGGTCTTGGCGTAGCGTTCCACCAATGCCACCTGCTCGGGCGAGCGGCCGGTCAGTCGCAGGTAATCGATGGTCTGCTGGTCGATGGCGAACATCCCGGCCGAGGCCCCATACTCGGGCGTCATGTTCGAGATGGTCGCCCGGTCGCCGATCGTCAGGGTCGAGGCCCCTTCGCCGAAGAATTCCAGCCAGGCCGAGACCACCCGCTGCTCGCGCAGGAACTCGGTCAGTGCCAGGGCGATGTCGGTGGCGGTGATACCCGGTGCCCGCTCGCCGGTCAGGCGCACCCCCACGATCTCCGGAACACGCATCATCGAAGGGCGACCGAGCATGACGGTCTCTGCCTCGAGGCCGCCGACCCCGAGGGCGATCACACCCAGGCAATCGACATGGGGCGTGTGGCTGTCGGTGCCGACACAGGTATCAGGAAAGGCCAGTCCGTCGCGCACGGCGACCACCGAGGACATCTTCTCCAGGTTGATCTGGTGCATGATGCCATTGCCGGCCGGAATCACATCGACATTGTCGAAGGCCCGTTTGCACCACTCGATGAAATGGAAGCGATCCGCGTTACGCCGCTCCTCGATGGCGCGGTTCTTCTCGAAGGCATCGGGGTCCGTGCCCGGGGCCTCTACCGCCAACGAGTGATCCACGATCAGTTGCGTCGGCACCACCGGGTTGATTCGATTGGGCTCACCGCCGCGCTCGGCGATGACATCGCGCAGACCGGCCAGGTCGACGAAGGCGGTCTGGCCCAGGATGTCGTGGCATACCACCCGTGCCGGATACCAGGGAAAATCCCGGTCGCGGCGACGCTCGATGATCTGTCGCAGACCGGCATCGCGCTCCTCCGGCTCGCATTGCCGAACCAACTGCTCCGCCAACACCCGGGAGACATAGGGCAACCTGTTCCAGGCGCCGGGCTGCAGGGCCTCGACCGCCGCACGGGCATCGTAATAGTCCAGGCCGGTATCCGGCAGAGGTTTTCTAAATGTCATATCCATAGGCTGTTAACCACGAAGATCACAAAGCAATCCTGTCGGGCTGAAGCCCGACCCACAATCAAAGGTAGGTCGGAATTCATTCCGACAAATCATTCGATCAACCCTCATTCCCAACCTTTCTGCTCTTTGTGACCTTTGTGGTTGCTCTGTTTACCGGCTCTCCAAAGGAACGAACTCCCGATTCTCCGGGCCGATATAGTTCGCGGATGGACGGATGATCTTGCCGTCTTGCCGCTGTTCGATCACGTGCGCGCCCCAGCCGGAGACCCGCGCGATCACGAACAACGGCGTGAACATGTCGGTCGGAATCCCCATCTGGTGATAAGAGACCGCCGAGAACCAGTCGAGGTTCGGGAACATCTTCTTCAGGTCCCACATCACCGACTCGAGTCGATCCGCCACCTCGAACCCGCGCATGTCGCCATTCTCCTGCGATAGCTCGCGGGCCACCTCCTTGATGATCTCGTTGCGGGGATCGCCCACGGTATAGACCGGATGGCCGAAGCCGATCACGATCTCCTTGCGCCCCACCCGCTCCCGGATATCCCTCTCTGCCTGGTCCGCATCCTCGTAACGCGCCTGGATACGAAAGGCCTCCTCATTGGCGCCGCCATGCTTGGGACCGCGCAATGCCCCGATGGCACCGGTGATCGCCGAATACATGTCCGAATTGGTCCCGGCGATGACCCTTGCCGCAAAGGTCGAGGCATTGAACTCGTGCTCCGCGTACAGCGTCAGCGATACATGCATCGCCTTCACCCGAGACTCCCGCGGCGCCGCACCATGCAACAGGTGCAGGAAATGGCCGCCGATGGAGTCATCATCGGTCTCTACCTCGAGACGCCTGCCGTTGTTGGCGTAGTGATACCAATACAGCAACATCGAAGGAAAGCTCGCCATCAGGCGATCGATGATGTCCCTCGCCTCCGCCTCCGGGTGACCCTCCTTCTCCGGCAGCAGGCAACCCATGACCGAACAACCGGTGCGCAGCACATCCATCGGGTGTGTAGCCGGCGGCAGGGCCTCCAATGCCTGGCGCACGGCGGCCGGCAGGCCGCGTAAGGACTTCAACTTTCGCTTGTAGCCCGTCAGTTCAGAGGCCGTCGGCAGCCTGCCGTGGATGAGCAGATAGGCCACCTCCTCGAACTCGCAGCCAGCGGCGAGGTCATGGATGTCGTAGCCGCGGTAGTGCAGGTCGTTGCCCGAGCGGCCAACGGTACAGATCGCGGTATTGCCGGCCGCAGTGCCGGAAAGCGCCACCGACTTCTTGGCCTTGGGCAGGACTTGTTCGGTCATGAGCATATTCCTCGTTCTGGGCCGTGATCAAATATCACCACGAAGAACACAAAGAACACCAAGACAACCCTTATCAAACGCCATGTTGCAGGCCCCAACCATTCCGCTATTTCCGCCGCATAGCAACTCTTCGAAAGAACCGGAAAGGTCTTTGTCCAAGTCTCTTCGTGTCCTTTGTGCTCTTTGTGGTTACCCCATTCATTCACTGGAAGCGAACAGCTCGTCGAGCTTCTTCTCGTAGTCGTGGTATCCGAGATAGTCATACAGCTCGGCGCGACTCTGCATGATGTCGATCACCGACTGTTGACTACCCTCCTCGCGCAATGCCCGATAGACCCTGAGCGCAGCGGCATTGGCGGCGCGAAAGGCGGACAGCGGGTAGAGCGCAATGCTCACGCCTACCGAGGCCAGCTCGTCGATGGTGAACAACGGCGTCGCGCCAAACTCGGTGATGTTGGCCAGCACCGGCACCTTCACCGCGTCGACGAACTCACGATACTGATCCAACTCGGTAATGGCCTCGGGGAAGATCATGTCGGCACCGGCCTCAACACAGGCGAGAGCCCGATCGATGGCCGACTGCATACCCTCGACCGCGAGCGCGTCGGTCCGCGCCATGATCACGAAGTCAGGGTCCGTCTTGGCATCCACCGCTGCCTTGATGCGGTCGACCATCTCGTCCTGCGGGACGATGGCCTTGTTCGGTCGATGGCCGCAACGCTTCTGCGCCACCTGATCCTCGATATGGATCGCCGCTGCCCCGCACTTGATCATCGAGCGCACCGTGCGGGCGATGTTGAAGGCCCCGCCCCATCCGGTATCCACATCCACCAGCACCGGCAGATCGGTCACATCGGTGATGCGCTTGAGGTCGGTCAGCACATCCTCCATGGTGGTAATGCCCAGGTCGGGAATGCCGCAGGAACCCGCCGACACGCCGCCCCCCGAGATGTACAGAGATTGAAACCCCGTCGCCTCGGCCAGCCGCGCATGATAGGCATTGATGGCCCCTGCGCACTGCAGGGGCTTTTCTCTCTCGATGGCCTGACGAAATTTCAGGCCCGCTGATTCTGTACTCATAGTCCGTCCCAAAAAAGATTGTTCAACCGCAAAGGACGCAAAGGTTCGCCAAGGAACCTGATCAATCCTGGCGCTGGCAAATCATGGGGCAGCGGTAATTGCTTGGTCTGCCGTATGCACCACATCCGACACATCACCTCTCCAGCCAATCATTCCTTTGCGCACCTTCGCGTCCTTTGCGGTTCAAAAAATCTAGATCTCAGAAATCATCCGCTCCACGTTCTCTCGCGACGCCCGCACATGGGCGCGCATCAGCAGCTCGGCCAGGTCCCCGTCGTGCCGTTCGATGGCCGCGACGATGGCGTGGTGTTCTTCCAGTGCCGCCGGGCCGCGTTTGCTGCGCATGCCGAACTGGCAGCGATACATGCGGATCAGGTGATACAGGTCATGGCACAACAGTTTGACCAGGTAGTGATTTCCACTGCCCTGGATGATCTGGTAGTGGAAGTCGACATCCCCGGCCTCCTGGAAGTAGGCCTGCCCCCCATCCTGCCGCATGCGTGCTGCGTGTTCGTCCAGCGTGGCGCGCAGACGCCCGACTGCTTCGGCGTCCATGCGCAATGCGGCCTGACGTGCGGCTGTGCCTTCGAGTGATTCGCGTACATGAAAGATGTCGATCAACTGGTCGGCGCTCAGTTCGATCACCCGCGCTCCCACGTTGGGGCGTCGCTCGATGAGGCCGACTGCGGCAAGCCGGCTGATCGCCTCGCGCAGCGGCGCCCGGCTGATGCCATAGCGGGCGGCCAGTTCGGCCTCGCTGATACGGCTGCCGGGCGGAATCTCGCCCTCGACGATGGCCTCGCGCAGCTGGCAGAAGACGCGCTCCGGAATGGTGCGCAACTGGTCGGCACAGATCGACATGGTCCTCAGTCCGCCCCGCCGTACCCAAGCGCTCGCAGCGCCTCGCTGATCTCATCGAGAATCGCCGGATCGTCGATGGTGGCCGGCATCTTCCATTCGACCCCGTCCGCGATCTTCACCATGGTGCCACGCAGGATCTTGCCGGATCGGGTCTTGGGCAGTCGCATGACCGTGGTCACCTGCTTGAAGGCTGCCACTGGACCGATCTGCTCGCGCACCAGCGCCACCAGCTCGGTATAGAGGACCTCGCCATCTTTCTCCGCGCCCGCCTTGCAGACCACCAGCCCCAGCGGCAGCTGGCCCTTGAGCTCGTCGGCCACACCAATCACCGCACATTCGGCCACATCCGGATGACTGGCCAGTATCTCTTCCATGGCGCCCGTGGACAGGCGGTGACCGGCGACATTGATGACATCGTCGGTCCGGCTCATGATCCATAGATAACCGTCCTCGTCCTTATAGCCTGCGTCACCGGTCAGGTAGTAGCCAGGGTATTTCGACAGATAGCTGTCGATGAAACGCTGATCGTTGTTCCACAGCGTCGGCAGGCAGGACGGCGGCAGCGGCAGCTTGATCACGATGTTACCCATCTGTCCGGCCTGCAGTTCGCTGCCTTCCTCGTCGAGGATGCGCACGTCATAGCCGGGCATGGGCACGGTGGGTGAGCCCGGCTTGATCGGCAATGGCTCGATCCCCAGCGGATTGGCAGCGATCGCCCAACCGGTCTCGGTCTGCCACCAGTGATCGATCACCAGCTTGCCCAGCTTCTCCTGGGCCCAATTGAGCGTATCGGGATCGCACCGCTCGCCCGCAAGGAACAGGGCCTGCATGCAGGACAGGTCGTACTGTTCCAGATATTCTCCTTCCGGGTCTTCCTTCTTGATCGCACGGAAGGCGGTGGGCGCGGTGAACAACACCTTCACTCCGTATTCGTCGATCACTCGCCAGAAGGCACCCGGGTCCGGTGTGCCGACCGGCTTCCCTTCGTACATCACGGTGGTACAACCCGCCAGCAAGGGACCGTAGACGATATAGCTGTGGCCCACGACCCAGCCGACGTCCGAGGCGGCCCAATAGACGTCGCCCGCCTCGACGTTGTAGATATGCTTCATCGACCAGTGCATGGCCACGGCGTGGCCACCGTTGTCCCGCACAACCCCCTTGGGCTGACCCGTGGTCCCGGAGGTGTAGAGGATGTAGAGGGGATCGGTCGCCAACACCGGCACGCATTCGGCCGGCTCGGCAGTTGCCATTTCTTGTTCCCAGTCCAGATCCCGCCCCTCGATCATGGCGGCCACGGCCTGCGGGCGTTGCAGGATCACACAGCGCTCCGGCTTATGGCGGGCCATCTCGATGGCCTCGTCCAGCAGCGGCTTGTACTCGACGATACGGCTCGGCTCGATGCCGCAGGAGGCGCTGACGATCAGGCGTGGTTCGGCATCGTCGATGCGCGTCGCCAGCTCGTTGGCGGCAAAGCCGCCGAACACCACCGAGTGGATGGCACCGAGGCGCGCGCAGGCCAGCATGGCGATGGCGGCCTCGGGCACCATGGGCATGTAGATGATGACCCTGTCGCCCTTCTGTACATCGAGATTGCGCAGCACACCGGCAAAGCGCGCCACCTCATCTCGCAGCTGGCGATAGCTGTACCGGCGCTTGGTCTCGGTGACCGGGGAGTCGTAGATCAGCGCGTCCTGGTCGCCGCGCCCCTCGTCCACGTGCCGATCGAGCGCATTGAAACAGGTATTGAACAGGGCGCCGGTGAACCAGCATGGCGTCGGTTTCGCATCGCGATCCAGCACCTTGTCCCACGGCTTGTCCCAGACCAGCGCCTGCGCGGCCTCATCCCAGAACCCTTCCGGGTCACTCAGCGAACGCTCATAGATCTCCTGATACCTGCCCATGTTCCCCTCCGGATGATCTGGCGCCTGGGGCGCACTTCTTATCGATTGTCGACAATATAGACCACCTGAAGCCGAACATGGGCTCGTATTTGATTTAATTCTTTAATATTGTCGACAATCCAGCACATCGAGGACAAATCCCTTTCCGGTGGCGATCCGTGAAGACTGGTAGACGAACCGACTGGGAACCTGACAAGCCAAGGCGCTTTCACTAGCATGAAGTCAAAGAGGAAGTAGCGAGGATTCGTCCGTGGCCCGATCGGTGCCAATCCACTATCACATCAGCGATTACGAGCTCTGGGAGGGCGACTGGGAGCTGATCGAGGGCATCCCGGTCGCGATGACACCCGCCCCGGTCCTCGCACATCGGCGACTTGTAATGCTGATCTTGATGGAATTGGAACAAGCGCTGGCCGATTGCGCGCAGTGCACTGCCTACCCGGAGGCCTAATGGCGAATCGGCGATGACACCGTGCTGCGGCCTGATGGGATCGTCATCTGCTATCCGCCCGGCCCCCGGCGCTCATCCTCGAGGTGCTGTCGCCGAGCAGCGCCCGTATCGATCGGGAATACAAACCCGATCGCTATGCCCGCGAGGGGGTGATGCACTACCTGATCGCCGATCCGGATACCCGGACCGTCGAGATCTATCATTTGCGCGACGGGCATTACGACAAGACCTGGAGCGGGAACAGCGGCATCCATCGCTTCGATCTCGGTCCCTGCCAGGCCAGCATCGATCTCGACCGGGTATTCGCCAGGCTCTGATTGCAATAAGCCTTGGTGAGTCTGCCGAGGGAACTGCCCTCTCAGTGGCGTAGCCTGGATGAAGCCACAGCGGAATCCAGGTTGCCTCACCGTTGCGCTCCCGGATTCCGGCCTACGGCCTCCATCCAGGCTATGCACCACCTGTAGCTCGGATGGAGCGCAGCGCAATCCGGGAGCTCAACCCGCCGTCCTTCCCGGATTTCGGCCTACGGCCTCCATCCAGGCTACGGTGTGCCGAGACCGGAACCCATACCGAGGCCTGTTGCCCGCATCATTCAGCAACGACATCACGAAGACGAAAGGCCATGGCATCCTGCCTCCGGCGGAAGTCGGAAATATGACAAAGTAGAACTAGACCATCACTCGGCGTTCGCTCACTCGCCGTGTCGCAGCAGCTTCGGCGGCAGCAACCAACGCAACTCGCCGCAACCGCGATACAGGTCACTCCAGCGACTCACATCCAGTTCGATTCGCGCCATGGCCGCAGTGGGGAAACGAAGTCGGCCGCCGTCGATCAGGTGG
>JANTHJ010000026.1 GCA_024762475.1 Chromatiales bacterium | reverse complement strand
GGCGGCAATGTCTCGAAGGTATTCGTCCTGGTCTACAATCTTCCGGCGGTGGCGGATATCTTCCAGCGCTTCCCGGGGGTGGAAGGCAGTCTGTTCTTCGTCGGCGGTGTGGGGATGAACTACCTGCAATCTGGCAAGACGGTGCTGGCGCCAATCCGCTTCGGTGCCGGCTGGCGCCAGGGAGTCAACGTCGGTTATATGGACTTCACCCGCGAAATGAGCATCAATCCGTTCTGACGTGAACTGGGATGAGGGTCGCTCAAGAGGATGAAGGGGGTCACCACAAAGGACACAAAGAGCACAAAGTGATTTCCGCCAAATGCGATTCATTGCTCTGGAGCATGCTTGTGGGAGGGCCTTCAGGCCCGACAGGCTGTAGCCTGGATGGAGGCCGCACGCCGGAATCCGGGACCGCAACGGTGAGGTAACCTGGATTCCGCTGTGGCTTCATCCAGGCTACGCCACTGAAACCGCCAATATGACAAAGTAGAGTTAGCCGGTCGGTACCGGCGAATAGCCCGACACGAAGGATCGAGCACGACCGCTGGCAGGGTCGAAGGTATGGCGTTCGACCCTGCCGATATCGCCCCCGTAGACATGGATGCTGACCGCATCCTCGGTACCCGCATTGGCCACCCGGTGTAGGTCCCCGATGCGGGGCGAGACCGCTCCGACCTCCCCCGGCCGCAGGATGGACTCGCCCAATGAATGTAGCCTGCCGCCGGTGTCCCGGGAGAAGGGTTGATTGCGCTCGCTGCCGCGCAGCAGGCCGATCAGGCCCCAAACGGTGTGATCGTGGATCGGGGTGGATTGGCCGGGCTGCCACACGAAGCTGACCACCACGAAGCGGCTGTCCGGGTCGGCGAACAAAAGGTATTGGCGGTAGCTATTGGGGCTGGATTGCCCGAAGACGGGCGGCAGCCAATCATCGTGGGCGACCAGCGCATGTAGCAACGTGGCACCCTCGGCGAGGATGCATGCCTCTTCGCTGGTGTGCGCCACCAGCTCGGCAAAGGCATCGAGGAAGGCCGGGAGTCGTCGTGTATTCATGGCTCAGTCCCTCATGTAGGGCGGCAGATACTCGTCGATCTCGCCGCTGGCCAGATAGGGACGAGTGACCGTGTCGTAATAGTCCTTCCCGCGAGGCAGCCAGCGGGTCCAGGCATCCTTCCATTCCTCGGGCATCTGCTCGGGCAGCCAGAAGCGGCCTGGAATCGCTTCACTCGGTTGCGGGTCTGCCGGGCGGGTGATGTCCGCCATGACCAGCCCGGCCCCCTGCGATGGGGAGCGCTGCTCAAGAACCCTTCCCTGGGTATCACAGATCATGGTCTCGCCCAGATAGACCGAGTCGTAGGGTACATCAGGTAACTCGGGGCTCTCGAAGCCGTGGAACGAACCGGCGTGCGAGGCGTGGATCACCGGCACGCCGAGCATGCGGGCCAGGCGTGGGGGCGCCTCCTGCAGCATCTGTCGGTTGGCATGGCGATAGGGGTGGTCGGCGTCCGCCTCGTCGGGCAGGGTCCACCAAGTGGAGCCTGCCAACAGCAGTTCCACGCGACCGTGTAATCGTCGCGCAGTGCGGGCGCGGATCATCTCCCAGCAGAGGGCGACGCCGACGTTCCCTTCGGTCGTGTGGAGCACGCCATCGTCCTGCCCGTCTTCGTAGTAACACGCCTCCCAATAGGTAGGCTGGTCCTTGTCGTGCCGGTGTTGTGAGCCGTCCGGCAGGCACAGCAGGAAGCGGTTGTGGACACGACCGTTCTTACTCGCCAAGAACGATCCGCCGACCGTCACGCCGTGTCGGCGCGCCTTGTCCTGCAGCAGTTGCGCAGGCCTGCCGTCGGCGGGCTCGATGGCCCGCAGCATATCCTCGTGGAAGGCGGCGGCGGAGGTAAACATCTCCGGCAGCAGGATCCAATCGGCACCCCGGTGTATGGCCTCGTCGAGCAACTGTTCCGCCTGCGCGAGGTTGGCCGTCACATCACCGAGCTTTGGCTGCATCTGGATGGCGCAGGCGCGCAGTCTCCGTAGGGGAGGTGCGGCTGCCGTAACCCCCGGCAGTGCAGCGCAACCACCGGCGACGAGACATTCGAGAAAGCGACGGCGGCTGATTGTCGGGCTGGTCATTGCTCGAACTCGATGGGGGACTGTCGCCCCCGGTCGACCTGCAGCTGGAAGACGTCCGGGCGCGCATAGTGGCCCGCCACGTCGAAGGTGCGGCGGGCAGCGGCCGCCCGGCGGGCATCGATCTCGGCATAGAGGATCTCCTGCCGTTCGTGCAGTGGGCCTGCCACCAGCTCACCGCCCGGGGCGATCACCACCGAGTCCCCGGGGTTGATCCAGTCTTCGTCGGCCGGGTAGAGCTGTTCACGGTCGGGGAAGTCTTCAGGGAAATCGCGGCGGCGCAGCGCCACACCGGCGCCGATCACCCAGCAACCTCCCTCGCGCGCGATGTGCTGGAGGGTGCCGGTCCAGGCGTCGCCGCTGTCATAGGTGGGCGCGATATGGATATCGATACCCTGGGCAAACAGGGCAAAACGCGCCAGCGGCATGTAATTCTCCCAGCACAGCAGGACCCCGATACGGCCCACGGGGGTGTCGACTGCGCGCAACCCGGCACCATCGCCAAAGCCCCAGACCATGCGTTCGGGGTTGGTCGGCATCAGCTTGCGATGGTGGTTGAGCAGGGCGCCGTCGCTGCCGATCACCACGGCGCTGTTGTACAGAGTGGTCCGGCCCACACGGCCATCGCGTTCGTCCATGCCCATCACCACCGTCACGCCCGCCTTGGCGGTGGCGGCCTGCACGGGGGCGAGCTGGTTGCGCTCGAGGTCGACGGCGTTCTCGAGCAGTCGCTGGTGCAGCGCCTCGGACAGCCCCCAGTCGCCCCCCGGTCGCAATCGCCAGACCCAGGCCGGGTAGCCCGGAACAAAGGCCTCGGGGAAGACGATCAGTTCCGCCCCGTCGGCGGCGGCCTCGGTGATCAGGTCCGCCGCCTTCTGCAGGGTGGCTTCGCGGTCGAGGACAGCGGGGGCGTGCTGGATGATGGCGATCTTGCTCATGCGTCTGCTCCAACGTTGGTGGTGCCAGCCGCAAGGGGTGCCGAGATGTATGGTTATGCCTTCACCTCTTTGCACCCTTTGTGGTCGGCTATCGAGGTGGCGGTTCAACGGGTACCGACGGCCACCAGCATCTCACAGGGGCCCTCGAACTGCTGGCCTTTCTCGAACTGCCCCAGCGCCTCCTCGATCTCCTCCCAGGCGGCGTCCTTTTCGGCATCACTCAGCCCACCGAGCATCTGGTGCAGCGCACCGAAGGATTCCTGTTCGAACTGCAGACATTCGGCGGCGCTGGAGACCCGCACCGGTGCCTCGATGTTTTCGATTCGGACGTCCTTCAGGCCGGCGTCGGTGAAGGCCTTCTCGAGCACCTCCGGCTGGCCGAGGCTGAAAGGGCCGGGTTGGCCGGGCAGGGGGGGTGGCAGGGCGGCGCGGCGGCGGATAATGGAGACCGGGATCGAGAAAAAACCGTTGCACTCGGCGGTCGCGTAGACCATCGTGGCCACCCTGCCGCCCTCGCGCAGCTTGTTGCGCATCCCACGCAGCGCCTTCTGCTGGTCGGGGAAGTAGATCAGGCCGACCCGCGAGATCACCGCGTCGAAGGGGCCGGTGTCCAACTCGTCCAGGCGTTCCCCGTCGATCGCATGGGTACGGACATTGTCCAGTCCGGCGAGCTGCGCGGCGCGCTCCGCATAACGCAGGATCTCCGGCGACAGGTCGGTGGCCAGCACCTGGCCGGTCCGTCCCACGCGGCGTGCCGCGGCGATGCTCTGTTCGCCTGCGCCGGCGGCCACGTCGAGTACGTGGGAGCCCTGCCGCACGCCAGCCATGTCGAGCATGGTCTCAGTGGCGGGCCCCAGCCAGCGGGCCAGCAGGGTGCCCCAGCGGTCCCAGGCCTCGGCGGCATTGTTCCATTGTGCCAGGGTGGTCTGCTTGTATTTGACCGGGTCGAACACGGTCTGTGTGGCCTGTGCCTGTTGCATGATTCTCTCCTCTGTTGGCAGTCCCGGGTGGGATGAAGGAGAGTCTAGGTCTATGATTCGTTTTGCCTATTGCAGAAAAATCGAAACCCCGTGTGCGAATATGCACGCGGATGGGGGAAGGGGGTGAACTGGGACGACCTGAGGCTGTTTCTGGCGGTGGCACGCAGCGGCTCCATATCGAGCGGGGCCCGCCAGTTGGGCCTGCAACATTCGACGGTGTCGCGGCGCATGCGCCGCTTCGAACAGGATATCGGGGCGCGGTTGTTCGACAAGGTGCCCACCGGCTATGAGCTGACCGCCGCCGGTGGGCATCTGTTGGAGGCCGCGGAGCGCATGGAGCGCGAGGTGCTGGCCGTGGATGGCAGCCTGGCCGGCAGCGATCACCAGCCCTCAGGACCCTTGCGCGTGACCGCGATCGACAACATGGCCACGACGGTCCTGATGCCCATGTTCGTCGGTTTCAGTCGGGCCTTTCCCGAGGTCACCTTGCACCTGATGGTGTCCAACAGCGACCTCAGCCTGGCCCAGCGCGAGGCCGATGTGGCCATCCGCATGACCAATACGCCGCCGGAGACCCTGGTCGGACGCCGCGCCGCAACGGTTTCTTCTGCGGTCTATGGCAGTCCTTCCTATCTGGCGGCGTTGCGCGCGAGCGGAGAGCAGCCGCAATGGCTCGGGGTGGACTGCTGTGTCTTCCATCGCTCCTGGACCCGCCAGGTGTGTGGCGAGCAGACGCCGCAGTTGGTGGTGGACGATACCCTGCTGACCCAGGCGGCACTGCGCGAGGGCATGGGAGTATCCATCCTACCCTGTTTCATGGGGGATGCCGATCCGGGGTTGGCGCGTTTCAGCGATCCCCGCCCCGAATGGGACCTTGGTCTGTGGATATTGCTGCATCCCGACCTGAAACGCACGGCCCGAGTGCTGGCATTTCGCGACTACATGACCGAGGCGATCACGGCAAAGCAACCGGTGTTTTCAGGAGTCTAGGGAAGCTCTGATTAATTCTGGCGCGAGCAGATTGCGGTGAAAAATCGTCCAGTTCAAGGCGCGGATCGCACGTAATAGCTAGCTATTGCGAAGATTCGCAACGCGGAAAGGGGCGATTTAGCGCCGCAAGATGCCGTGCTACGAATTGATCAGGGCTTCCCTAAGGGCCTGGCAGGCTCAACGCTCGGCTACAAATCCGCGTTTAGCGATCAACGATGCTTGGCGGATTCGTCGATAGATGGGCGATCGCGGCGGAGTTTCCCTCCGTCCATTCCCGCTGGCGGTGAAAAGATTGCACTAGTCTTAATAGCCTCCTCCGTGATGGTCACGATCAGGCTTGCCTGAGGGGAAGCCGATGGGAAAAAAGATCGTTGACCCGCTTTGCCTGGGCCGCGGCCGTAACAGCCGCTGTATGGCCGCATCCGCCCAACGTGTCTGCGCCATCGCGTCCACTGGAACCACCTGCGCCCGGCTGGTGTAGATTCCGGCCACGAACATCTGGTTGGCCGTCAGATCGAAGGCCTGCCAGCGCCCCGTTTTTCCTGGCTCGCAGTACACGCGACCAGACCGGACGATCACGTCCGATTCACTGTCGTCGCGGCCTGTGGTTCCTGGTCGCCTCCGCACGAGGTACTCTGTGCCGGAGACCGAAGCGGATATCTCGTCGGTGATGACCTGTCCGCCACCGCGCCGGGTTGCCTGCTTGATTCGGGCGAAGACCTCGCCGAGAAAAAGCCGGATCGAACCCAGCTCGATCGCGGTGTCGGCATTCAGAACGACGATGTTGCCGTTGTCATAGTCGATGACTGCCTTACCGTTGTTCGTCTGAACGCGGTCCAGGCGTGACAGTTCCATGCCGGGGGTAAATCGCAGCGTGCCTACTCCTGGCCGCTTGATGATCACGCCGGGATCGGCGTATAGGAGAGGTTTATCGCTGTACTGCGGACCGAGTGGGATTCCGACACTCAGGCAGCCGGCCTGTACCAGTGAAGCGATCACGATCAAAACGAGTCTAAGCAGCTGCATTGTGCGACCTCCTTTCCATCGCCGTGAATACCCACCAGGTGATCAGCGGAGCGACCAGGTAATACAGGCCATCTACCAGCAGGCCGAACGCGGCATAGAGGGCCACCGACGCTGCGAACACCAGTAGACACAAGGCCGGGAGAACGAGAAACTCCCAGCGGCGTTGTCGCCCGAACCTGGCCAGGCGCCATAGCAAGGTAAGGCCGATCAGGATAACCGAGGCCAGCCATTGCGGGAGAAAACCCAGGGGGCGCACGGTGTTGCCAGTGAGCAAGGCATTGATGGCATCTGCCTGAAATTCGAATCCGAAGCGCGATGCAGTCGCGTCCATTCGTGTCTGCAACAAGTCCAAAGAATGCGTGGCGCCCACCAAGATGACTTTACCGTCGAATTGCGGCATGCCCGAAGGGGTCCCCGCCAGTGCCGATTCCAGCGTCAGGCGCCTCGACGGGTCGCGTAGACGTTCACGGTGCGACAGGCGGATCATCGATCGGGCGACGCGAGACCCTTCGCTCCGAGCAGGACAGTCGGCGTCGTTGCGACCGATAGCCTCCATCAGAGAAAAGTCTTGCCAGCGCTCGCTCCCTTGCGAATCCCGGTAGGTGAGTTCCAGGGAATCACGCGCCAAGTGTTCGATCGCCGTCGGTCGCAGGGCGGCGTACAGGGGAAACGACCCGTAGGTACGGCCTTTGGCGACCAGGGCGAGCGTCGCATAGCTGGCTTTGTCGAGGCGTTGCCCGACACACGTCAGGCCGACTGCGGCCCCAGTCTCGGCCAGCCACGGTAGTGTCCATTCCTCACCATCGCGGAGGGCATCGAAACCGAACACCACCTGGGTGCCGCGTGCGCGTGCCCCACGGATCGCCCCTTTGAGTGCTTCGTCGAATGGCCCCGGTTTGGTCAGCGTGAGGTCGAACGCAACGCTGCGCGCCCCTTGCCGCGAAGCGATGTCGATCAACTCCGCATACTGCTTGCGGCGTTTCGGGTCCAGGCCCAGCTGTTCCGATGCTTCGGGTCGGATAGCGACGATCAGCAATGCATCACTCAGTGCGACTTCGTTGAGTGCATCGCCGATCGACTGAATCAGGCTCGTGGTGCGCGTGTCCAGGCCATAAAGATCGAATGCCTTGACCCACATGAGTGACAGCAGAACGATGCTCAGTGCGAGCACGACCGCAACACTCTTCTTTCCGAGGCCTGTGCGCGCTTCCGTCCATGCCAGGAACCCGGCGGTGCCGTGCCAGCCCCCGAGACATGCAATCAGATTTTGCATATCGGCGTCGAACTTCAAGTGTGACAGGGACACTGCCTGGTGACCTGGTAATCGCGCTAGCTCGTCCGGCAGTGCGGCCGCATCCGGCAGGACTGCGCCATCGACCAGCACCGGAATCACCCGACGGCCGGTATCGAGAAACTGCGCGACCTCCCAGCGCACCACGTCATCCGCTTGGTCCAGCCGCCTGGCGCCTGCGCTATCGGTCGCATCGATCCAGCCTCGACCGATCACTACGAGCATAACTTCGGATGCATCGAGGTGGTGCTGCAGGGTGTCGGCCCATTTGTCGCCTGCGTCTATACGCTTCAGGTCCAGGAAGACAACAGAAGCCGGGAAGGCCTCACTCAGTTTCTCGTGAAGTAGGCGCGCATATGCAGGGCTGTCGTCGCGACGATAGCTGATGAAGATATCCGCCATCCGGCCCCCCTCTGTGGCGCCTTTCATCATTCAGCATAGAAGGGGTGCGGCAGAATGCAAAGTGCAGGAGGCTATGAGAGACGATTCGCAGCTTACTGCAACGTCACCCCTGTGCCGCGTAGAGGCGCCATCGCGTCATCGTGGCAGCGAGCCCGAAGGTGGTGGGGGTGGGCCAAAACATCACGTCTAGTCTGCATTGTTTCGGCAACTGACGCAGGTACCAAGTAACTCGACTATCGGGCGCTGGGTGCGGAAGCCGCTGGCATCCACGGCCTCCTGCAGGCTTTGGTCGATGTGCCCTTCGCACAATTCGTCGACCCTGCCACAGCCGGTGCAGATCAGGAATTGACCGTTGTGGGGCTGGTCGGGATGGTGGCAAGCGATAAAGGCGTGCAGGCTCTCGAGGCGATGGATGAGGCCCTGTTCGAGAAGGAAGTCGAGGGCGCGGTAGACGGTTGGGGGGGCGGGGCGTCGCGAGGTCGCGGGCATGCGGTCGAGAATCTCATAGGCACTCAAGGGTCGAGCGGAGCCATATACCAGGCGCAGCACCGTCTCGCGTTGGGGGGTCAAGCGGACACCACGCGCCCGGCATAGCCGACGCGCCTGCTCTACGGTTCTTTCCAGGTGTTTCACGGCCACCTCCGTCGTCGGCTGAGGAGGCTCGATATCAGATAGGCGAGAGCCGCCAGGAGCACGATCGCCGGCCCCGGCGGAAGGTTGGGGGCATAGGACATGGCCAGACCCAGGGTGCTGAGCAGGCCGCTCAGCAATGTCGCTATGACCATCATGCGCGGAATCGAGTGCACGTACTGACCGGCGATGGCGGCGGGCAGCGTGAGCAGGGCCAGTACCAGAATCAGTCCAACCACGTGGATCAGCAGGACCACGGTCAGGGCGATCAACACCAGTAGCAGCAGGTAGAAGAAGGTGACCGGCAGGCCGCGCAGGCGTGCCTGCTCCTCGTCGAAGACCACCGCCAGGATCTGCCGGTGCCATAACGCCACGATGGCGAGCAGCAGGGCATCGAGCCCTGCCATGAACCAGAGCTCGCGCTCGGGTACCAGCAGAATGTTGCCGAACAGGTAGCTCACCAGGTCGGCCTGATAGCCTGGAATGCGCGAGATGAACAGGATGCCGATCGCCATGCCGATGGCCCACAGGGCACCGATCAGGGTGTCTTCGCTGGTTCGCCAGTGGAGTCTCACCCAGCCGATGAGCAGGGCCGCCAGGACTGCTGCCACCAGCGCGCCGATCAACGGATCGGCGCCAAAATAGAGGGCGACGCCCATGCCCCCCAGAACCGAGTGGGCAATGCCGCCGGCGAGGAAGGCGATCCGTTTGACCACTACGTAGGGGCCCATCACGCCGCAGCCGACGCTCGCCAGCAGGCCCGCGAGCAGGGCGGTCTGCAGGAACTGGTATTGGAACAGGGCGGTGAAGAATTCGCTCATGTGTGGTGCTGATGCGCGACCATGCGCACCTTGTCTCCGTAGAGTTCGTGGATCAATTCGGCGTCGATATCGGCAGTGGGGTGGCAGACCAGGGTGCGGTTGATACAGGCGACCCGGGTCACATAGCTGGAGACGAAGGCGATGTCGTGCGAGACCACCAGGATGGTCATGCGTTCGTTGAGCTGCTTCAGCAGATCGAAAATCTCGCTCTCTGCCCGCTGGTCGACGTTGGCGGTCGGTTCGTCCAGCAACAGGATGCGAGGGTTGGCCACCAATGCCCGTGCCAACAGTACCCGTTGCAGTTGTCCGCCCGACAGGCTGCCAATCTGGCGGTGGGCGAGTCCGGTGGCCTCTACCTCCTCGAGTGCCTGTTGCACCCGCGCCCGGTCATCTGGGGTGACCCGCATCGGCAGCAGGGTGGCCAGGGGGCTCCTCCCGGGGCGTCGACCCACCAGGCCCAGCTCGACCACCTGTTGCACCGTGATGGGAAAGTCGCGAGCAAAGCCGGGATGCTGGGCCACATAGCCGAGCTGGTGACGGGCCGCCTTTGGGGTCGTTCCCAGTACCTCGATGCGACCGCTGTCTGGTTCGAGCAGCCCGAGGATGAGCTTGAGCAACGTGCTCTTGCCACCTGCATTGGGTCCGACGATGCCGAGAAACTCCCGTTCGAAGATGCTCAGGTCGACGGCTTCCAGCACCGGCTCTTCGCCATAGGAAAAATTGACTTGTTCCATTCGGATAACGGGGTTCACGCGGGTCAGGGTCCTTTCGTCAGAAGTGCCACCAGGCGACGTATCTCTCCGACATAGTCGGGGTCGAGCGGGTCCACGGTGGCGACCTCGCCGCCGATGGCGTGGGCCACCTGACGTGCCAGGCGCTGATCGAACTGGGGCTGGATCAGGATCAGGCGGATGCCCGCATTGCGCGCTTTCTCAATGACTCTCGTCATCCAGTGGGCGCCGGCCTGTTTGCCCTCGTGCTCGATCGCCAGCTGAGTCAGTTCGTAACGGCGGGCGAAATAGCCCCAGGCGGGGTGGAATACGAGGAAGGCCCGGCGCTTCAATACAAGGAGTTGGTCGCGGATCTCCGCATCCAGTTTCTGCATGGACTCGCGCACCTGTTGGGCTCTCCGCCGGTAGTCATCTGAATGTTCCGGGTCGATCGCCGAGAGCGCGTCGCGCACGTTCTCCGCGATACGGATGATCGAGAGCGGGTCGGTCCAGATATGCGGGTCGAGTTCGTCCCCTGCTTGCGGCCCACCGCGGTCGTGGTGGTGCTCCGCCAACGGTGCCAGGGGGATTCCGCGGCGGACGTCGACGATCTTCAGCCCGGGGTTGAGTGCCTGGATGCGCCCGAGCCAGGCCCGCTCAAAGGGGACGCCTACGCGAAGGAACAATCGTGCCTTCGACAGGGTGGCCATCTGGCGTGGTGTCGGGGAAAAGGTGACCGGACTGTCGCCGGGGCGCAGCAGGCTGCGGGCCTCGATGTGTTCGCCGCCCACCTGACGGGCCACCTCGGCGATGGGGGGGACGCTGGCATAGACCAGGAGCGGCTGCGCCGTGGCCGGCAGGCAGAGTATCCAGAGGATGAGCGGGGCCAGCAGGCGGCGGAGAGGCATGGGCAAGGCAATCATTGTTACTTTATAACATATCACGCATTGGTCGGGTGCAGGCGCCGCGCGTCCCGCGAACGCAGCTCAGGGAGCGCTGG
Source organism: Chromatiales bacterium (assembly GCA_024762475.1). Lineage (GTDB taxonomy): Bacteria > Pseudomonadota > Gammaproteobacteria > Chromatiales > Chromatiaceae > MONJU. The sequence continues at coordinate 18,845 of JANTHJ010000026.1, read as the reverse complement.
GCCCGTCCTTTCCCCAATTCGCGACCTTGCCCAGCACCATCTCTTCGAGCTCCCGCTTGTAGGTGCGGACTCGCTCGGCCAAGGCGTGGTCGGAGATCGCCAGCATCTGCGCGGCGAGGATGCCGGCGTTCTTGGCCCCATTGATGGCGACGGTGGCCACGGGAACGCCCGGGGGCATCTGCACAATGGAAAGCAGCGAGTCCTCTCCACCGAGGGTGGAGGATCTGACCGGCACGCCGATCACCGGCAAGGGGGTAATCGCCGCGGCCATGCCTGGCAGGTGGGCGGCTCCGCCGGCGCCCGCGATGATCACCTTCAGCCCCCGTTCCTCGGCGCTGCTGGCGTAGTCGTAGAGCCGATTCGGGGTGCGATGCGCCGAGACGATGGTCATCTCGTAGGGCACCAATAGCTGGTCGAGCATGTCTGCGGCTGCCTGCATGACCGGAAGATCCGAGTCACTGCCCATGATGATGCCGACGACAATGTCTTTCATGCGATTTCCTCTGCGCCTATCTCAATGGTGTCGCGAACCTGCAGGGCCTTGGCTCGGGCACGGTGTCTGTCCTGGTCCAGGACGGTGATGTGTCCCATCTTGCGGAAGGGGCGGGTCTCGCCCTTACCGTACAGATGAAGGCAGACGCCGGGTATGGCCAGGGTCTCTTCCAGGCCGCGAATGACCGGCCTGCCCGATTCTTCCGGTGCGCCCAGCAGGTTGAGCATGGCCGCGGGGCTGAGTGTTTCGGTGCTGCCCAGGGGCAGGCCCAGGATGGCCCGCAGATGCTGCTCGAACTGGTCGGTGACGTTGGCCTCGATGGTGTGATGTCCCGAATTGTGGGTGCGCGGGGCGATCTCGTTCACCAGCACTTCGCCGTCACGGGTCACGAACAGCTCGATGCCAAAGATGCCGACACCGCGCAGGGACTCGACGGTATTGATCGCGATGGCCTCTGCTTCGGCCTGGATCGCCTCGTCTATATCTGCCGGGGCCAGCAGCAGGTCGAGCACATTCTCTCCTGGCCGGAAACACATCTCGACCGGAGGATAGGTGGCGACCTCTCCCTTGGTGTTGCGAGCCACCAGAACGGCGACCTCCTTGTCGGCCTCGATGAACCGCTCGATCAGGGACGGAACGGGCAGGTGCTGAGCGAAGGCCTCCGGCCTCTTCAGTATCGCCACGCCCCGGCCGTCGTAGCCGCCTCGCCTGACTTTTTGCACCAATGGATAGCCGAAGGCGGAGAACTGCTCCGGCGTGGGTCTGTCGACTGCCTCGAAAGGCGCGGTAGGGATGCCGTTGTCGGCCAGGAACTGTTTCTGCGTGAGCTTGTCCTGGACGATCTTGAGTGCGCCTGCCTTGGGGTAGATTGCGTGCCCCTCGGCCTCCAGCTCGGCCAGGGTGTCGGCGTCGATGTTCTCGAGTTCGAAGGTGAGCACGTCGCAGTCCGTTGCCAACTCGCGAATCTTGTCCGCGTCGTGATAGCCCCCGACGATCTGGCGGGTGGCGATTTGTCCTGCCGGCGAATCGGGCAATGGGTCGAGAACGACGGTCGTGCAGCCGAGCTGCTTTGCGGCCTTCACCAGCATGCGTCCGAGTTGTCCTCCGCCGATCAACCCAATCCGGGCGATGGGGTAGGGATAGGTCTTGCTCATGCCTTGTGCGTATCTGCCCGAGGAAAAACCGCGCATTGTACCGGGGCCGCTATCTGGCTGCCACCTCGGGCCCTGGCTCCCGGCGGGCGTCGAGGGGAAAATAAGGGTTGTACCGCGAAGTGTGGGCTGTTAGAGTGCTCCGCACATGATCTTTGTTCGTTCTACTCCCCGCTCCGTTTCGCCTGTTTCCTCACCGTTACATCCGAACTACCCAAGCAACTCGAGTGTTCGCCGAGATTCGTGGCATCGCTCTGCCCGACTGCGTCGGGCGGGTCTTTAAAGTTTTTCCAAGAGGAATCTGAATAATGTCTGACAAGCAAACTGGTACCGTGAAGTGGTTCGACAACGCCAAAGGTTACGGCTTTATCGAGCGTGAATCCGGCAAGGACCTGTTCGTCCATTTCCGCTCTATCGTTGGTGAAGGTCACCGTTCGTTGGAAGAAGGCCAGAAGGTCGAATTCGACGAAGTGGCTGGCGCCAAGGGCCCGCAGGCGGAGAACGTGGTCGCGCTCTGACCCGTTTCTCTCCCTGAACGAAAGGCGGCCTTCCGGTCGCCTTTTTTGTTTCTGGCAGATCCTGTTCTGCGATCTGTCTCAAGAATAGTCGAGGTATCCCTTTTGATAGCTATTTCTGTACGCGGTCTGCCGCGCTCCATGACCGAAGAGGCCCTGCAGGCGCTGTTTGCGGAATTCGGGGTGGTCCGCTCGCTCAAGATGGCGAAGGACATGTTCTCCGGTGACTGCCGTGGTTTTGCCGTAATCGAGATGGAAGGCCACGAGGCGCGTGCCGCCATGTCGGCGCTCGATGGACAGACGGTCGATGGCTCGGCCCTGCGCGTCGGACCCGATCGGGGGCCGCGCGGTGGCAAGCGCAAGGGGCGGCGGCGCTGATACGGTAGGATTCAATCTCCTTCAAGTGATGGGCGGAAACCACGAGCGATGACGGACAAGTGTTACGAGGGGATCGACGAGGATCCTTCCGGGGGGATGAACCCCACTGGCAATATCGTCCTCGATGCCAGGGTCTTCGGTTTGATACCTGAGACCGAGACCTGCGCCGGCTGGACAGTACAGCGTCTCAACGGGCTGTATGATGAGGTCTCGCGGGAGTGGGACAAATATGGGCATCTGGTGTCCAATCTGCCGGCCGAGTTACGCGAGCGGCACAAGCGCATCTACGACGAGGCCATTGCCAACGCCCGCGCCAAGGGATGGAATCCGGAACTCGGGGAAGACGACTGAGCGGCAAGGCATGCCGTGAGGCGTCCGGCGATTCGGTATTGCGGGTCGGAAGGGTTTGCCGAGGTCGTGCGAGGCCGCCCGGTTTGTGAAGATCCTGCGATCAGATGGCCGGCAGCTGCAGGCGCGCTCAGTCCAGGGCAATAGAGGCCAATAAAAAACCCCCGCCGAGGCGGGGGTTGGTGGCAGGGGAGAGAGCGGCCTCAGGCTGCTGCAACACCCAGCTTCTCGCGCCAGCCCGGGAACAGCTGATCCGCGTCGTGCGCGAAGGACTCGAAGGCGCGCGCGAACTCGCGGTGCTCCTTGGCCCACTCGATGGGATCGGCGCCTGCCTTCCAGCACTCCCAGGCCTGGATCAGCGACTTGCCGCCAGCTGCCGGCCCATCGATGTGGCCGAAGGCGCCGCCGCCGCAGGTGTTGATCACGTTGGCGTGGCCCAGATTCTCGAAGAAGCCCACCAGACGCAGCGCGTTCATGCCGCCGGAGATGATGGGGGTGGTGGCCTTCATGCCGTGCCACTTCTGGTAGAAGTAGGGCCCCTGGCACTCGTCGCGCTCCAGCATGTAGGCCAGCACCCGCTCATCCTTGTGGCCTTCCATCTTGCCGTAGCCCATGGTGCCGGTGTGGATGCCCGAGGCGCCCATCAGGCGCGACAGCTTCATGTAGCACAGCGGATCCATGCCCATCGGCGACTTGTATGAAGTGAGGGCACCATGGCCTGCACGGTGGAAGTGCAGGAAGGTCGAGGGGAAGTAACGACGTGCGGTGGTTACGCCCGCAGGGCCGGCCACGAAGCCGTCCACCAGGAAGGCGACGTGCTCTTCGTTACCGTACTTGGCGAACTCGTTCAGCACATATTCGCCACGGGCGATCAACTCGGCGAAGAAGTCGGCAGTGATGTTGGCCGAGAAGAACTTGGCCTCGCCGGTCTCCTGCTGAGCGCGGTCCATGGCCTCGGCGACCAGGGGCATGACCTCCTTCATCGGGCAGAAGGTCTGGTTGGCCTGCGGCTCGTCGTTCTTGATGAAGGTGCCGCCCAGCCAAAAGTCATAACAGGCCTTGGCGAAGGGCGCGGGGCGCAGGCCCAGCTTGGGCTTGATGATGGTACCCGCCACATAGCCGCCGTCGGTCTCGGGACGACCCATGACCTTCCACAGGTGGCTGATGTTGGTCGCAGGGCCGTCGAACTTGCGGATCATGCACTCGGGGACATAGAAGTCCAGCATGCGCAGGCCGACATGGTCGCCCATGCCCTGGTTGTTGCCCAGGATGAGTGACCACGCGTGGGCCACACCGTGCTTGTCGTCGATCAGGTTGTGGTCGAACAGCTCGATCGGGTAGGCGACCTTCATCAGACCGCCGTCCTCACCGAAGGCGTTTTCGTCGATCTCGTAGACCAGGGCGTCGACGCCCCGGGTGAAATCATCGGTGGTGGAGACCTCCACGTTGGTGCCGGTGGAGGATTCGGCCGCCACGTGCGCGGCGACGGTCAGGAAGCCATGCCCTTCGGCGGGCTTCAGGCGATAGGCCACCAGCATGTGGCGATCGCCTGCAATGAGGTCTTCTTCTTTCAGACTCAGGTCGGAATAACGGCTGGATTGATCGAGTGCCATAAGCTTGTCCTCGTCTCTTGGGTTGCTCCATAGAACCGGCCCGATGGGCCAGTTGCCTTCAGCTCGCTGGAGGGGCGTTGTCGCACGGCCCGGCATCACGGGACTGATGGCCCTGCATTTTATGCGGACAAAAGAATAAGAAAAATACTGTTTACTTATCTTATGGATAAAGAAATACTTATAGATAAGTCCCCGACAGGGGGAATGGCAATCGTGAAATCCGGCACGTCAAATGGCCGGGAAGGGAAGAATCTGGCCGGACTCGCCCGGCGCACGTGCAGGGGTGCAATGGCGCTCCAGGCTGTCATAGATATGGAAGATCACGGTGCGACTGTAGGAGTGGTGTACCGAAAGGGTGCATGGCACGGGTTCTGTCAGCGGGCGGTGGTCACTGAATTCGAAGTGGTGCCAGCTCAGCAGGGGCGCGCGCAGGCGGTCATTCCAGCAAATCCATTCCCGCGAGCTGATCTGCATGCGGTTGTTGGCCAGGCCGGGCAGTTCGAAGTCGAGTACGTCTGGCCGCTGCCGCTGGAGCAGGCGCACCCGATTGAAGCACACAGCGGGGATCAGGCAGGGTTCCTGAATCAGGGTTGGGGCCAGCGGCATGACGGTTCCTCCCTTTTCGATACGGGAATTGTTGAGCAAGAAATGCACCACATGGACCCTTGGCCATTGTGGTAATTGGGAATCGTTCGCATGCATCTGACCCTTCGCCAATTGACCCTGTTCGAATCGGTGGCCCGCCATCTCAGCTATACGCGTGCGGCCGAGGAGTTGCACCTGAGTCAGCCGGCGGTTTCGATGCAGGTCCGGCAACTCGAGGACGCCGCGGGCATGCCCCTGTTCGACAGAATGGGCAAGCGGATCTATCTGACCGAGGCCGGCAAGGAGATGTACGCCTATGCGCGCCGTATCGGACAGCAGTTGCAGGAGCTGGACGAGGTAATGGCGGACCTGCGGGGCGCGCAGCGCGGACATCTGCGGCTGAGCGTCGCGACGACCGCAAAATCCTTCGCCACGCGGATTCTGGCAGCCTTTTCCAGGCGCCACGAGGGCATCACCTATTCGCTGGACGTGACCAACCGCAAGACCCTCCTCGATCAGCTCGCCAATAATGAAACCGACCTGGTCATCATGGGTAAGCCGCCGGAGGAACTGGATCTGGTGGTGCAGCCCTTCATGGAGAACCCGCTGGTGGTGATCGCCTCTCCCGAGCACCCACTGGCGCGGCAGTCGGGCCCGATTCCGCTGAAACGATTGGAAGAGGAGGTCTTCGTGGTGCGTGAGCGCGATTCGGGGACACGAATCGCCATGGAGCGGTTCTTTGGAGAACGGGAGATCCGCCTGCGAACCGGCATCGAGACCACCTCCAACACCACCATCAAGCACGCGGTGGAGGCCGGGCTGGGATTGGGGGTGGTATCGCTCCACACCCTGCGTCTGGAGCTCGAGGCCGGAACTCTGGCGGTGCTGAACGTGGAAGGTTTCCCGATTCTGCGCCATTGGCACCTGGTGCATGGTCGGGAAAAGCGATTGCCGCCTATCGCCCGGGCCTTTCAGGCGTACCTCAATGGGCCGGAAGGGCAGGAACTGGGTAGTCACAGCCTCCCGCAGAAGTCGTGACAGAGGCCGTCAACCCTGTCCGTAGATGCCCGCCTCTGGCATAATTGGCCGTTCAATGGTGACCCTGTTGGTCTCCCGCGACGCTAGGTTGTGAACCTGGTCAGGCCCGGAAGGGAGCAGCCACAGCAGCTGACGCGTGCGCCGGGAATCGCTGGCAGGGTCGCCGCCTTTTCTCCGTCTCGCCCGATAGTCCGATTCGGGTAAACTCGGGTCATCGTTTCCCGGCATTCAGTTATCTATGACCTACCAGGTACTGGCGCGCCGCTGGCGCCCCAAGACATTCTCCGAACTGGTCGGCCAGGAGCACGTGGTGCGTGCCCTGAGCAATGCCCTGGAGAACGACCGGCTGCACCATGCCTATCTGTTCACCGGCACCCGTGGGGTGGGCAAGACCACGATCGCGCGCATCCTGGCCAAGTCGCTCAACTGCGAGAAGGGCGTGACCGCCGAGCCCTGCGGTGAGTGCAGCGTCTGCCGTGAGGTCGACGAGGGTCGCTTCGTCGATCTGATCGAGGTGGATGCCGCCTCCAAGACCGGCGTCGACGACACCCGCGAGCTGTTGGAGAACGTACCCTATGCGCCGGTGCGCGGGCGCTTCAAGGTGTATCTCATCGACGAGGTGCACATGTTCTCCGGGCACAGCTTCAATGCCCTGCTCAAGACGCTGGAAGAGCCGCCACCCCACGTCAAGTTCCTGCTCGCCACCACCGACCCGCAGAAGGTACCAGTCACGGTGCTCTCCCGCTGCCTGCAGTTCAGCCTCAACCGGCTGCCCGTCGAGCAGATCCAGGGGCAGTTCGAGCATATCCTGCAGCAGGAAGGCATCGAGGCCGATCCGCGCGCTCTGCATCTGTTGGCGCGTGCCGCCGACGGCAGCATGCGCGACGGCCTGAGTCTGCTCGACCAGGCAATCGCCTTCGGCGGTGGCCAGGTGGACTACGATGCCGTGCGCGACATGCTGGGGGTGAACGCCTCGGAGCTGCTGCCCGAGCTGGTGGAGCGGATTCAGGCGGGCGATGCGGCAGCGGTGCTGTCAGGCGTCCAGGCCCTGGCCGAGAAGTCGCCGGACTTCGCGGCACTGCTCAAGGATCTGTTGCTCCTGCTGCACCGGGTGGCGCTGATCCAGGCCACCCCCGAGGCCTGGCAGGCGGCCTGGGGCGAGCGCGCCCAATTCGAGGCGTTGGCGGCAACCCTGTCGCCGGAGGAGGTCCAACTCTATTATCAGATCGCGCTGATGGGTCAGCGCGATCTTCCGCTGGCGCCCGATGCCCAGTCGGGTTTCGAGATGATCCTGCTGCGCATGCTGGCCTTTCGGCCCGCTGGTGCCCCAGAGAGCCGGACGGTGATCTCCCGGCCGAATGCCGGGAAGGCATCTGCGGAGACGCCTGCCGGGCGTGCACAGCCGGAATCGGCGGGCGCACCGCCCGCCCCGCAGCAGCCCGAGCAGCGGGCAGAGGGCGGGCAGGCATCGAAGGCCTTCGGCCCGGAGGACTGGCACGATCTGGTGCCGCGCCTGGGCCTGACCGGCATGGCCGCCCAGCTCGCCAGCCACAGCGTGGCGCGCGCCTGGGACGGCAAGACGCTGACCCTCGTGGCGGATGCGAGCTGCGCCTCCATGCTGGGCACCCGCGCAGAGGAGCGCCTGCAGGCAGCGTTGCAGGCGCAGCTGTCGCCGAACCTGCGTCTGCAATGGCAGTCCGGCGAGGCCGACGACACCCCGGCGAAGCGCCACCAGGCGGCCCAGGAGGAGCGGGTCGACAAGGCGCGCCAGGACATCCGATCCGATCCCTTGGTGCAGGCGCTGCAAGAGGGTTTCGGGGCCGAGCTGGACGAGGATTCGGTTCGTCCCATCGAACCATGACGAGATGAACATCACAGAGGACAGGCTATGAAAGGTGGTTTGGGTAACTTGATGAAACAGGCGCAGAAGATGCAGGAAGAATTGCAGAAGGCGCAGGAAGAACTGGCCAAGGCGGAGGTGCAGGGCCAGGCCGGTGGCGGAATGGTCAAGGTCACCATCAACGGCAAGCACGAGGTGCGCCGGGTGGAGATAGACGAATCTCTGATGGGTGATGACAAGGAGATGCTGGAGGATCTGGTTGCGGCCGCCATGAACGACGCAGTGCATCGCCTCGAAGAGCACACCAAGGAACAGATGTCCGGGGTCACGGCAGGCATCAATCTGCCGCCAGGCATGAAGCTGCCTTTCTGAATCGAACGGATCGGCTATGAGCGACGCACCGCTGCTGCTGCAGCTGATCGAGGCCCTGCGCTGCCTGCCGGGCGTGGGGCCCAAGTCCGCCCAGCGCATGGCCTTTCATGTGCTTGAGCGTGACCGCGAGGGGGGCGCGCGGTTGGCGGCTGTATTGCAGAGATCGGTCGAGGACATCGGTCACTGTGAGCGTTGTCGTACCCTCACCGAACGGACGCTGTGCCGGCTCTGCGCCAATCCGCAGCGCGATGCCAGCCAACTGTGCGTGGTGGAGAACCCCACCGACGTGATGGCGCTGGAGCAGGCCACCGGCTATCAGGGGCTGTATTTCGTGCTCGGCGGACGCCTGTCGCCGCTCGACGGTATCGGTCCGGCCGAGCTGGGACTGGAGCAGCTACGCGAGCGCCTGGGCTCGGGCGAGGTGAAAGAGCTCATTCTGGCCACCACCACCACGGTGGAAGGCGAGGCCACCGCCCATTACATCGCGGAGCTCGCCGAGGCCTCCGGGATAGAGATCACTCGCATCGCCCATGGCGTGCCACTGGGTGGTGAGCTCGAATTCGTCGACAGCGGTACCCTGGCACACGCCTTTGCGGGTCGGCAGCGTCTCTAGCCCGAATGTGTCTCCCGAGGATGCGATGATCGTGGCGAGATGGGCGTTCTCAAGTGGATCTCCGACCGGGCCAATAGCCCAGCCTATCGATGCGGAAGGAGATTCGCTTTAGGGCGGCCAGATGTGTACGAGGGCGCGTCCAGCGTGGGGCCAGTGACATTCTGTTGCCCGCTTGTATTCGAAGAATATCCCTGGCGACCAGAACATTGCCAGTCGCTTCCAGCGACCGGGTGAAACATTCGGACGGATATCTTCTGACGCCCGCTGGGCCCCGCAAGACCGCCGGCATCCTCTCCCGGCTCAGCCTTACGATCGGGGAGCCCTCTGAGCCGTGTCTTGTATCGCCGCGATGGTGAATATTTCTCCTTAGGTCCGGGCAGTATCTCCCGAAAGTCAGGAATCGGTGCATCTAGGCTTTCCTCTACGAGACACCGATTGGAGAACGTCATGAGCCGCATTCAACCCAGTGAGTTGGCACTCGCAGCGCTGCTGCTGTCATCCGCGTCCGCTTCGGGCGGAAATCATGAGAGTGATCGTCTGCCGTTTCGTGCGGCCCTGCTGGAGGGCCCTCGCCTCGCACAGCAATGCGCACAGCGTGTTGGTCCCTATGCGACACAATCCCGGGCCCAGCAACAGTGGCGATTGGCCAGAAGCAAGGGATACGCCGTGAGCAACGGGGTAACGCCGTGTTATGACGGTGGTGTTCGCGGCTACTGTTTCTTTGTTTACTCCTGCTGAGTATGCGCGGGATCAGCATGGAACTTATAGGTCCGAATGCGGAATGCGCGCAAGCGATCTCCCCGCCCTCGTTTTCGCGCTTCGCGCCTCGGTCGGGTTCCCGATGCGTGTGGAGTGACTACGTCCAGGTCAGTGTTTGGCATAGAGCTTGTGCCGCAAACTGCCACGATCGGAGGTGGGTATGGCGGGCGTATTCATAAGCTACCGTCGCGAAGACAGTCGGGGCGATGCCGGACGGTTCACGAAGGATCTGCGGGAATATTTGGAAGAGGGTCAGATCTTCAGGGACATCGACGCGGTTGAGGCGGGAACGAACTTCATCGAGGCCATCAACAAGGCCATTAGTTCCTGCAGCGTGCTGATCGCCATCATCGGACCCAACTGGCTGTCCGCCAGGGACAAGCGCGGGCATCCGCGCCTCGCTGATCCCCAAGACTACGTGCGGGTGGAGATCGAGGCGGCACTGAACCGCAATATCCGGGTCATTCCACTGCTGGTGGGGGATGCGTCCATGCCCACACAGGAAGATCTGCCGGAGTCACTGTCTCCCCTGGCTCAGCGTCAGGCGCACGAGTTGAGCGAGAATCGGTGGGACTTCGACGTCGGCCGCCTTGCCGGTATCCTTCAGGGCATCCCCGGTATAAGGAGTCGAGGGCCGATACAGGCAGAGGCACCGGAGGACAGGGTCACCGGCGGGGTCCGGTCGAAGCTCGGCCTCGGACGCTTTGCCGGGGCCGTCATCCTGTCCGCCATGGGTGTGCTGTTCTTGCTGGCGGCCCTGGTCGAGGGGCAGGATCTCGCATTCATGTGGGCAGCTGCTTTTCTGGGGGCAGCCTACTGGCTGTATGCCCGGCGGTAGAGCCTGATCGAGGAGCAGCGCCGGGTTCCCGCGACGGCCGTCTTGGAGAGGACCCGCCCCAATGGTCGTAATCGCTGCAGGTCCTTGCCCGACCTCCGAGAAGGATCCCGGAAGGGTGCGGTACACCGCCACAGCGAGCCCCCGGATCGGTTCTGGACAGGGCGTTTTCCCTTTAGCTGAAGGCCCGCTTGGGGTACCTTCTTCCCGTCCAGTTCCAGCCAAGGAAAGAGTGCCGATGACCGACTGTATCTTCTGCAAGATCGCCGCTGGCGAGATCCCGGCCGAGAAGGTCTATGAGGACGACCAGGTGGTGGGGTTCCGGGATCTCAGTCCCCAGGCCCCGGTGCACGTACTGATCATTCCGCGCAGGCACATTGCCACCCTGAACGATCTGACCGGGGCCGACGAGTCTCTGGTGGGGCATATGCACCGCGCCGCAGCACAGGTCGCCGCCGACGAGGGGCTGGCAGAGCGGGGCTATCGCACCCTGATCAACTGTAATGCCGAGGGCGGTCAGACGGTATTCCATCTTCACCTCCACCTGCTGGGGGGGCGCCCGATGACCTGGCCGCCGGGATAGGTCCTACAGGCTGCTGGCGAAAAACCCCAGTCTCTGCGGTATTGAGTCCCGGGCTTCGCGCCGCATTCTGAGCACGGGCGATGTCTGCCCATTCAGCGATGTTTTTTCCGTCACCAGAAGGAGAGCGATGTCATGAGTGGAGAGAGCGTAACCCTGGCCCCCAAGCACTACGGCACGCTGGGTGTGCTGCACGTCGGCGTGACCCGTGAGGGTTTCGTGACGGTCGCCGGGGATGTGGCCGATATCGAGGACGGCCAGGAGGTCACCTTCGAGCGCACCGGCGTCAAGGTCCGGCGTAGCGGCAGCGAGTACGAGTTCGCCAAGGTCGCCTGAGCCGGGACGCAGCGCCCGGCCCCGGCGTTCGGGGCCGGGAATTTCGGGGGAGCTTTCGGGTCCCACCGGCGGGTGCCGAGTGGCTGCTATAATTGTCTGAAATCTCCTTTGGCTCGCCTCGATCCTTGAATACCCTCCCGGTACAACCCGATCCTTCTTTTCAGCCCGGGCGGGCCAGCCGGCTCGTGGCCGCAGTATTGCCCGTGGCGCGATCGCGCCCAGCGCCCTCGGCCGAGGACCAGCTGCGACGTGAACTGCCGGGAAAAGACCCTGTCGACCAGACGCGGCGCGAGGCCCTGATGGCCGAACACCTGGGCCATTCCCCGGCTGACCGCACCGGAGGTGGTCGAGCGCGGCGCGCACTGGCCCACTATGATGCCGTAGCGGCGATCGAGCAGCGCCAGCAGCTCGAAGAGACTCTGCGCTTCAGCGTCTGGGCGTGATCCCAACGGTCAGATCATCGAAAGCCTGGTGAGCTCGACACCCTCCAACGAATAGATCCGACGGACCCGGTGGCTGCGGCTTCAGCCGCCACGTTCCGGCCGGTCAGGGCGCCGGGTCGGGTATCCTTTGATGGATCTCTTCGATCTCGTCCAGTACCTCTTGCGAGAGTTCGACATCGATGCTGGCGATGTTCTCGCGCAGCTGCTCCATGGTGGTCGCACCGATGATGTTGGCGGTGACGAAGGGGCGCGAATTGACGAATGCCAGCGCCATCTGGGCCGGGCTCAGGCCATGCTTGCGCGCGATGGCGACATAGGAGCGGGTGGCCGCCAGGCTGTTCTCGCCGCTGTAGCGGCGGTAATCGGGAAAGCGGTTGAGCCGGGCGTCGGGTTCTGCGGCACCTTCGACATACTTGCCGCTGAGCACGCCGAACCCCAGGGGCGAGTAGGCGAGCAGCCCGACTCGTTCGCGCAGCGCCATCTCCGACAGGCCCACCTCGAACAGCCGGTTGAGCAGGTTGTACGGGTTCTGGATCGACTGGATCCGGGCCCAGTTCTTTTTCTCGGCAAGACACAGGTACTGCATCATGCCCCACGGGGTCTCGTTGGAGATGCCGATCTGTCGCACCTTTCCCTGGCGCACGAAATCGTCCAGCACCGCCAGCGTCTCCTCGATGGGCTCCACGGTCTCTTCCTCGATTCGGGTGACGCCGCGCGTCTCGAAAAAGTTGGTGGTCCGCGCCGGCCAATGGACCTGATAGAGATCGAGATAGTCCGTCCGCAGGCGCCGCAGGCTGCCTTCCAGGGCCTCGGTCATCTGCCGGCGATTCAGGCGCGGGCCGCCGCGGATGTACTGCACCCAGCCGCGGGTGTTGCCGGCCACCTTGCTGGCGAGCACCAGCCGGTCGCGGCCGCCACGCCGGCCCAGCCATTCGCCGATGATCTCTTCGGTCTTGCCGAAGGTGTCGGCGGTCGGCGGTATCGCATAGAGCTCGGCGGTATCGATGAAATTGACACCCTGACCGAGGGCATAATCGAGCTGATCGAAGGCATCCTGGGCGCTGTTCTGCACGCCCCAGGTCATGGTGCCCAGGCAGATGACGCTGACATCGATATCGGTTCGGCCGAGTTTTCGGTATTGCATGCCGGTGACTCCTCTTGATCGTGGTCAATACAGCCCGTATGGCCTGTCGGGCTGTCATCTGGCTGTGCTATAAAAAGAAGATTACATCATTCGATGAGAACGTCTGTTGCAGGAGCCTGTGATGTCCGAACCCGAATCCGCCAGCGAACCACCGGAGCACCCGGACGAGGCGTCCGAGCAGGTCGTCCCCGAGATCGACCTGCGGGACGCCTCTCTCTACCTGAACCGCGAACTGACTTGGCTCGCGTTCAACAGGCGGGTGCTGCACGAGGCGGAGGACGAGCGCAATCCGTTGCTCGAGCGGATCAAGTTTCTGGCGATCGTCAGCTCCAATCTGGACGAGTTCTTTATGAAGCGCATCGGCGGCCTGAAACAACAGGTGGGTGCCGGCGTGACCACGCGTACTGTGGATGGTCGAACACCACGTGAGCAGATCGCCGAATGTTATGCGATGGTCCGGGAGCAGGAAGCCAAGCAGCGAGAGGTACTGCACGAACTGATGGCGCGGCTGCGCGAGCATGATATCGCCATCCTCAAGTATGACGAGCTTACGGCCCAGCAGGTGGGCTATCTGCGCAGCTATTTTCACGACAACATCTTTCCCCTGATGACGCCGCAGTCCATCGACCCGGCGCATCCCTTCCCGTTCATCTCCAATCTGTCACTTAACCTGGTGGTCCTGGTGCGCTTTCTGGAGCACCAGGACAAGACCTCGCTGACCCGTATCAAGATTCCCATTGGCGAGGACGTGCCGCGCTTTATCCAGCTGCCCTTCAGCAGCCAGTTCGTGGCGATCGAGGATGTGGTAGAACATAACCTCAACCTGCTGTTGCCGGAAATGGAGATCGTCCACTGCAACCAGTTTCGCGTGACCCGCAATGCCAACACCGAACGCGACGAGGAACATGCAGACGACCTGCTGTCCCTGATCGAATCCGAATTGCGTGAGCGCCGCTTTGCGCCCATCGTGCGCCTGCAGGTGCGCGACGATATGGACGAGACGACCCGCGGTATGCTGGCAGCCGAGCTGGGCCTGGACGAGAACGAGGACGTTTTTAGCGCCGGGGGAGATATGCTCGCCATGCGCGATCTGTTTCAGATTGCGGGCCTGGATGTCCCCGAGCTGCACGACTCGCCCTTTCAGGGCGTCGATCACCCCGGCATCCGGGTATCGAAGAACATCTTTCACGCAATTCGGGAGCGCGGCCCGTTCCTGCTGCACCACCCTTATGAGTCGTTTCGCAGCTCTGTGGAGAGATTCCTGAAGGAGGCGGCAAACGACCCCAAGGTGCGAGCGGTCAAGATGACCCTGTATCGTACGTCCAGCGACACCAAGGTGGTGGACTATCTCATCCAGGCGGCCAAGAACGGCAAGCAGGTGGCGGTGGTGGTGGAGCTCAAGGCGCGTTTCGACGAGGCGGCCAATATCCGTTGGGCCACCCGTATGGAAGAGGCGGGCATCCATGTCACCTACGGGGTGGTGGGCCTGAAGACCCATTCCAAGGTGATCCTGGTGGTGCGCAAGGACTACAACGGCCTGCGCCGTTATCTGCACATCGGCACGGGCAACTACCATGCCGGGACCGCGAGGCTCTATTCCGATCTGGGCATGCTTACCAACGACCCGGACATGGGGGTCGATGCCACCGAGCTGTTCAACTACCTGACCACCGGCTACACGCCCGAGCGTTTCTATCGCAAGTTGCTTCCGGCACCCAAGATGCTCAAGGCGGGCCTGTTGGAGCGGATCCGGCGCGAGCGGGAGCTGCATAACAACGGCACCCCGGGGTTGATCCAGTTCAAGATGAATGCGCTGGAGGACGCCGACATCACCCGGGCCCTGTACGAGGCCTCGCGCGATGGGGTGCAGGTGGACCTGATCGTACGCGATACCTGCCGGTTGCGTCCCGCCCTTCCGGGTTTGTCAGAGAAGGTCCGCGTAATCTCCATTGTTGGTCGTTTCCTGGAACACGCCCGCGTCTATTATTTCCGCAACGGTGGCGATGAGGAATATTTCATCGGTTCCGCTGATGCCATGAAGCGCAACCTCGAATCGAGGGTCGAGGTGGTGGCACCGGTCGAGGCCGAGACGCTTCGGCAGGAACTGCGCGAGTTCTTCGATGTGCAGCTCAACGATCACCGCAATGCCTGGGACATGCAGCCGGACGGCAGCTACATTCAGCGTCAGCCACGCACGCCGGAAGAAGAAAAAGGCTGCCAGCAACGGCTTATCGAAATGGCCCAGGAGCGGGTGAAGCAGGCCAAGCGCTACCAGATGGGCAGGGTGCGGCGGCGCATCGTGGGGCGTAACCTGCGATAGAGAAAACCGCCAACCGCAAAGGACGCGAAGGAACGCAAAGGGGCTGAAGGCAACGACCGATGGGTCGGATGCGGTGAGCGTCCAGCGTTGGCCCGATAATATTTCGTTACTCGCTTATAGGAAGCTCTGATTAATTCTGGCGCCGCAAGATGCCGTGTTACGAATTGATCAGAGCTTCCTATATACAAAGAATGTCTTTGGCAGCCAGTGAGTTATCAGTATTTTTCAGCGACCGGGTGACATATCCGGGTTAAAGCTTTGTCTCCCGCGGTCGCTATTCCTTCCATATTCCCTGTCAAACCAGCTGGAAATGGGAGGTTGTTCCGGTGAAGCCTAAGATTGTTCCGCGCGACGAAGAACGGCGCCTGGCCGAGGAAGACTTCATTGTATCGCGCACCGACCTGAAGGGCCGGATCACCTATTGCAACCGCATTTTCATGCGCATGTCCGGTTATCGCGAGGCGGAACTGCTGGGCAGACAGCAGAACATCGTACGCCATCCCGACATGCCCCGGGGTATGTTCAAGCTGGTCTGGGACAACCTGAAGGAGGGTCGCGAGGTCTTCGCCTACATCAAGAACCTTGCCAGAGACGGCTCCTTTTATTGGGTGTTTGCCAACATCACTGCAGACAGGGACCAGGCCGGGAATATCACCGGCTACTACTCGGTACGGCGGTATCCCAGTGAAACGGCTCTGGCGGTGATCGAGCCGCTGTATCGACAGATGCGGGCGATCGAGCAGCAACATCCGGCCAGGGATCAGACGACACAATCACTGTCCCATTTGGACCAGTACCTCCAGGAGCGGGGAACCACCTATGAAAAGTTTGTCCTTGCAATCTAGAGTCCGGCTGCTGAGCCATGCCTTTCTCTGGGGCGTGCTGGCGCTCGTGGGCCTGGGCACCTGGCGGCATGGCTTCGATCCCTGGGTAATGCCGATCTGGTTGGGCCTGGTCGGTCTGGCGCTATATGCCCTGCGGTGGCAGCGGCGACCCTTCACGGTTATAGACGAAGTGACCGATATCGTAAAGGAGGCGGTACAGGGGCGTTTCGGTCGCCGTATTACACGTATCCCGCGAATGGGCGAGCTGGGCCTGCTGGCGTGGGAGCTGAACGAGATGTTCGACCAGCTCGAGGCCTATCTGCGCGAGGTGGAGACGGCCTTCGATTATGCGGTCCGCGGCGAGTTCTTTCGCAAGCCCCGACCGGAGGGATTGCATGGCGACCTGCGCCGCTCGATCGAGCGGGTCAACCTGGGTCTGACCTCGATGGAACAGAATGCCGAGTTCGTGGCGCGCAATGAGCTGCTCTCCCAGGTCAACGAGATGAACTCGGGCAACCTGCTCAAGAATCTGAAGATGGGCCAGAGTGACATGATGGAGGTCACCGACGGGATGCGTCGGGTAGTCGAGATCGCGCGCGGAAACGTCAGCGAGGCGGCACAGGCCCGCGATGCCATCCACCAGGTGGTCTCACGCCTCGAGGAATTGGCCGATCGGGTGCGTCTGAGCAGCGAGTCCATTGCCGCGCTCAATGAGCGGGGCAATGAGATGAACCAGATGACTGCCATGATCGCCAACATCGCCGATCAGACCAATCTGCTGGCCCTGAATGCGGCTATCGAGGCGGCGCGGGCCGGCGAGCATGGGCGCGGGTTTGCAGTGGTGGCAGACGAGGTGCGGACCCTGGCCGCGAACACCAAGGAGGCAACCGACAAGATCACCGATATCATCGGCGCCATCGTCGGCGACACTGGAGAGATGCTCGACAGCGCCGCCCACATGCGGCAGATCGCCGACGAGTCCGGCGCCGAGGTGAACCAGTTCCGGGAGCAGTTCCGCCGCCTGTCCGAAGCGGCCGAAGAGACCCTACAGCGCGTCGACCATGCCCTGGCGGTCAACTTTGCCCTGTTGGTCAAGATCGACCACATGGTCTACAAGCAGAACGGCTACATGGCCATTCACACCGGCACCGAATCGGACGAGGGGAAGGCGGTGGATGTCGACCACACGCAGTGCCGCTTCGGCAAGTGGTACTACCAGAGCGAGGAGGCCGGCCGCTACAAGGACCGGCCTGCCTACCGCGAGATCGAGCAGCCGCACGCACAGGTGCATGAGCATACCCGTCGCGCCATCGAGCTGCTGGCGCAGGATTGGCAGTTCGACCGGGACATGAAGGCGGCAATCGTCGATCACTTCACCGAAGCGGAGCAGGCGAGCGACCAGATCATGCACCTGATGAGCCGGATGGTAAACGAGGCTTGAAAGCGGTTCAGCCCGGGAGTTTCCCGGCTGGCGCAGTATTCGGGTTAGCCCAGCAGGCGTTCGAGCATGCGCTCGTAGATCGCTGACAGGCTGTCCAGATCATCCACGCTGGCGCATTCGTTGACCTTGTGGATGGTGGCATTGACCGGTCCCAGTTCCACGACCTGGGCGCCCGTGGGCGCAATGAAGCGGCCGTCCGAGGTGCCGCCAGTCGTGGATAGCTCGGTCTCGATGCCGGCAACCTCGCGGATTGCCTCGCGGGTCGCCTCCACCAGCTCGCCGGCGGGAGTCAGGAAGGGGTTGCCGGAGAGGTTCCAATCGATGGAGTAGTCCAGCCCGTGACGGTCCAGGATTTCTTCCACCGTCTCGCGAATCTGGTGCTCGTCGGTCTCGGTCGAAAAGCGGAGATTGAACACGACTTCCAGGGTGCCGGGGATGACGTTGGTGGCGCCGGTGCCGGCATGGATGTTGGAGATCTGGAGTGTCGTTGGCGGAAAGAATTCGTTGCCCCGGTCCCATTGCACTGCCACCAGTTCGGCCAGCGCCGGCAGCGCCTGGTGGACCGGGTTGCGGGCCAGGTGCGGGTAGGCGACGTGCCCCTGGATGCCATGCACCCGAAGGCGCGCGCCCAGCGAGCCCCGCCGGCCATTCTTGACCACATCGCCCACGCGTTCGGTGGACGAGGGCTCGCCCACCAGGCACCAGTCGATCCTTTCTCCACGCGCTTGCAGGGCCTCGACCACCTTTACCGTGCCGTGTGTCGCCGGTCCTTCCTCATCGCTGGTGATCAGGAAGGCGATCGAGCCCTGGTGGTCGGGATGAATTGCCACGAATCGTTCCACCGCCGTGACCATTGCCGCGATCGAGCCCTTCATGTCCGCTGCGCCGCGTCCGAACAGCACCCCATCGCGGATCTCTGGGGAAAACGGATCGGACTGCCATTCCTCCAGCGGGCCGGGCGGCACCACGTCGGTATGCCCGGCAAAGCAGAACAAAGGTCCCTGCGAGCCGCGACGCGACCAGAAATTGTCCACCTCGCCGAAGCGCATCGGCTGGTTGTCGAAGCCGGCTGCCGCCAGCCGCTCCATCAATAGCGCCTGACAGCCGGCGTCCTCCGGCGTGACCGAAGGGCGGCGGATCAGTTCGATGGCGAGGTCGAGGGTTTCGGACATGGGGGTTCCTGATGATCTACCACGAAGGGCACAAAGAACACGAAG
>JANTHJ010000025.1 GCA_024762475.1 Chromatiales bacterium | reverse complement strand
CGGACACAGCCTGGCGCCCTGGTTCGTGGTGGGCAAGGATCTCGAACGGAACGTACTACAGGTGACCCAGGGACATGATCATCCGGCACTGATGCGCGAGGAACTGACGGCAGAACAGCTCCACTGGGTGGCAGGCGAGGCCCCTGCGGCCGAGTTCACCTGCCTGGCCCGGTGTCGCCATCGTCAGCCACTACAGGCCTGCCGGGTGCAGCTGAAAGATGGGGTGGCGCACGTGTTGTTCGAAGTGCCTCAGCGGGCCATCACGCCCGGCCAGTCCGTGGTCTTCTACCGCGCCGAGACCTGTCTTGGAGGAGGAATCATCCAGTGAGCAGAGACTACAGCGAACGTGACCGGGTTGTTGCGCTTGCCGCTGTATTTCAGGCGGCCCGGCTGGTCAAGGATCTGGCCCGGAGCGGGCGCTGTGATCGCAGCGCGCTGGAGCAGACCATTCAGGCGCTGTTCGACTTCGATCCTGCGGATGTCGCCTCTCCGTTCGGCGGCCTCGAGGGTTTGCAGTGGGGGCTGCGGACCTTGATCGCCCAGCTGGCCTCGCCCGCGGAGCGGGATCTGGAGATCGCCGGCTATGTGATTTCACTGATCCATCACGGCGACAAGCTGATGGGCGACCGGGAAAGAATCGACAATCTGACCGAAGATTTGGAAAATCTCAAGGAAAAACAGGTGCATGTCGAGCTTCCGGGGTTTACGCTCAATGCCCAGCTGGCGCGCCTGTACCAGACCTATATCAGCCCGGTTCCCCCGCAGATCATGGTGAAGGGAGAGCCGATGTACCTGCAGAATCCGCAGATCACCGATGACATCCGGGCGGCCTTGCTCGCCGGGCTCCGGGCAGCGGTGCTTTGGCGACAGTGCGGGGGCAAGCGCTGGCATCTGCTGACCCGCCGCCGCGCCTATGAGGGAATTGCCATGGACCTGGCGGAACAAAATGCCTGAACCTGTGTCGAAGGCCCCGGCATTTGATTCACTCAATGCACTCAATACAGAAACCGAAAAGGAGTCGATCATGAAGAAATCGTTAATCTTGATCAGCGCTGCCGCTCTGACCCTGGGCGCATGCAGCGACCAGGGCAAGGACGAGCAAGCCGCTACCGATAGCCTCGCCAATACCACCGAGGTAAACAGCACTGCCGCTGCCACCGAGGAAAAGGGTATGACCGACAAGGCAATGGAGGCCGGCACCAAGGCGTGGGATGCCACCAAACAGACCGGCTCTGACGTTGTCGAAGGCACCAAGGACATGGCGGGCAGTGCGGTCGATAGCACCAAGGAAATGGCCGGCGATGTGGCCGATGCGACAGGGCAAGCGGTCGAGACGGTGAAGCAGAAGGCTGGCGAGGCCTACGAGACGGTCAAGGAGAAGGCCGGCGAGATGGTGTCCTCTGCCAAAGAAAAGATGGGCAGCGAAACCCCCTCTGCCCCCGAGGCACCCGCTATGCCCGAAGGCATGCCCAAGCAACAATAATTCTCTACCAAGCCGTGGCGGGAGGCCACGGCTTGGCCGACCCTCCGTTCTCTGGCGCCCATTGCATGCGTCCCTGCCTCGCCTTCCGGGCGTTGTATAATTCCGCGCTTTGCCGGCCTCCCGACCTACAGGAGTCCGCCCCCACTTCGACGGAGTCTGCAGGCATGCAATTGAGCCCCCTCACCGCTGTTTCCCCCATCGACGGCCGGTACGGCAGCAAAACCGGCACGCTGCGCCCCATCTTCAGCGAGTTTGGACTGATCCATCACCGGGTGACGGTGGAGGTACGTTGGCTGCAAATGCTTTCCCGGCACCCGGATATCGCCGAGGTACCGGCGTTTTCCGCGGAGGCCCACGCCCTGCTCGACCGGATCGTCAGCGATTTTTCGGAGACGGACGCCGAACGCGTCAAGGAGATCGAGCGCACCACCAACCATGACGTGAAGGCGGTCGAATATTTCCTAAAGGAACGCATAGCGGGAAACCTGGAACTGCAGGCGGTCAGCGAATTCATCCACTTCGCCTGTACCTCGGAGGACATCAACAACCTCTCGCACGCCCTGATGCTGCGTGCCGGGCGGGAACAGGTTCTGCTGCCACAACTGGATGCGGTGACCGAGGCGATCCGCGAGCTGGCGCACGCCCATGCCGACAAGCCCATGCTCTCGCGCACCCATGGTCAGCCCGCCTCTCCGACCACGCTGGGCAAGGAGATGGCCAACGTGGTGTATCGACTGCGCCGCCAGCGTGAGCAGATCGCCAACACCGCCCTGTTGGGCAAGATCAATGGCGCGGTGGGCAACTACAATGCCCACATTGCGGCCTATCCGGAAGTCGACTGGCCGGCCTTGGCCCGCCAGTTCGTCGAATCCCTGGGACTGGAGTGGAACCCCTATACCATCCAAATCGAGCCCCATGACTACATGGCAGAGCTGTTCGATGCCATGGCGCGTGCCAATACCATTCTCATCGACTTCGCGCGGGACGTCTGGGGCTATATCTCCCTCGGCTACTTCAAGCAACGCACCGTGGCCGGCGAGGTGGGCTCCTCCACCATGCCGCATAAGGTCAATCCGATCGATTTCGAGAACGGCGAGGGAAATCTGGGGCTGGCCAACGCCCTGTTCGACCACCTTGCCGGGAAACTGCCCATCTCACGCTGGCAACGCGATCTCACCGATTCGACCGTGTTACGCAACATGGGGGTTGGCTTTGCCTATACCAGTATTGCACTGCAGTCGATCCAGCGAGGCATTGGCAAGCTGGAGGCCGACGAAAAACGCCTGGCCGAGGACCTGCTGATGAACTGGGAAGTGCTGGCAGAGCCCATCCAGACCATCATGCGTCGCTATGGCATCGAGCAGCCCTATGAGAAGCTCAAGGCGCTCACGCGCGGACAGCGGGTCGACCAGGCCGGTCTGCAGGCCTTCGTCGACGGCCTGGACCTGCCACAGGAGGTCAAGACCGCGCTGCGCGAGATGACTCCCCTCAGCTATATCGGCAACGCCGCGGAACAGGCCCGGGCCCTCTGAGCCTAGCGCCGATATTTCACCCGGGGGACGCGATGATCGGTGCGAGGGCGCGTCCAGCGTTGGCCGGGCAACATTTCGTCACCCGCTAATATACGAAGAATATCTCTGGCGACCAATGAGTTATCAGTATTTTTCGCCGACCGGGTGAAGTATGCGGGCCAGGTTTTCCACCTGCAAATGACGGACAGGGATGCCCTCGTCGGGGATACAAGCGAAAGCCTGGCAGACTTCCGCAGGATTTGCGAAACTGCTTCCCACTTTGCTCGTTGCTCATGTGAAAGATCCGGACGATTCGGGTCCTCCTCGGGCATCGGAGAGGGGCTGACCACATCGGCCGCCATCTGTGCAGATTTCACCACCAGGCGCCAGGGTGTTCATACCGCAGCACGCCCTGATTGGAGCCGGGGCAGTTTGTGGCGAGGCACCCTAAAGTTCTGCAACATCGGCCGATAACCGCTTCAGGAGTTTCGCGAGATCCCAGGGACATGGCTACACCAGGACAATTCAAGACCAGTCACAAGATCCGCATCCCGGTCGAAGAACTCGAGCCGGGCATGTATGTCACCGAACTCGACCGCCCCTGGGAGGAAACGCCCTTTCTCTTTCAGGGTTTCACCGTGGAAACGGTGGAGGACATCGAGACCGTCCGTCAGCATTGCGAGACGGTGGTAATAGACCATCTCAAATATGTGGAGCCGAAACGCCAGGAAAAACCTTCCGAACATCGTCCGTTCTTCGCCCGCCCAAAGGGTCGCGCACAGTTCGAAACGCCTGTCGAAGAAACCGTCGCCAAGGCAGAAAAGGTCTATGAAGGATCCAACCGGCTGGTGCGCAACATCATGGATGACGTGCGCCTGGGCAAGGCGATCGATACGCCGGCGGCCCGGGAAGTCGTTTCTCACTGCGTCGACAACATCCTCGAGAACCCGGATGCGATGACCCTGCTCACGCGCATTCGGCACAAGGACGAATACACCTCGGAGCACAGCCTCAGCGTGGCTGTGCTTTCGATCTCCCTGGGCCGTGCATTGGGCCTGGACCGGCAACAGCTCAACGAGGTTGGCCTGTGCGGGATGTTGCATGACATCGGCAAGATCATGACCCCGGACGAGGTGCTGAAGAAGCCGGGGCGCCTGACCAACGAAGAGATGGAGATCATGAAGGCCCATCCCGTGCATGGTCGGGACATCCTCCTGTCCACCGATGGAGTCAACGCAAACGCCCTGGATGTAGCGCATGGGCATCATGAGCGGGTGGATGGCAAGGGTTATCCCCGCGGTCTCTCGGCCGATCAGATGACACTCTACACACGGATCGTTTCGGTCACCGATGCCTATGATGCCATCACTTCCGATCGGATTTACGACAGCGGCCGGACCCACATGGAGGCCTTCAAGATCCTCACCAAGGGCAGCGGGCGACAATGGGACGGCCGATTGGTGACCCGATTCATACGGACCATCGGGGTGTATCCACCCGGAACCCTGGTGGAGTTGAGCGATGGTCGATATGCCATGGTGCTGGAGAACAGCCCCCGGTTCCAGCTGCGTCCCAAGGTGTTGATCCTGCCCGAATCCGGGAAAAAGGAAGAGGGCGCCACGATAGTCGAGCTGGCCAGCTATCCCAAGGGGCCGGATGGCAAGCCCCTGTATATCGTGAACATACACAAGCCGCGGGATCTGGGTATCGATCTACATCAGCTGAAGCGGGACGGCCTCCTAAAGGATCTGGCGCACGCGATCTGAGCACCGGACAGAACTGCCAGGCACAAAAAACCCCGACCAATTGGTCGGGGTTTTTTTCGAACTGGCCGCCAAGCGACCAGGTTCGCTTACTGAACCACGATCTCGACGCGTCGGTTCATCGCGCGGCCGTCGCGAGTACCGTTGTCTGCGACCGGCTGGCTCTCGCCCATGCCCTTGATGCTCAGATTGGTAATGCCCTTGCCAGCCAGATAATCGGCTACGGCCTGGGCACGACGCTCGGACAGGCGCTGGTTGTAGGCCTCAGGGCCGGTGGAGTCGGTATGGCCGATGACCAGAATCTTCTCATCACCATTGGTGGCCTTGATCTTGTCCGCGATCTTGTCCAGTTCCGCCATCATGGCCGGCTTCAGCTCGGCACTGTCGAAATCGAAGTGATCCACGGTGGTCTGAATGGTCACGTTCTCAATGATCTCGCAGCCGTCACTGTTGACCCGGGCGCCTGCCTTGGTGCCGGGGCACTTGTCCATGTAGTCGGCCACGCCGTCACCGTCACTGTCCTTCGGGCAACCGGCAGCGTTGACTGCAACACCCTTCGGCGTATCGGGGCACTCGTCCTTGTCGTCGGTGACACCGTCACCGTCGGAGTCCTTCGGGCCTTCCGCCGCCATGGCATCGCCGCACTCCGGGATGGAGATCGAGAAACCGCCAGGCGATTTCACACACTTACCACTGCCGTCCACGACAACCTTGCCGGCACTGTCCAGCACGTAAGGACCATTCATCTTCATACCGCCATGTGCTGCCGCGCTGGCGGTGCCGATGCTGCCAAACGCCAGGCCGATGGCCAGACCGATGGGAGCAATAGCGAAAAGCTTCTTTTCGGTTTTTTGGAACATGGAATTTCCTCCCCAACAAGTTTCCAAATTGATCCCCCATCGGGGATGACGTATTACGCAGATTGGAGACACCCTCTCCGCCACTGCGTCGCATTAGACCGACATGTCGCACAAAGTTCAAGCCTTCGCGTCTTCCATACATCAAAACGTCATAATATTCGCGTCTTCGGTTCCCGACACTGGCGAACTGCCCACTGCAGGTCCAAACTAAATGATTCACGCTGCTCGACATCCTTCTCGGCATCATCACCATCGCGGCATCCTGGCGGGCGGACTCTATATCATGACCTCGGAGTTTCTGTTCGCCGCCATGGGCGGAGCGATTCGCATGGCTTCAGTCGAACTCGACAACGCCATGATCGTGTTCGGCCGAAATCTCGTGGGCGCCGCGATCCTGCTGAGTTGGCTGTCGGCACGCGGCGGAGTCCAGCGTCTGGCAACCGGAGTGCCCTGGCTGCACCTGTTGCGGGGGCTCAGCGGCACTGCCGCCATGTACTGCTTCTTCTACGCCATTGCCCACATGCCCCTGGCCGAGGCCATGCTGCTGAAGCTCACCGCGCCGCTGTTCATTCCCCTGATCGCGCTGGCCTGGCTGCACGAGCCCCTGGGGTGGCGTATTCCCATCGCGCTGGGTATCGGTTTCGCTGGGGTACTGGTCATCCTCGCACCGGACGACCAGGGTATAGACCCGGTCGCACTGGTGGCGCTCGCCGGAGGTCTGTTGGCCGCATTGGCGAAGGTAACGGTTCGACGACTCACCCATAGTGAGGCGCCAGAGCTGATCGTTTTCTATTTCGCACTCACAGGCCTGCTGGTTTCCACTGCCCCGCTGCCCTGGTTGTGGCAAACCCCAACGCCGACCGCCGTGGGATGGGTCGTCTTGACCGGGCTGCTGGCGACCGGTGGACAACTCATGCTGTCACGGGGCATGGGACGGGCACCCGCAGGGCGCCTCGCCCCTTTCTCTTTCTTTTCGGTGGTATTCGGCGCGGTTCTGGGATGGCTGTTCTGGGGCGAGACCGTCACCCTGGCAACGGCGGGTGGCGCGCTGCTGATTCTGATATCCGCCCTCGTCACCGGTAGCGGCCGCCTGCCGTCGGCCGACTCTCCCCGGCACCGCCAGGGTGTCCCCGACCGATCAACATGATTCCGCCACTGATATTCAGAGATGTTTCCAGGCAACGCTTTCTCGCCGAATACTGGCAGCGGCGAGCGGTGGTGCTGCGGCAGGCCTTGTCCCCCGAGTGTCTAAAGCTTGCGCCGGATGAGCTGGCCGGTCTGGCCTGCGAACCGGATATCGAGTCTCGCCTGATCTGCCGGACGGGCGACACCGAGTGGTCGCTGCAACACGGGCCCTTCGACGAGACCGTATTCGGCACCTTGCCGGAACGGGGCTGGACCCTGCTGGTGCAGGATGTCGACAAGCACCTGCCGGATGTTGCAGCGCTATTGGATGCCTTCGATTTCATACCGGACTGGCGCCTCGATGACATCATGATCAGTTATGCAGTCGACGGTGGCGGCGTGGGGCCCCATATCGACCACTATGATGTGTTTCTCATTCAGGCGGCAGGACGGCGCCGCTGGCGCCTTAGCGACCGGGCATTCACCGAAGAGGATCTGCTCGAAGACTGCCCCCTGCGGGTGCTCAGGGGTTTTCCAGTGGACGAGGATTGGGTGCTCGAACCAGGCGATGTGCTCTATCTGCCACCCAGGGTCGGACACTGGGGGACTGCACTCGGCGAGTGCATGACCTGGTCGGTGGGCATGCGCGGCCCGTCGGACGCGGAACTGATGGCCGCCTGGGCAGCCCACCTTGCACAGGGCGAGCGCCCCCACCTCGGCGACAGCATCAAAGGTCCCGTCGAGAATCCGACCAGATTGTCTCGACAGGACATCGCAAATGCCTGCAGCCTGATGCAGGGCGGTGTACCCCAAGACGATGCGGCATTTCGACGCTGGCTGGGCGGCTATCTGACCGAACCCAAGCCCGGCTTCGAGATTGACCCCTGTGAGCGACCGACCTCTGCGGAACAGTCGGCCCATTGGCGTACCGAGGGCCGGTGGCTGTATCGGCATCCCTGGGCGCGATTCGCGTTGCTCGAAACCGATGCGGATACATTGACGCTGTGTTGCCAGGGTGAAGCATTGGACGTCGACAAGGCACTGGCACCGGCACTGGCCGTCCTTTGTCGTCAGCGACAGCTGCCAATCGATCGGCTGCCCCTGCCACCGAATCCTGACTTGCTGGATGCCCTGCTGGCCGAACTGGTCACCCGCGGCTGGCTGCAGAGCGATGAGTAAGGCGAGTCGCTTCCGCATCGAGCAGGTGGACTGGGTACAGGCCCGCGACACCCTGTTGGCCATCCGTTTCGAGGTCTTCGTGGACGAACAGGGGGTGCCGGCCGAACTGGAGGAAGATGCCGGCGACCCGCAGGCCCTGCACCTGCTGGTATGGGATGCCACCGGGACGACGCCCTTGGCCACCGGCCGCCTCCTGGCCAACGGCCATATCGGCCGCATGGCGGTACGCCGAGACTGGCGGGGCTGCGGCATCGGCAGCGCCATGCTCGAGAGGCTCATCGCGCTCGCCCAACAGGCCGGACTAAAATCGGTGTTTCTCAACGCCCAGTGTTCTGTAGAGGGCTTCTATCGCCGACACGGCTTTCGCCCCGAGGGCGATGTCTTTCAGGATGCCGGCATTGCGCACCGGCGCATGTCGCGCCCTCTGGCGTGAGCTACACTGGACAGATGATGAAAATCCCTGTCTCCCGATTGCTGCTTCTACTGCTGGTCGTGTGGCTGCCGCTCCAGGCACTATCGGCCGAAGAAACCACCATCTTCGATGTGCGCCATCGCCTCGCCAGCGACCTGGTGCCGCCGTTGAGGGATTTGCTGGGCAAAGACGGTTCGGTCTCGGTCTATGACAATCGCTTGATCGTGCGCGCACCATTCCGACGTCTCGACGAGGTTCGGCGGCTCATCCAGCAGCTGGACCGCGCCCCACGCGATCTGATCGTGGAAGTGCAGACCGGCAGTGGACGCGAGCGGCAAGGCGCCACGGTGGACATCGACACCTATGGCATGCAGGCGCAGGTGCGCGCCTTTGCCGGACATACCCGACGTCGCGGCGAAGGCGTGCAGCGGGTGCGGACCCTGGATGGGCGCCCTGCCCTGATCCAGATCGGCCGCTCGGTGCCCATCTATCAGGTGGAGCATTGGCAGGATGGTCCGTATACGAACGAGCGCATGCACCTCGAATACAAGGACATCACCACCGGCATCTATGTGCTCCCCCGGGTGCATGGCGACCAGGTGACGGTCGAGGTCTATCAACAGGCCGAACGTCCAGCAGCCCGCACCGGCGAGTTCCGCACCCAACAGGCCGCGACCGTGGTCACCGGACGGCTGGGCGAATGGATTCCGGTTGGCAGCATCGAGACCAGCAGCTCAGGGCGCCAGCACGGTATCGGTATTCGTGCCACCACCCGCGCCGAAAACCAGTTGCAGATATCGGTTCGGGTGCTCCCCGCCGATTTACACCCTCCCGGCGGGTAGCCAGGCCCGTCTTACGACTTCCAGATTGAGCGCCAGCCACTGCATCGCCATCAGCACACTGGTCGAGTTGAGCCGGCCGAACAGCTCGCCCATGGCCTCGGTCCGATCCATCTTCACCACGCGTATCTCCTCACCTTCCTCGGGAAGCCCATGGATGCCTTGTGCGCCGCGGCTGTCCACCCGCCCGCAATACAGGTGGATCTGTTCGGACGAGATGCCCGGACTGACGAAGAAGCGGCCGATGGGCAGGAGTGCCAGCAACTCGCAGCCTGTCTCTTCGACCACCTCGCGGCGCACCACGTCCTCGGGCCGCTCGTGTCGCTTGTCGCAAAAGCCCGAGACGGTCTCCAGGGTCCAGGGGGGCTCCACCTGGCCCATCAGTCCCACCCGGAACTGTTCAACGAAGACCAGGACATCCGGTTCCGGGTCGTAGAGCAGAACAGAGGCCGCGGCCAGATCCTCCAATCGCTCGCGCACGATGGGGGCGGACCAGCCGCCGCGGAATGACGCATGCCGCAAGCGGTGCCGGTCCAGCTTGAGGAAGCCATCGCAGATCCGTTCGCTCTCCAGCAATTCGTAGCGGTAGTTCATGTCGTCCTCGTGAAACATTCGGGCTAGCTCCCATGAGGCCCTGGCCACACTCGTGATCATGGAAAAGGGTAACCGCCCAGACAGCGATTTGTCGGAATGAATTCCGACCTACACCCGGTCCCGTAGGCCGGGTTTCAACCCGACGAGGCGGTGTATCAGCTTGCTGTCCATACCGGCCGTCTCTCTGAATGCTACCCCCTCTGTGGCCTCTGTGATCTCTGTGGTGAGTTTTTCCACACTAACCCGAATATTTCACCCGGTCGCTGAAAAATACTGATAACTCACTGGTCGCCAAAGGTATCCTGCGTATATTAGCGGGTGACGAAATGTTGCTGGGCAACCGCTGGGCGCGCCCTCGCGCCCCCAGGTGAAATATTCGGGCTGACTCCGGGCAAGAAAAAACCCGCCGCGGCCGGGGCCGGGCGGGTTCTCGATCGCGCGTAGCGCCTGATTATTTGTTCAGGCCCTGGTAGTAGTCGATCAGGATCTGCGCCACCTCCGGACGCGAGAACTCCGGCGGCGGGGCAATGCCCTGGCCCAGCATCTCACGCACCTTGGTGCCCGACAGCAGGATGAAGTCGTCCTTGGTGTGGTCCGGCGCCTCGCGCATCATCACCACCTTGTTGAGCTTCTTCGACCAGGCGGTGTGGTCGGCCTTGAAGATTTCGATCTGCAGGGCGCCCGGCGGCACCTCCTCGTCGAAGATGGTCTGGGCGTCGAAGGCGCCGTAGTAATCGCCCACGCCCGCGTGGTCGCGACCGATGATGAAATGGGTCGCGCCCATGTTCTGGCGGAAGTAGGCATGCAGCACCGCCTCGCGCGGACCGGCATACAGCATGTCGAAGCCGTAGCCGGAAACCATTACGCTGTTCGGCGGGAAGTAGAGTTCGACCATCTTGCGGATCGCCGCGTCACGTACCGGCGCCGGGATGTCGCCCGGCTTGAGCTTGCCCAGCAGCATGTGGATCACCAGGCCGTCCGCGCCGGTGCGCTCCATCGCCATGTGACACAGCTCTTCGTGGGCCAGGTGCATGGGGTTGCGGGTCTGAAAGGCAACGACCTTGTTCCAGCCGCGCTCCTTGATCTCGTTGCGGATCTCGACCGCGGTACGGAAGGTGTCCGGGAAGTCGGTGATGAAGTAGGAGAAGTTCAAGACCTTGATGGGGCCGGACAGGGCGATACGACCCTGGCCGTTGAAGGCCGCCACGCCCGGGTGTTCCGGATCGGTGGTGCGATAGACCTTCTCGGTCATGAACTGCATCTGCTCGTCGGTGACTTCCTCGATGCTGGCGACGTCCATTACCGCCAGAACGGGATTGCCCTCGACGTTGGGATCACGCAGCGCGATGCGCTTCGCATCGCCGATCGAATCGGTGCTCTCCACCAGGCACATGACAGGAACCGGAAAGAAGGAGCCGTCGGTCAGGATCATCTTGTCGGCCGCGCCCATGGCATCGGCGACGTCCATGTACCCCTTCAGGGGGCTGAAGTAGCCACCGCCCAACATCACCGCGTTACCAGCCGCCTGAGAACTGATCACGATCGAGGGGAGCGATTCTGCCTCGTGCATGAGCTGCTCGTGCTCATTGACGTCATATACGAAAAGGGGCTTCAGCTCGTCGGAGCCAACGGGATTGATCATGCGGATTCTCCTCCAGCACTAGAGTCAAACGTAACCGGGAACGCCAGCAGAAAATACTGACAGGTTGCTTTAATTTAATGCACTATCTTTTTGATTTTAAAATCTAAAAAGTCGCGCATTCGCGTATCAGCGCGTTATCGGATGCTAAAACTACCAGACCTGCAGGGTTTCTGCCCCAAGGTTCTTTTTATATCGGGTTAACCCGGACATTTCACCCGGGGACGCGATGATCGTGCCGAGATGGGCGTTCTCGAGCGGATTTCCGACCGAATCAATAGCCAGCCTATTGGTGAGGAAGGAAATACCGCTTGAGGGCGGCCAGATCGACGCGAGGACGCGTCCAGCGTTGGACCGGTAACATTTCGTTACCCGCTAATATACGAATAATATCTTTTGCAACCAGTAAGTTATCAGTATTTTTCAGCGACCGGGTGAAATATTCGGGTTAAACGCTACCCCACGCCCTGACACCTTTGAGATGCGCCGAGAAATCCGGTTTTCCACCCCTGCCTCGCGCGCGAGGCAGGGAGCAGGCGTGAAAACAGTGGCTTGCCCCCTCCTGCCCCCCGGCATGCGGGGAAGCGGTAAGGCCCGCCGGCCGAGGTCTCGAATCGCCCTTAGGAGCCATCACACGGCTGCGATCTCCGCATCGATCGCACGCAGCGCCGCCAGGGGATCATCGGCAGCGGTGATCGGGCGCCCCACCACCAGATGGCTGGCTCCGGCAAGCATGGCCTCGGCGGGCGTCATCACTCGAGTCTGATCGTTCAGCGCCGCCCCGGCTGGGCGCACCCCGGGGGTGACGAGCAGGAAATCCTCACCCCGTTCAGCGCGCAGGGTCGCCGCCTCTCGCGGCGAGCAGACCACACCGTCCAGACCGCAGCCCTGGGCCAGGGAGGCGAGACGACGCACATTGTCCTCGGGCGTGCCGGAGAAACCGATCTCGTGCAACTCCGCCTCTCCCAGGCTGGTGAGGATGGTCACCGCAATCAGCAGCGGGCGTTCGCCACGGGCGGCGAGCCGCTCCATGGCGGTCTCCATCATGCGCCGACCACCGGATGCATGCAGGTTCATCATCCAAACCCCCAGGTCGGCCGCCGCGTCGCAGGCAGCGGCCACGGTATTGGGGATGTCGTGGTACTTGAGGTCCAGAAACACATCGAATCCGCGAACGATCACCTGGTCCACGAACCGGGGACCGAGGCGGGTGAACATCTCCTTACCGATCTTCAGACGGCAAAGGGCCGGATCCAGCCGTTCCAAAAGTGTCAGTGCCGGCGCCTCGGCAGGAAAGTCCAGGGCCACGATGATCTTGGGGTCGGCGGTGTTCATGTCGAAGAGATCTCCGGATTCAAAGGTCACTGTCGCGCAGGGGTCGGCGGCGGATCGTAGCCCAGCGGTGGCAGCTGGGGCATTGCCAGTGCAGCGCCTTGGCCTCGAAGCCACATTTGCGGCACTGGTAGGCCCCGCGATCCTGCATCAACTGGCGCAGTTGGGTCCGAACCTGTTCCAGCAGGCCGTCGTTTTGTCCGTCCGCACGGGTGCAGCGCAACTCGAGCAGCCGCATCAGTCCGAGCAGTGAAGGGGTGCGCGCAATATAGGCACTCAGATAGTCGACAGCCGCCTGCTCGCCTTCGATCTCGTGAACCAACTCGACGAGATAGAGTTCGGCACCACGATTTGGGTATTTCTCCGCCATCTCCAGCAGAAAGCGCCGTAGCCGGTCCCGCTGGCCAAGCGCACGGTAGGCCTGGGCGATCTCCTCCAGCACTTCGGGCAGATACTCGGGATCCTGTTCGACGATCGAGGTCAACAGGCGCAACGCATCCGCGGTACTGCCCGAGTCTCGCTCGACCCGTGCCAGCAGATGGGTGGCGCGGACACACTTCGGACTGGCCGCCAGGGCCTTGCGCAATAGCCCCCTCGCCTGCTTGCGCTGTCCCTTCTCCAGCGCCTGCTCGGCGAGCTCGCAATAGTAATGGGACTTCTCCACCGAGCGATCCTCGCCCGCGTGCCGCTCCAGTTCCTCGGCGGTACGCAGGCAGGCCTCCCAGTCCTTTTCCTGCTGATAGATCGTCAGCAGATGACGCAGCGCATGGGCCAGATGCAGCTTGTTCTGACGCAGCTCGTTGAACAGGTTCTCAGCACGGTCATAGAGTCCGGCCCGCAGGTAGTCCTGGCCAAGCTCCAGCAGCGCCTGTCCGCGCTGCTCGGTGGTCAGTGCCGGCCGCGCGATGAGATTCTGATGGATGCGGATGGCCCGTTCCACCTCGCCGCGCCGCCGAAACAGGTTGCCCAGGGCGAGATGGGTCTCGACGGTGTCGCTGTCGACCTCGAGCATCTCGACGAAGACATCGATCGCCTTGTCCGGCTCCTCGTTCAGGAGATGGTTCAGACCACGGAAATAGACGGGGTTGTGCTCGCGCCGATTGGCGGAAGATTTTCTGCGGGCAGTCCGCGTGGCCGCCCACCAGCCGGAGGCAGCCGCAACAGGCAGAAGCAGCCAAAGCAGTTCTTCCATGGGTCGATCGCGCTCAACGGCCGTTGATGGGGAGGCTGCGCAGATTCTTCACCTCCTGCTCGGCCAGGTTGGTCTGGCGGCGCAGGCGTGCATTCTCCTTGCGTACGCGCATGAAGTAGAAGCCGCTCACCACGGCACCCAGCACCAAGCCGACACCCATCGCCAGCAATAGCAACAGCGACAGGGGCATGCTGGCGACCGCGAAATACAGATCCAGCTGCACCGGCTGGTCGTTGATGATGGCGAATGCCGCACCCAGCAAGGCCAGCAACGCGGCAACAATGAGCTTGACGAGACTGAGCACCGGCGACTTCCTCTCTTGCAACAGCGCACATCATAGCAGTCTGTGCGGGGGCGGATGAAGTCGCCGATCTGCCCCTCAGGCGAACAAATCCAGCAGTCCCGCTCCGACGGAGCCGGCAGCATCCGCGACTCCTGTTCGACCCTCGCCGGGATCACCAGAGATGTTCCCCCCATCCAAACGCTCAGACTGCTGGCGCCCATCGCCCATACCGCCGCCGGTTGCACCGCGGTGATCGGGCTGCCCCCCGCCCACATCGGCCCGTACCAACTGCAAGGCATCCTGCGCCAACATCTCGCGCAGCCGTGGCAGCGCCGCCTCGATGGCATCGCGCGTAGCCGCATGATGCGACACGAAGGCCACGCTGGCCTTGTCGTCGTTGACCGTCAGGCGGATCTCCAGGGGACCCAGATTGGGCGGTGTGAGCTTCAGCTCGGCCCGTTGCATCTCCCCTTTCACCATCCACACCAGCCGCTCGCCGATCGCCGTTCCCCAGCCCGGATCGCCGACTCTTTGCGGCACCGGCATCGAAAGCAGCGACCTGCCCAGCGCCGCCGCATCGCCTGCGGGCCCGGCAGGCAGTGCCGCGCTCGGCTGCAATCCGGGGAGCAGCGTGTCACGCCCGTCCCCGACCTGCCCCGGAAACTTATCCAACCTGACACCCTGTTCGACACCAGCCAATAGCTCTCCGATCGCGGCTGAAAGCGGGGCCGGCGAACTCGAAGCGGCCGAGGGGGTGGCCGTTGTTTCGGGAGAACCCATAGTCTTTCCTTCCTGGCGGGAACCGAGGTACTGCACCAGCGCGGCCAGCGGCAGCGGCTCGCCGCCGGCCTTCGCCGCAGGTATTGCCTCCGGCAAGGGACTGCCGCCGACAAGCCATTGCTGAAGCATCGCCAGCAGCTCTGGCGAGAGCGTCTCGGGCGTCACCCCGGCCTCTTCCATCGCGGCCTTGAGCTCGGCCAGTCGCGCCTCGAAATCTTCGGAACTGGCCGCCTCGGACCCCCGGGCTTCGCCCTTGGTTCCTGGCCCGTCGGCCAATTTCAAACCCTGCCCAAGGCCGGGCAATTGCAACAATGCTTGCATTCCTATTCCTGCTATTCTGCGCCCTTCCAGGGGCGCCGACCAAAGGCCGCCCTCGACTTACCAGGGCACTCTGGACACAAGTCATGCACGTGACGTGCCAGCAAGGAGGGAGGATCGAACCATGCACAACGAATTCGAAAACAAGGTGGTCGTGATCACCGGCGCAGCCGGCAATCTGGGGCGTGCGGTCGCCGCGGCCTTCGCGGCTAGAGATGCTCGCCTGGCCATGCTGGATCTCAACGAACAGGGTATCCAGGCGGTCATCGATGAACTGCCGGCCGGCGCCGAGGCCCGCGCCTTCCCGGTGAACCTGCTCGAATCCGAGTCGGTCAATCAGAGCCTGGCCAGCGTGATCGCCCATTTCGGCCAGGTCGATGTGCTGGCCAATATCGCCGGTGGCTTCACTATGGGGCCGCTGATCCAGGACACCGATGACCAGTCCTGGGACTTCATGATGAACCTCAATGCCCGCTCGGTGTTCTACACCTGCCGTGCCACGATCCCCAATATGCTGGAGAACGGCTGGGGGCGGATCATCAATGTGTCGGCCCGCGCGGCGCTCGAGGGCAAGGCACGTATGGGGGGCTACTGCGCCTCCAAGGCCGCGGTGAAGACCCTCACCGAATCGCTGGCCGCCGAGAACAAGTTCGACAACATCAACGTCAACTGCATTCTGCCCGGCACCATCGATACCCCACAGAACCGCGACGCCATGCCCGAGGCCAATTTCGACAATTGGGTGCCGCCGGCCGCATTGGCCGACGTGGTGGTGTTTCTCGCCTCCGAGGCGGCGCGCTGCGTGACCGGTGCGGCGGTCCCGGTTTATGGAAAGAGCTGAGGTAACCGCAAAGGATGCGAGGATCGGCAAGGGCCGCTTGGGGGCCATTACCCTTGGGCGACCTCGAAGCCTGATTCAACGACAGCCGCTACCCGCTCCAACGGGCGGTCAGCGGGCGGCACAGAGGCAAGGCTCCGCAGGGGCGACCAAGGTCGAGGCCAGCCTGGCGTCTGTGTCCTCGGTGGCTACTACAAGATCAACGCAGGCCGAGCACGTCCTGCATGTCGAAGCGACCCCCTTCCCGATCGGCCAACCAGGCCGCCGCGCGGGCGGCCCCCTTGGCAAAGGTCATGCGGCTGGAGGCCTTGTGGGCGATCTCCACCCGTTCGCCCTCGGTGGCGAACCAGACCGTGTGTTCCCCGACCACGTCCCCGGCCCGGATGGTCTCGAATCCAATGGTCTTGGGGTCGCGCGGCCCGGTATGTCCCTGGCGCCCATAGACGGCCACCTTCTCGAGGTCGCGCCCCAGGGTCTCGGCCACCACCTCGCCCATACGCAGGGCGGTACCCGACGGGGCATCCACCTTGTGGCGATGATGGGCCTCGATGATCTCGACATCGGCATCGTCGCCCATGACACGGGCCGCCAGTTCCAGTAGCTTGAAGCAGAGGTTCACGCCCACGCTCATGTTGGGCGCGAACACCAGGGCGACCTCCTTGGCCGCTTCGTCGATCCGGCCCTTCTGTTCGTCATCCAGCCCCGTGGTGCCGATCACCATCTTCTTGCCATGTTCGCGGCAGATATCCAGATGGATCATGGTGGCCTCGGGACTGGTGAAGTCGATGACCAGGTCGAACTGGTCGATCACCTTGGTCAGGCTGTGCGAGATGGACACGCCCAGCTTGCCGACGCCCGCCAATTCGCCCGCATCGGCGCCCACTGCGCTGGAATCGGGGCGCTCGGTGGCGGCGGCAAGTTCCAGACCCGGGGTATCGCATACCGCCTGGATCAGATTTCGTCCCATGCGCCCGGCGGCGCCCACAACGGCTACTCGCATTCTGCTATCTCGCTCTGCTGATCAAAGCCCGACATCTTTGAAGAATCCCTTCACCTTGTCCAGCCATCCATGGGCGTTGGGGCTGTGTTTGCTCCCATCTCCCGATAGCGAGCGGTCCAGTTCTTCGACCAGGCGGCGCTGTTCTCCATTGAGCTTGACCGGCGTCTCGACCACCACGCGCACGATCAGATCGCCCTGCGGGCCGCCGCGTACCGGTTTGACGCCCTTGCTGCGCAGACGAAACATTCGCCCCGTCTGTGTGCCCTCAGGGATTTTGAGCTTCACCTTGCCGTCGAGGGTCGGCACCTCGACCTCGCCGCCCAGCGCTGCCTTGGTGAAGGGGATCGGCATCTCGCAATAGAGATTGGCATCGTCACGGGTGAAGATGGGGTGTTCGCGCACCGACACCTGCACATACAGGTCACCCGGCGGGCCGCCGTTCTCCCCTGCCTCGCCCTCGCCCGCCAGGCGAATCCGGTCGCCGGAGTCGACACCCGGCGGCACCTTGACCGAAAGGGTCTTGGTCTGCTGCACCCGTCCCTGGCCCCGACAGGCGGAACAGGGATCCTCGATCACGGTGCCTCGCCCATGGCAGGTGGGGCAGGTCTGCTGAACAGAGAAGAAACCCTGTTGCATACGCACCTGGCCGGCGCCGTGGCAGGTACTACAGGTCTTGGGCGAGGAGCCCGGCTTGGCGCCCGTGCCACCACAGGTCTCGCAATTGACCCAGGTCGGCACCTTGATCTTCACCGAGGTACCTGCAACCGCGTCCTCGAGGCTCAGCTCCAGGTTGTAGCGCAGGTCCGCACCCCGGTAGGCCTGTTGATGCCCGCCACTGCGCCCGCCACCAAAGATGTCGCCGAACACGTCGCCGAAGATATCGCTGAAGCTGGCGCCGCCGCCACCGAATCCGCCTGCGCCCCCCGCGGCGCCGTCCACCCCGGCATGGCCGAACTGGTCGTAGGCCGCCCGCTTCTGCTGGTCCGACAGGATCTCGTACGCCTCCTTGACCTCCTTGAACCGGAGCTCCGCCTCTTCGGCCTCGTCACCGGTATTGCGGTCAGGGTGGTATTTCATCGCCTGGCGGCGGTAGGCCTTCTTGATTTCGGCTTCGGTAGCATTGCGTTGAATGCCCAGTACCTCGTAATAGCAACGTTTCGACATCGACTCTCACTCTCGGTCGTCGCCGCATAACGGCGTCTTTCAGAAACACCAAAACGCGCGGCCCTCGCGGACCGCACGTTTCGGCTGGCAAATGCACCGCCGAGGCGGGCATTGCCGATTACTTCTTGTCGTCGTCGACCTCTTCGAACTCTGCGTCGACCACATCGTCGGTACCGGCCTGAGCGCCGCCGCCTGCGGCCCCCGCACCGGCCGCGCCCGCACCGGCACCCGCAGCCCCGGCAGCGGCTTCCGCGCCGCCCTGCTGCTGGCCATAAAGACGCTCGGCCATCTTGTTCGATGCCTCGGCGAGTGCCTTGGTCTTGGCCTCGATGGCGTCCTTGTCGTCGCCCTTCATGGCCTCTTCCAGATCGGCGATGGCCTTCTCGATTGCCTCCTTCTCACCGGCCTCGAGCTTGTCTTCGCCCAGCTCCTCCATCGACTTTCGCGTCGCATGGATCAGGGCGTCCGCGCTGTTGCGTACCGTGACAAGCTCCTGGAAGCGCTTGTCTTCCTCGGCATGCGCCTCAGCATCCTTGACCATCTTCTCGATTTCGCCCTCGGAAAGACCGGAAGAAGCAGTGATCTTGATCGACTGTTCCTTGCCGGTGGCCTTGTCCTTGGCCGACACATGCAAGATGCCGTTGGCGTCGATATCGAAGCTGACCTCGATCTGCGGTACCCCGCGCGGTGCTGGCGGGATATCGGCCAGGTCGAAGCGGCCCAGCGACTTGTTCGCCGCGGCCTGCTCACGCTCGCCCTGGAGCACATGCACGGTGACTGCGGTCTGATT
Source organism: Chromatiales bacterium (assembly GCA_024762475.1). Classification (GTDB taxonomy): domain Bacteria; phylum Pseudomonadota; class Gammaproteobacteria; order Chromatiales; family Chromatiaceae; genus MONJU. The sequence goes on along the minus strand of JANTHJ010000025.1, from coordinate 13,055 downwards.
GTCGTCAGCAGTCGAGAAGATCTGCGATGCCCGGGTCGGGATCGTGGTGTTCTTCTCGATCAGCTTGGTCATCACGCCACCCATGGTCTCGATACCCAGGCTAAGGGGCGTCACGTCGAGCAACAGTACGTCCTTGACGTCACCAGCGAGCACGCCACCCTGGATGGCCGCACCGATGGCAACCGCCTCGTCTGGATTGACATCCTTGCGAGGGGCCTTGCCGAAGAACTTCTCAACCGTCTCCTGCACCTTGGGCATGCGGATCTGGCCGCCGACCAGGATGACATCATCGACATCCGAGGCCGACAGGCCGGCATCCTTGAGCGCGACCTTGCAGGGCTCGAGGGTCCGCTGCACCAGATCGTCCACCAGCGACTCCAGCTTCGCCCGGGTCAGCTTGATGTTCATGTGCTTCGGACCGCTGGCATCGGCCGTGATGTACGGCAGGTTGATGTCCGTCTGCTGGCTCGAGGACAGCTCGATCTTGGCCTTTTCGGCGGCCTCTTTTAGGCGCTGCAGCGCGAGCGGATCCTGGCGCAGGTCGACGCCCTGCTCCTTCTTGAACTCGTCGACCAGAAAATCGATGATCCGCAGGTCGAAGTCCTCACCGCCGAGGAAGGTATCGCCGTTGGTCGAGAGCACCTCGAACTGTCGCTCGCCATCGACCTCCGCCACCTCGATGATGGACACGTCGAAGGTACCGCCACCCAGGTCGTAGACCGCCAGCTTCTTGTCGCCGGGCGACTTGTCCATGCCATAGGCCAGCGCGGCCGCAGTCGGCTCGTTGATGATCCGTTTCACATCCAGGCCGGCAATTCGACCGGCATCCTTGGTTGCCTGACGCTGCGAGTCGTTGAAATAGGCCGGTACCGTGATGACGGCCTCGGTGACCGTCTCACCGAGGTAATCCTCGGCGGTCTTCTTCATCTTCTGCAGCACCTTGGCCGAGATTTCCGGTGGCGCCATCTTCTTGCCGCTCACCTCGACCCAGGCATCGCCGTTGTCTGCCTTGACGATCTTGTAGGGCACCATTTCAATGTCCTTCTGCACGACGGGGTCGTCGAAACGGCGCCCGATCAGGCGCTTGATCGCGAACAGGGTATTTTCGGGGTTGGTTACTGCCTGGCGCTTGGCCGCCTGGCCGACCAGGATCTCGCCGTCCTTGGTGTATGCAACGACAGAAGGCGTGGTGCGCCCACCTTCGCTGTTTTCGATGACTTTCGGGGTGTCGCCTTCCATCACGGCGACACAGGAGTTGGTGGTTCCGAGGTCAATTCCGATGATCTTGCCCATAGGGGTTCTCCATCTGTTGGCTATTCGTTAAAACTGTTGTTCATGTGGGGTTTGGTGACCCGCTTTCAAGGCCTCCCCACGCATCTTCTTCTGCTATCGCTGCCTGTCAGGCATTCTCCGGCGACTTCGATACCGCCACCAGGGCCGGGCGCACCAGGCGCCCATTCAGGACATAGCCCTTCTGGATCACGTCGACCACGGTATTCGGCGGCACATCGTCGCGCGGCACCGTCGCCATCGCCTGGTGGTACTCCGGGTCGAAGGGCTGGCCGATCGGATCGATCTGCTCGACTCCGAACTTGCCCATCACGTCGGTGAGCATTTTCAGCGTCAGCTCCGTGCCTTCGCGCAGCTTCGCCACGTCCGCCTTTTCGTCCAGGGCCGCCGCATGACCCAGTTCCAGGCTGTCCCACACCCCCAGCAGCTCCTTGACGAACTTGTCGAGGGCGTACTTGTGTGCCTTTTCCAGTTCCTGGGTATGCCGGCGCTTGAGATTCTCGATTTCTGCACGTGCGCGGGCCAGCCGGTCATAGTGCTCATCCGCCTTGGCACGTGCGGCCCGCAGCAGCTGATCGAGTTCCTCTGCAGAATGCTCGGCCTCGACGCTCTCGGCCTCCACCTCTTGCAGCTCCTCCTCGAAGGAATCTTCGGCGTTGGGCCCGCTCGACCCCGATTGCTTAACGTCGCTCATTAAAAACCTCTCATAAGGCCTTGTTATTTCGTTAGATCACCCGCTTTAGGGCGACCGCCATCATGACTGCTGGCGATATGGGGACCCGGCAGGGGATTTCAAGCGTGGAGTTTGAGCGTGGCACCCAGCAACTGGGCAGTGACGTCCACGATGGGAATCACCTTGTCGTAGGGCAGGCGGGTGGGCCCAATGACGCCGAGCACACCGACCACCTCGTCGTCGACCCGGTAAGGGGAGGTGATGATACTGCAATCGCGCAACGTATCGTAGCCCGACTCTTCGCCGATATAGATCTGCACGCCGTCCGCCTCGAGGCAACGGTCGAGCAGATGCAGCATCTGCTGCTTCTCGGCGAAGACCTCGAACAGTTCACGCAGTCGGTCCATGCGCGCCAACTCATCGAAATCCATCAGGTTGGTCTGGCCAGAAACCAGGACATCGGCCTCTTCATCGCCCTCTTCCGCCTGCAGAGCCTTCTGCGCCATGCGCAATGCCTCCTGCATCAGGGTATCCATATCCTCGCGTGTGACCTGCATCTCTTGCAGCACCTGGCGGCGCACCGTCTCCAGATCCTGGCCGGCGTAGTGGTCGGTGATATAGTTGCTCAGCTGTTCCAGTTCACTGCGCCCGAAGGGGCGGCGGGTTTCGATGATCCGGTTGAGTATCTCGCCCGCGGAAGTGACCAATACTGCCAGTACCCGGGTGCCGGAAAGCGGCACGAACTCGATTTGCCGAAACCGCTCCTGGTTGCGCTTGGGCACCATGACCACGCCTGCCAGACGGGTCATTTCCGACAGCACCCGGGAGGCCGCCTCCATGATCTCGCCGCCTGTGCGTGCACTGGGCAACTGCTGTGCCAGCTGCGCCAGGAGTCGCTTGTTGGGAGGGCGGATAGAGACCAGCGTATCGACGAAGACCCGGTAACCGGCGGCGGTCGGCACCCGCCCGGCCGAGGTATGGGGAGAGCTGACCAGCCCCTGTTCCTCGAGGTCTGCCATCACGTTGCGTATGGTCGCGGGACTCAGGTCGAGACCGGAATCACGCGAGAGCGTACGCGATCCGACCGGCTGGCCGTCCCGTATATAGCGCTCGATCAACACCTTTAAGAAGTGTTGCGCGCGTTCGCTGATCTGTTCCGCTACCGGTTGAGACACAATACGTCCTCGTTACCCACTGCTGGCGCCGGCGGCCGTCACCCGGCCCGTTGACGCCAACCCATTATGTGGAGGCATTTTTTCGCCCGTCAAGCGGCCCGCCGAATACCGTTCCGGATCTTTTCTCGTTGGTCTGGCCATGCTAGCTTTCTGGGCCTATCCCGTTACCCGGACCAATCCTTGAGCCCAGCCCCGAATTTTCACTGTATCGGCTTGATCGCAAAGCCCGGCGCCAGCGACGATCTGCGCTCCACGGTGGGGCGCGCTGCCGCCTTTCTCGAGCGACAGGGACTGGAGATCCGCGCCGATCCGCACGCCGCCGAAGCACTCGGCCGCGGCGACGCCCGAACCATCGCCGATCTGGGGCACGATTGCGATCTGGCAATCATCATCGGCGGAGATGGGACCTTCCTGAACGCCGCGCGCGAGCTGGGCGGTCAGGCGATCCCGCTGGTGGGGGTCAATCTGGGCCGCCTGGGATTCCTCGTGGACATCTCCCCGGACCGGATGTGCGACACCCTGGCTCGCATGCTGGAGGGTCAGTATCACGAGGAACAGCGCTTTCTGTTGAGTTGCCGCGTTGGAGACGGGTCGCCCTGCCTGGCGCTCAACGACGTGGTTCTGCACAAGTGGAACACCGCCCGCATGATCGAGTTCGAGACCTGGATCAATGACAGCTTCATCGATACGCAGCGCTCGGACGGGCTGATCGTCTCGACCCCCACCGGCTCGACTGCCTACGCCCTTTCCGGTGGCGGCCCGCTGCTCAGCCCCGCCCTCGACGCACTCGCGCTGGTCCCCATCTGTCCCCATACCCTGAGCAATCGACCCATCGTGGTGCACAGCCGCAACCACATCCGACTGCAGGTCTGCGGACGCACCGATCCAGGTCATGTCCGGGTCACCTGCGACGGCCAGGTAAGTCTGGAGCTGGGCAGGGACGACGCCGTGGAGATAGCACGCCATCCCCACCCTTTGCGCCTACTGCATCCACCGGGGCACGACCACTTCGAGATCCTGCGGACCAAATTGGGTTGGGGCGGGAAACAAGGCTGATGCTGGTCCACCTGGCGATACGCGATCTGGTCATCGTGCGCGAGCTGACGCTGGACTTCGTCCCCGGCATGACCGCGCTCACTGGCGAGACCGGCGCGGGCAAGTCGATCCTGATCGATGCCCTGGGTCTCACCCTGGGCGACAAGGCCAGCCCGTCCCTGATTCGCACCGGCTGCGAACGTGCCGAAGTGAGCAGCGAGTTCGACCTGTCCGACTGTCCGGACGCGCTGGCCTGGCTGCGCGAACACGACCTGGACGAAGAGACCCAATGCCAGTTGCGTCGTGTGCTGGTTCGGGAGGGACGTTCTCGCGCCTATGTCAACGGGCGACCCATCCCGCAGTCCCAGCTGCGCCAATTGGGCGAGCTATTGCTCGACATCCATGGCCAACACGCCCACCAGTCCCTGACGCGCCCCGCCGCCCAGCGGGATCTGCTCGATGCCTACGCCGGCAACGCAGAACTGCGCCAGGCCGTTGCCCTGGCGCACCAGGCATTGCAGGCAGCGCGGGAAGAATATCGTTCACTGCGGGAGGCCTCGACCGACCGCCACAACCGCATCGATTACCTGACGTTTCAGGTTGACGAGCTGGAACCGGTGACGCCCCTGGCCGCAAACCTGGCGTCGCTGGAGGCCGAACATGCGCGTCTGGCCCACGCCGAGCGCCTGCAACAGGAGGCCAGCGAGATTGCGTTGGCCCTGGTGGACACTGAATCCGATATCGGGTCACAACTGGGGCGGCTGCAACGCCAGCTGGTCGAGCTCGCGGAGCTGGATCCGGAACTGGCGCCCCTGGGCGAATTGCTCGAATCGGCCGCCATCCAGGTGGACGAGACCGGTCAGGCGCTGCGCCACTACCGCGACGGGCTGGAAATTGACCCTGCGCGCCTGCAGGCACTCGACGAGCAGCTGGGGCGGCTGCACGAGCTGGCGCGCAAGCATCGCGTAGAGGTGCCGGAACTTCCAGCGCTAATGGCCAGGTTCCGCGAGGAACTCGACACCCTCGCCGATGCCGGTCAGCAGCTGGGCCAGTTGAGGGCCCGCGTCGCCGAGCTGGAGGCCGACTATGCCAAGGCGGCTGACCGGCTGTCGCGGGCACGGCGGCGGGCGGCGAAACGGCTCTCGCAGGTGGTCACCGAGCAACTGCAGGCCCTCAACATGCAGGGCGGCTGCTTCGAGGTCGCTTGCGAGGCGGATCCGGACAGCCCTGCTCGCCATGGCATCGATCGGGTCGGCTTCCTCGTGACCGCCAACCCCGGTCAGCCGCTGGCACCCCTGGCAGAGGCTGCCTCCGGTGGTGAGCTGTCGCGGATCTCCCTGGCCGTCCAGGTAGCGACCGCGGATTGCGGGAATATTCCGACCCTGATTTTCGACGAAGTCGACGTGGGTATCGGGGGCGCCGTGGCCGAGATCGTCGGGCGCCTGCTCCGTAGCCTGGGCGAGCGCCGACAGATCCTGTGCGTGACCCACCTGCCCCAAGTGGCCGCCCAGGCGCATCATCATCTCCAGGTGCACAAGCAGGCCCGCAAGGCGCAGACCGAGACGAGGATAGAATCCCTGGATCCCGAACAACGCGTACAGGAAATCGCGCGTATGCTGGGTGGCGTCGAGATCACCCCCCAGACCCTGGCACACGCCCGTGAGATGTTGCCTGCCGAGTAACAACAAGTGCTGTCCAAGTGACTCGCAATGCGGTAGGATTTCGCCGTTTTTCCAAGGGATTCAGTTCGATAGGGGCAGTGCCCCGATGCTCCGGTATGCACACGAAACATAACAACACCCTTGGCCGCCTTCTCCTGCTGGCAGCCTCTCTACTCAGTCTCGCCCACTCGCCGCTCGCCAAGCAGTTCCCGGCCCACGTGTTCACCCGTGATGTGAACAAGGGCGAGGTTCTGCTGGTGGAGAAGGCCAGCCACACGGCCTATCTGGTCGATATCAAGCCGTTGCCCGAGACCCGCCGCCAGTTCGGCGGTCTGATGCTGGGAGAGAACAACGGGCGCAAGGGCCACGTGGGTGACAAGAAGACACCGGAGGGCATCTACAAGGTCATAACCTACCTGCCGGACGACGCGCTGGATGCCCGCTACGGCTCCGGCGCCTTTCCCCTCGACTACCCCAACCCGATCGATCGTCTCAAAGGACGTAACGGTAGTGGAATCTGGCTGCACGGACGCGACGACAACGACAAGAAGAAGCAGGCCACCCTCGGCTGCGTCGCATTCGCCAACCACGACATCCAGACCCTGCGTGGGCTGGTAAGCCCGGATACCCCCGTGGTAATCACCTCGAAGGCGGATTTCGTCGATTCGACAACCTATGCCCGTGAACGCAAGCGAATCATGCGTGTCCTGGATGATTTCCTGCGCTCCTGGGAAAAGGGCGACTTCGCACGCCTTGAGGATCTGCTCGATCCTGCATTCGAAGGTGTGGGCGGTCTGGACAAACCACACTGGCTGGCGCGCAAGCGGCGCATCTTCGAGCACCAGCGCGAGCGCACCATCGAGGCCGGCGATGTGGTCGCCCTGCGCGAGAATCACGAGCAGGTGGTGTTCGACTTCACCCAGACCTACTGTGCGGCCAACATCAATGCCCGCGGCCGGAAGCGCCTGTTCTTCCACAAGGTCGGCAATGCCCTGCGGCTGCTTTCGGAAGAATATTCGTCCCTGCCGCCGCCGCAATTGTCCGGGAAGAAGGTCTCGGCATTCGTCCGGCACTGGCTGGATGCCTGGAATCGGCGCGACCTGGATGCCTACGTCAACAGCTACGCCGCGTCCTTCAAGGATTCAAAGGGGCGCGACCGCAAGGCCTTCCGCTCGTTCAAGTCCATCATCTTCGGCCGCCGGCCGCATCACCGGATCACGGCCGATAACCTCGAAATACAGCGGCTGGGACCGAACCGGTTCAAGGTGACCTTCGCCCAGCACTACGCCAGTGCCGAGATCAACGACACCGGGCGCAAGACGCTGATCGTCTCCGGTGGCTGTGATGATCGCTACTGGATCGAACAAGAGAATTGGAGCCGATTATGAACCGATGGATCGCCTCGATTCTCGTCATGGTGCTGACATTGCTGTCGGTGCCGGTCATGGCGCAGTCTACCCACAGCGTCTTCTTCCAGGGGTCGGACTACGAACTCAATATCTACCGCATCAAGGGTGAGAAGCCTGGCAAGACGCTGTTACTGATCGGAGGTATCCAGGGGGATGAGCCCGGCGGCTACCTGTCGGCCGACAAGTATTCGGACATCGAACTGGAAAAAGGCAACCTCATCATCGTTCCCAGGGCCAACCTGAAGTCGATCCTGCTCAACAATCGCGGGCCGGATGGGGACATGAACCGGCAGTTCCACGACAACCCCAAGCCCAACCCGATGCTGAAGGTGGTCGGCAAGCTCAAGGAGCTGATGGGCGAGGCGGACCTGTTCCTGCACCTGCACGACGGCTGGGGCTTCCACTACCCCGTCTACGTGGACGAACTTCGCAACCCCAAACGGTATGGCCAGTCCCTGATCGCCGATGCCGAAGCCTTCGAGTGCCGCGATGGGCGTGAACTGCCCCTGGGAACGCTGGGCCGCAAGGTGCTGGAAAAGGTCAATGCCCAGATCGCCAACAAGGACCATCATCTGCACTTCTTCGATACCCGGACGAACGACCCCAAGACGCCCTACCCGGCCATGCGCAAAACGGCAACCTACTATGCCCTGCGGCATCACTGCCTGCCGGCGTTTGGGGTCGAGGCGTCGAAGAACCTCCCCTCCCTCAAATTGAAGATCCTGTATCACAACCTGGTCATCAACGAGTTCATGCGCGAGCTCGATATCGTCCCGATGACACCCAAGGTCCTGATCGAATCCCCTCGCCTCGAATTCGTCGAGATCGACGTCAATGGTTCTCCTGTGGTCGTCAAGCCTGGCGACGCATTGCCTCTCAAGCGGGGCGATGCCGTTACCGTGAACAAGATTGCCGCCAACAGTCCCCGAGGCATTTTCTGTGACGTCAAGGGCAAGGGGGGGCTGAACGACCTGGGCAATACCTTCCACATCGACCGCAATACCGATATCGTCTTTCGCAAGGAGAGCAAGGTCATCGGCAAGGTGCATCTGCATCTCGACCGACAACCCCGGCGCTACCGCCCCGGCAAGACACGCGTCTTCGTGGTCGAAGTCAACGGCGAGAAACGACTGCTCCTGAACGGCGAGGTGCTGGAGCTCTCTGTCGACGACAAGCTACGACTGCTGACCAGCTTCAGCGATGGAAACAATGCCGTGACGCCCAAGCTCAATTTCAAGGGCTGGGTTCCGGCCGGGGTAAGAAACCGGGGCGACGACCGTAAGTTCCTCATTGCCTTGAGTGACGAGCTGCAGACCAAGTACTCGGTCGCTGGCAAGGGCCAGCGCTACCCGGTTGTCGCGGAGACCAGTAGCGGGCGGAAGCTGGGTCAGTTTGTCGTCCAGGTTATCCGAAAGCAAGAGCCGTAGCGGCTGAACCCTATTTGGGCCGATTGGGACAATCGGGCTTCACGCAGCGGCCATAGATGATCAGGGAATGGTCCTCGATTTCGAAGCCATGCTCCTCGGCAATGGCATGCTGATGACGCTCTATGGTTTCGTCTACGAACTCTTCCACCTTCCCGCACTGCTGGCACACGATGTGATCATGATGCGAGCCACGGTTGAGCTCGAAGATTGCCTGCCCGCCTTCGAAGTGGTGGCGCTCGACCAGGCCTGCCTCCACGAACTGAGTCAATACCCGGTAGACCGTGGCCAGTCCGATCTCTTCGTTGCGCTCTAGCAGCCTTCGATAGACATCCTCCGCCGTCATATGGTGCGCATCGTTGGCCTCGAGAACCTTCAGGATTTTTACCCTCGGCAAAGTGACCTTGAGACCGGCCTTTTTTATATCGGTGTCTTCCACGGCAAACTCCGGCGGCCGGCAGGCATGTAAAGCCTGCACGAATCCGTTATGATCTGTCAGCGATTCCAACGGGGCCAATGATAACCAATCGCTCATGCGCAAGCTTCTCATTTCCATCATTCTGCCGGCAACCCTGATCAACACGGGCTGCAGTACCATCGGGAAAGGTGCCGAGAAGCTCGGCAGCGTTACGGATATCATTCCGCAGGCCCTCGACCGGGCGCCCTTCATCTACCGCCCGACTATCGAGCAGGGCAATGTGGTCACCCAGGAACAGGTCAATCGCCTGAAGCCTGGCATGTCGCGGGAGCAGGTCCGCTTCGTGCTGGGCACGCCGACGTTAAACGATTTCTTCCATGCGAATCGCTGGGACTATCCCTACACGGTCGGCAAAGGGAGTCATCCCACGGAAATCAAGCACCTTGCGGTCTTTTTCGACAATGGGCGTTTGACTCGTGTCGTGGGCGATTACCGGCCGCAACCTCAAAAAGATCAGGCGCCGGTTGCAAAAAAAGGCGTGGTCAAGGTGCCAGACTGGAACCCGGAGGCAAAGACGCTGGTCGGAAAGGCCCTGCAGGCGGTTGGGCTCGACGAGGACGAGGAATAGTCAGGCCTGGCCCGCCTCTTCCTCTCCGGTCGTCTTTTCCTTGGCGGCATTGGCTGCGCGGGCACCCTTACGCATTACCTTGCCCTCGGCCGCTCTTTTCTTGCGCGCCTCCTTGGGATCGGCAATCAAGGGACGATAGATCTCGACACGATCGCCTGCCTGGAGAACCGCATCCTGCTTGGTCAGCTTACCGAAGATGCCCACCTTGTTCTTGGCCAGATCGATCTCTGGAAACAGCTCGGTGATACCTGATTTTTCGATCGCCTGGCCCACCGTGGTTCCCGGCGGCACCTGCAGCTCGACGATCCGTTGCTCGTCCGGCCTGGCATAGGCCACCTCTACGGTGATCAGCTCATCATCCACCATACACCTCCTTGGCGCGCTTACAGAACGACTCCACCAGGGTATTCGCGATCTGGTGAAAAACCTTGCCGAATGCCGCATTGATCAGATGGCCGGAGAACTCGAACTCCAGCCTCAACATCACCTTGCAGGCATCCTCTCTCAGCGCCTGGAACTCCCAGGCGCCGTGCAGCTTCTTGAACGGCCCCTCCAGCAGTTCGATCGACATCCGATGCGGCGCTTCATACTGGTTGCAGGTCGTGAACGCCTGATGAATTCCCATCCGTGAGACCTCGATCCGACCGCAGATGCGTTCGCCGTCGTCCGAAAGCATTTCGGCACCACTGCACCAGGGCAGAAACTCGGGGTAGCGCTCGACATCCTTGACCAGATCGAACATCTGCCGGTCCGAGTAAGGGACCAGCGCGCTTTTTTCCACCACCGGCATCAGATCAGCCCTATCGCATTCAGAAATACCAGCGTGATACCCGCTGGGGCTATATAGCGAATCACGAAATACCATTGGCCAAACAGGCGGGGGCTGCGCATCGCCAGTTCCTCCTCGGCCACCCGCCGGCTCAGAATCCAACCGGCGAACAATGCAATACAGAGCCCGCCGAGCGGTAGCATGATGTTTGAGGCCAGATAGTCCTTGATGTCGAACAGCGTCTTGCCAAAGATCTGGTATTCCTCACCAGCCCACAGGTTGAACGACAGCGCAGAGCCGATCCCGAGCACCCAGGCCGCCACCCCGATCAACAATGCGGCGCGGGGACGGGAAAGGTGCTCGTTCTCGGTGAGGAAGGCCACCGCCGGCTCCACCAGCGAAATAGACGAAGACCAAGCCGCAAATACCAGCAACACGAAGAACAGTGTGCCGATCAACTGGCCACCGGGCATATTGCCGAAAGCGATGGGCAGGGTGACGAAGACCAGACCAGGCCCGGCGCCCGGCGCCAGCCCTTCGGCGAAGACCAGGGGAAAGATCGCCAGCCCCGCCATCAGCGCCACCAGGGTATCCGCAATGGCGATCATCAGGGTCGAGCCGGCGATCGAGGCCTCTTTTGGCATATAGGAGCCATAGACCATGATCGCCCCCATACCCAGGCTGAGCGTGAAGAAGGCATGCCCGAGCGCGACCAGTACCGGCTCGGCCGTGAAGCTGCACTGGCCCTCCGGCGAACACCGGTAGAACACCTCGGAGAAATTCACATCGAACAGATAATGGAAGCCGCGACTGAAATCGCCCGCCGCCATGGCATAGCCCACCAGCACCGCCAGCAAAACGAACAGCAGGGGCATCAGCCACGTCACCAGCCGCTCCAGTCCCGAGCGCACCCCGCGCGCCACCACCACCATGGTCATCAACATGAACAGGCTATGCCAGAACAGCAGCCTGTGGGGCGAGCCGGTCAGGGCTCCGAACAATTGCCCGGCGGCATCGCCGCTCAGACCTTTGAAATGACCCAGAAGCGCCTCGATGATATAGGCGAGTGCCCAACCGGCCACCACGCTGTAGAACGAAAGGATAATGAATCCAGCGAATACGCCGAGCCAGCCCACGCCGGCCCACAGCGGTGAAGCCCCCTCTTCCGCCGCCAGGGCGCGGAAGGTGTTGATGGGATTGGCCCTTCCCCGCCGCCCGAGCATGATCTCGGCCATCATGACCGGGATTCCGATGAGCGCGACACACACCAGGTAGACCAGGACGAAGGCACCGCCGCCGTGCTCACCGGTGATATAGGGGAATTTCCAGATGTTCCCCAGGCCGACCGCCGAACCAATCGCAGCCAGCATGAAGGCCAGGCGGCTGGACCATTGATTGTGGATGAGTTTTTCAGCCATCGTGGAAACTCAGGTGAGTGATCCAGCTATTGTGTGCGAGCATGCCCCAACGGACAAGCGGCACGGGCAGCGCGTTGTCACCGCGTGATAAAATGGGATGATGGCCAAAAAATCCAAGAAGCAGAAGAAAGACGCCGGTGCGCTCATCGCTGTCAACAAGAAGGCCCGCCACGACTATGAGATCAGCGAAACCTATGAGGCCGGTCTGGCTCTGCAGGGCTGGGAGGTCAAGAGCCTGCGCGACAAGCGCGCCAATATCACCGACACCTATGTACTGATCCAGAAGGGAGAGGCCTACCTGGTCGGCGCGCATATCACCCCCCTGCCCACCGCCTCCACCCATTTCAAACCGGAGCCCACCAGGGCCCGCAAGCTCCTGCTGCACCGCTACGAGCTCAACAAACTCATTGGACTGGTGGAACGCAAGGGCTTCACCCTGGTGCCGATGCGGCTGTACTGGAAGAAAGGCCGTGCGAAGCTGGAATTCGGCGTCGGCAAGGGCAAGAAGCTGCACGACAAACGGGCCGATCTCAAGGAACGAGACTGGCAGCGGGACAAGGAGCGACTCTTTAAAAGGGGATAATTGTCCCCATATTGCTGTCCAACCAACTGTGATAGGCTGAATGCCGAAGATCTCGGGGGCGACACGGGTGAATCCCGGTCGCCTCTGGCGACGAAAAGCCATCTAACATGGCTTTTCGAGGGATGAACGACCGGCCATGGAAGGCCGGGCTGGACGGGCCACCAGGGAGGGTTGCCAACACAATGGCTGCTAAGGCCGAAGATCTCGGGGGCGACACGGATTTCGACGTGGATTGCAAAACCTGAGGTGCATGCCGAGGTGCAGAACCTCGTAAATCATCTGCAAACCAAATAGTTGCCAACGACGACAACTACGCACTCGCCGCTTAATACCCGGTAGGGTGCCGTCTCACTGGAGCCGTGTCCATGCGTCCAGGTTAGAGGCGTCGACTCTCATGGAATCGCGAGGAGGCTCGTCCGGGGCCAAATCGCTAAAACCTTACCGGACTCGCCGTACGGCATGCCCTGTCAGTCGGGCAGCCTGCGGCTAAATACAATAGACTGACTAAGCATGTAGAACCGAAGGCGGAGGATCCGCGGACGGGGGTTCGATTCCCCCCGCCTCCACCAAAT
>JANTHJ010000024.1 GCA_024762475.1 Chromatiales bacterium | reverse complement strand
TTGATTCCTGCTTCGAACTGCGAGTTTTCCTTAGGGAAAAGTTCGATCTCGCCATGCAGATCACACGGCGCCTCGGTGCTGGCGGCAAGTCGCCTGGCGCTCCCACCTGGCAGGCCTGCGAAGGTGGGGTGTTCCTGTCAGAAAACGACAGAGAGGCGGCGTTCCTCGCGCAAAGGTTGCTTCCTGGCCAAGGTCACCCTCCGCGCCCGGGCATGCTGTGTCCCGGCTCTCACAGCCATTTCTTGCGGCGGAAGAACCACAGCATCAGCCCCGCGATCGCCACCATCAGCCCCCATACTGCGAGGTAGCCATAGGGCCAGCCGAGTTCCGGCATGTTCCAGGGGCTGGCGCTGCGATCGAAGTTCATACCATAGACTCCTACGATGAAGGTCAGCGGAATGAAGATAGTGGCGATGACAGTCAGCACACGCATGATGTCGTTCATGCGCAGGCTTACATTGGACAGATAGAGATCGTGCAGGCTGGCGCTGGCATCGCGGTAGGACTCGACCAGATCCATGATGCGGACGGTGTGGTCGTAGCAGTCGCGCAGATAGGGCTTTACCGGCTCACTGAGCCAGCCTTCCTCGTCGCGCAGAAGTTGGTTGATCACATCACGCTGGGGCCAGACCGCGCGTCGCAGCAGGATCAAGACGCGTTTCATGGAATGAACTTCGTGGAGGATGGAGGGATCGGGGTGATCCAGCAGGCGTTCTTCGAGCTCTTCCAGTTCCAGGCCCAGGGACTCGAGCACGGGGAAGGCCATGTCGATGGCCAGATCCAGGATGGAATAGGCGAGATAGTCCAGCCCCTGGCTGCGGAGTCGCGTACCGGCCTTGCGTACCCGCTTCAGGAGTGGCTCGAAGGTGGCTTCCGAGCCGGTATAGAAGGTCACCAGGTAGTGCTGGTGCCAGATGAGATAGAGCTGCTCGACTTCGATTGAACCATCGTGGAGCTCTGGTATGTTCATCACCAGGAACAGCTGATCTTCATAGGGTTCGAGCTTGGGGCGCTGTCCGCCGTTGAGAATGTCCTCCTGGACCAGAGGATGCAGCTCGATCAGGTCGCCGAATTGCCGCATCCAGTCGGCATCGGGCAGGCCGTTGATCCTGAGCCAGGAAATGCTGGCGGCGTTCAGCCGGTCGCCGATCTCGTTCAGATCCGGTTGATCGAACTCCATGACCGCGTGTTTCGAGTAATCTAGCAGGTGGATCGATGACGGCGGGGCTTCTTGCGCCGTTCTGCGGTGGAGCGTGCCAGGTGGCGTGCCCGGTGGCTGGTGGCGCTTTGAGAAAAGGCGCATCGGAATTCGACCTCTTCGGCTGGTGCAATTTTGGGGCTGGCAGTTCTCAGCCAATAGTTAACCACGCGGTGCGGCGGCGAGCAAAAAAGCATTTATGCGCTGAGCCCGAAGTCCCCGCAGGTAAGCCAGTGGTCAATCGTACGCATCGGTTTGCTGCCTGCCCACGAGTGTGTTCGGGTGCCAACTGCTGCAGTACGACCGGTGTCTCAAAGAACAAGGAATAGACGTGTCGCGTTTTCAAGGCGTGGGCGGGTAGGTTCTCACGCGAAGAAAAGATGGAAAGCGGGGAATCCCGTTGCGCGTGAACCCTTGGTAGCGGAAGGTGATCAGGCTGCCGACAGGTGGAGGATCGGCCCGCTTGGCATCGCTCAGGCCCGAGCCGATGTAGAAGCGCTGGCCACCGTCGATCTCCACCCACAGGGCGCCGGTCATCCCGGTGTATTTTCCGGTGCCGGGACGATAGCCGAGTACCCGGCCTTCCATGTCGTCGAAAGACTTGACCTTGAGGGCGTTGCGACTGCGACCGGTCTCGTAGCCAGAGGCCGGGTTGCGCAGGACGACGCCTTCGCCTCCGGCTTCGATAACTTTGGCCAGGAATGCCTGCAGTTGGGCAGTTCCGCGGCAGCGTTGTTGTGGAATGATGCGAAGGTGGGCAACCGGGTGTTCGGTCAGGTACTGTCTCAGCCTTTGCAGGCGGGCCTCCAGTCCTCCCGGCGCACCCGGCACCTCGAAGATGTTGTAACTGATGCGCCGCCAGCCCGGGTGCGGTTGCTTGCGTGATGTGATTGAGGCGGCCTCTTCGAAACGCCCGCGTCTGATCCAGAGTTCGCCATCCAGGGCGAAGGGTGGCAGCGGTGCGGTGAACCAGTCGGGAGCGGTAAACGGATGGCCCTTGCGTGACAGCAGCCGGTGCCCATCCCAGTAGGCACGGATCCCGTCGAGCTTTTCGCTCATGAGCCAGCCCTTGATGTCCACGCCCGGCTCGTAACGTGACAGCAGCAGCAGTTCGGGCACTGCGGCGCGAAGTGGCAGAGCGAGGAGGGTGAGGGCAAGCAGGCAGGCGGCAGAGATCTTTGGTTTCATCTTTGATCACATTCCTTGTTGATCGATTGAACCGATAGCATAACCGGCTTTTCGCGCCTGGACGAACGCTGTCGGCAGAGGCGGCGACCCTCAGGGGGATCTGGACCGATACGCGAATAGCCTATCCAAGAGCCTCTCACCCTTGTCGTTCAGCCAACCCGAAACAAGCCAGAACGGCCGGGTCAAGACGGCGACGACCCCGCCGGACACCAACAGCGAACCCAGCATGTCCAGCGGATAGTGAAGACCGAGCCATATCCGGCTCCAAGCCACCAGCAGACTGATTGGCACCAGAACCAGCCCCCACGCCCTCGATTCCGGGCGAAGCAGCAGTGCCAGAGTGACGCTGAAAAATACCGTGGCATGATCGCTCGGGAAGGAGGTCTCGGGTTTGTGCGATGCCAGGGTATGCCCGAGGCCGATTTCGAAAGGGCGGGGGTGATACCAGATCATGCCAATCAATTGATTGAAAAGGAGCGCGGTGCCAGCCAAGAGTCCGGCATAGACCAGTGTTCGACGAATCCCGGTGCTCCTACGCAGCCAGCCAAGCGCCAGTCCTGCCGCCAGGATATAGATCAGCACCTCCGCGCTGCACCAGGCGAACCAATACAGGACCGCCGGTGGATGCGCGCTGGAATTGATCGCAAGAAACAGCGAACGATTCAGCGATTCCAGAGATTCCAGCATGTCGATGGCCTATGCCGGCGTTTGCTCTGAGGGGCAAGCGACGGCGTCGAAATGCAACGATACGGCCAGCCCCGGGGCATTGTCCTCGATCATCAGCCGCGCATGGTGCAACTGCGCAATCGCATTGACCAGGCTGAGGCCCAGGCCATTGCCTGGCGTGCTGCGGGCCCTATCGAGACGAACGTAGCGGCGCAGGACATTTTCTTGCTGATCCTTTGGGATGCCGGGCCCGTTGTCGCCCACCGACAGCACGGCCCCCGCCTGGTCGCCTTGCAGGGAAAGCGTGACCTGGGCCTTGCTGCCAGCGTATTTGTGCGCATTCTCGAGCAGGTTGCTGATCGACTGTGCCAGAAGCTGGCGGTTGCCCCGAACGCAGATGCCTGGCTCGATGGCTAAAACGAGGTGCTGTCCCTCGGCGTCGAACAGGTCGACATACATCTCACCCATCTGGCTTGCCAGTTCCGACAGCGATAACACTTCGATCTCGCCCCGAAAATGCCCCGATTCTGCCTGGGCGATCTCCAGCAGGGCATTGAAAGTCTTCAATACCTCCTCGATATCGCCACGAGTCGACTCCAGGGCCTGTCGGTAGTCTTCTGCGTCGCGCGATTCGAGCAGGGTCACATCGAGACGGTTGCGCAGACGCGTCAAGGGGCGTCTCAGATCATGTGCGACATTGTCTGTGACCTGGCGCATGCCATTGATCAGGCGATTGATGTGATCCAGCATGGCGTTGAGCTTCTGCGCGAGCTCGTCGAACTCATCGCCCCTTCCGGTGACCGGGATGCGCTGATCCAGGTGTCCATTCAGGATCTTCCCGGCAGTTGCATTGATCTGGTCGATGCGTGTCAAGAGCTGTCGTCCCATGCGCCACCCCAGGGCCAGGGTCAGGCCGATAACCAGCGTAAAGGTCGCAAACAGGGTGGCCAGAATGAATTCCTGCAGATCCTCGGCCTGGCGCACGCTTTGCGCAACCAGGATACGGCTGCCATCGGGCAGGGTGGTGGCTATGGTAGGCCAGTAGCCGTCGTGGTCCTCCATGGCGAAAGGGATGAGCTCGTCTTCGATCCAGACATTCGATACCCGGCCGTTTGGCTTCGCCCTTGGCGGCCAGGCCTTGAGGTCACCCGCGAGCCGCTTGCCCGACTTGTCCACGTAGAGCGCGAAACGATGATTCTCCGGCTCTGCTGCGATACCGCGACGTTCCAGTGCCCGTCTGAGCCCTTCGGCCCCCTTGTTTTCAAAGAGTTTTGTCAGGGTCTTGAGATGATGTTCGAGGCCTGCCTCAATCTGGGCGTCGACATAGCGGCTGGTGGCCCAATAAAGGATGGCAAGACCGGCCCCGGCCACCAGCATGTAGAACATGGCATAGCGCAGCGAAAGGCGGATAGCGCTGGTGCGCAGGAGTCTATTCATTTTCGCTCAGGCGGTAGCCGCGCCCGCGTATGGTATGCAACAGCGGCTTATCGAAATCCTTGTCGATCTTTCCGCGCAGGCGGGAGATCTGGGTATCGACCACATTGGTCTGGGGATCGAAATGCAGGTCCCAGACGTGCTCCAAAAGCATATTGCGGGTGACGATCTGGTCCTGGTGACGCATCAGGTACTCGAGCAACTGCAGCTCCTTGGGCTGCAGCCGAATCGTTTTTCCAGCGCGGGTGACTTTGTGCGTGGTGAGGTCGAGCACGAGATCTGCGGCCTTCAACTGCGTGGCAGGTGCCTGCTCCTTGTGCCTGCGCGTCAGCACTTCCAGCCGGGCAAGCAGCTCCTCGAAGGCATAAGGTTTGACCAGGTAGTCGTCCCCGCCGGCGCGCAGCCCTTGTACGCGGTCGTCCACCTCGCCCAGGGCGCTCAGGACCAGCGCCGGGGTCAGGTCCCCATCCGCGCGCAACATGCGGATGATCGACAATCCGTCGCGCTTGGGCAGCATGCGATCGACGATGAGCACGTCATAGTCGCCGGTCAGCGCGAGGTGCAAGCCGTCCTCGCCGTCGGGCGCATGATCGACCACATGCCCCATGGACTGGAGGCCCTTGCTGAGCCAGGCAGCCGCTTCCTGGTCGTCTTCGATGAGTAACAGGTGCATTGGATCATGATAAGCGGCGGACCAGGCGTTTCAAAGTTACGATCTGGAAAGGTTCGGTACGCAGTGGTGTCAGTTGATGACCTGCCGGATCGCCGCCGAGTAGTTGAGGACGATATGGTCTGAAAGCGCGCGCAGGCCGACACATTCCGGCCGAAGCCAGTCGGTGCGACGGGCAAACATGATCTGACCCCTGAGCCAGTCCAGGCGCCTTTCCCAGGGGCCTGGACTGCTCAGCAGTCGGTGGTCCGCGGTGAGGTATCGTTTGCTGCCTGCGTCGGAGAAACCAAGTGCTGCGGGGGGAAGGCGTGGCACGATATCGCAGCAATTGACATAGTCGGCGACTGGCAGCCCGCCGATCAGGCCGGCAAAGGATTCGTTGCCTACCCGGGGGGCGCCAAAGACATGCGTGGCCGTCGGCGGCCTGAGCAGGGAGGCGAGCAGCGCCATGGCGCCGCCAAGACTATGGCCGGTATACCAGACGGGTTTCTCGACCTGTGCCAGTGCGGTCTCCAGGCCGGCCCATATCGCCATCAGCGAGCGAAGGAACCCATGATGCACGAATACATTGCGGACAACCGGAAGGCGCCGGATGTCGATGTCATTGCGGAGGTTGGAGAACTCTGAGTGGCGCGTACCCCGGAACGCCAGTATTGCGATGTGGTCACTTTCCGCAAGGTAGGCCTGGCTCCCCCTTTGGCTGGCAAAGTGACTCAACGCAAAGCCTTGTAGCGACAACGCCCGGACAAGGTCGTCTTCGTCGTAATAGGCAAGATGTGACGCATTGGCGAGCCACCAGGCGTTTACGGACGAAAGCGGCGCCTCGGGCTCGAAGGGGTGCACCGTCCCGGCATCTCGAAACGCCGGGTAACGTTCCGGATAAAACAGTGCATCCCGCTCGCACCAGCCATCATCGCGCGTTCTGCTGGTCATGCTCTTTTCTCTGGCGCAGGAACTCGGACCCGATATCTGCCAGGAGCAATAACACGAGCAGACCGAGGATGAGTTGCAGTGTATAGAGATGAACAAAGGTCGAGATGTAGAGTTTGGCGTTCGTCAGGTATTGCTGCCACGAGCGCACGTGACCGGTCTGGTCGAGCTTGACCACCGAGGTGGCAGCGCCTTCTTTGTCTACCGTCACCTTGAGGTAGTGGTGGAACGCATGTTGGGGATCGGTTCCGCTCAGGGCCGCTCCGCCGCCACCGGTGATGATCCGGGGCGGTTGGCTGTCCTTGAGGTTGTAGTAGGCATGGATATGGCCTTCGAACAGCAAGGTCACTGCATTCTTTCGAAACAGCGTTTCCAGTTCCCGGGCCGCATCACTGTCACCGAGGGCGTGTGCAAAGCGCACCCCACGCTCATCGACACCGCGCGGGTCCCACAGCGGGACATGCATGAAAACAAAGCGGTTTTTGTAATTCTGCCCTCGCTGAAGCTGGTCGCGGAGCCATGCGAACTGCTCATCGTCGATCCGCTGCTCATTGCTGTCGTCCAGCATGATGAACAGCGAGTCACCCACCGCAAAGCTGTAGTAGAAACGGCCGAAAATGGTGTGATAGAAGTAATGGTTCTTGAATGCCACGTCGTGATTGCCCGGAACGGCCACCGAAGGCGGATGCAGATCGTCCCGTTGGGCCAAAAAGGCCCGGTAGGTCTCGACCGTTGGGTATTGCACCAGATCGCCGAGCAACACCACGAACTGAATGTCCTTGTCCTGGTTGATCCGCTGGATGACCGTATCGAATATCGGGCTGTTCTTGTTGTCTCCCACGACTGCAAAGGTCAGGGGTCCTTCACGGTAGTTTTCCCGAATTTCGCGTATTGCCTTGTAGTTCAGGTTACTCTCGGGAATGACGTACCAGTCACTATATTCCGAGTAACCCCAGATGGTGGCAATCAAGGCCAGCAGCGCGACCCGCAAGGCGGTGCGCCGTCTGAAATAGGCCTCGACGAGCTGCTTCAGGCGCAACATCCCGCACCCCGGGTGGCGGATGGACTATGTGGCTGTTATCGGTTGCCCTGAGGGTCTGTGTCGGGAACGATGATGCTGCGTTCCCGACTCGCCGCCCAGGTCTGGAATGGGAAGGGCCGTTCTTCGCTGTTGAACGACAGATACAGCAGGATCTGGTAGAGGTAGTCGGATAACTGTTTGCCCAGACGGCGCATCGGCTCGTTTGGCTGTTTGCTGACCAGGCGGAACAGGATCTGGCCGACGATCAGCACGATCAGCACGGTCTCTGCGACGGCATAGGCCACGGACAGAACCAGCATGTTGAGAATGCGTTCCCAGCTGAGCGGGGTCTGGGCCGGTTGTTCGGATTTATCCATTGAGACAGGTCTCCATTCATTGATGTCGTTGACCCATGGTGGGGCCGCAGGACACGTCTAACAAGATATCAAACATTACGGTTTGGCAAGGTTAGGGCCATTCGGCTATTCGTGCAGCACCTGATATTCGCCCTCGATACATTGCGCTTGTGCACGCCGATTCGACCACCAGGCCTTGCCCAGGACAAACAGGGCCATGGCTCCGCCGATTGCCAGCGCCAGGAGACTGGCGAAGAAGCCGGCGACAAAGAGCACGACGGTCATCAATCCAATAACGAGTTTGTCTGCGATGCCGATTTTCGGGGTTTGCTGGTACATGATTGTTCCACCTCTTGCTTACAGTGTTTTGCAGGGATGGTGTACAGGCCGATCCGGCCTGCACGCCATCTGTGTGGGTAGGGGGTCAGTTATCCGTCACGTTCCTGGCCTTCGTCTTCATGTGCGCCATGGCGCCCCTCGTCGGCATCTGAGTCCTCGCGGTCCTCATAGTTCCCGTTTTCATGGTCACCGAACTCGGCAGCCAGCAGCTTGCCGTTACCCGCATCCAGCTTCAGCTGGATCTCCCGGCCTTGGGCATCCAACTGGGTCACTTCCCAGATGAGCGTCCCGTTCTCGTTGCCGAGTTGGGTTTCGACGATCTTTCCCGGATGCGCGCTGGCCGCGATGCGCGCCGCCTCTGCAGCGCTGACCCGGGCCTGGGCCGCCATAGCGCGCTCGTTCTCGCCCTTCACTTGGATGGAGCCGTTTCGAGCTTCTGTGGGCAGGTTCTGCATTGCCGCCGGCCCCTTCGCCGGATTGCCGGCGCCGCCGGCCGAGGTGGCGAGGGCAGCACCGCCGGCAAGCAGCGAGGCCAGAGTCAGAGCCAATACACCTTTTCGATACGTTTTCATCGTCTATCTCCTGTTGAGGTTTGTCTTAACGTAAACGTCTTCTTTCGACGTTGGAGACAGAATACGGGGTGGCACCTTGCGGCCGCTTTGCCGCAACATTGCAGATCAGCAAGGTTTCTTGCCTTGGGTTCGAAGGGTCAGAGTTGGAAAGAGAGCAGCATGAGCAATCCTTCAATAGTTTCTCGCAGCGGGTTGCGGGGAGGTGGTCTCCAGAGGTGAGCGTGGGAGAGGTGGCCATCCACCCAATCGCGCACGGCGATAACATCCTGTTGCCCGTACAGCAGGGTCATCAGTTCGAAATTCAGTCGCAAGCTGCGAAGATCGGCGTTGGCGGAGCCAATGACAGCGTACCGGTCATCGATTGCCCATGCCTTGGCGTGCAGCATCCCATCGGACAGGGTGTAAATGTTCACTCCAGCCTTGTGTAGCTCACGTAAGAACCGATTGCGCACATAATCGGCAATGCGATGATTGGACTTTTCCGGGAGTAGCAGGTCCACCTGGATGCCGCTACGGGCACTATTCGATAGGAGGGTTTGCAGCGTTTCAGTCGGAATGAAGTAGGGCGTGGTAATCAGAATCCGCTGTTCCGCGCCCCGAATCAGCGTGATCAGGGTTTGCTCCAGGACGTCTTCGTCCATGTCCGGCCCGGCAGGCAGGATCTGCACTTCGTGTGACGGCGGGCTGCTATCGGGCGACACCAGGAGTTTTTCTACAACACCGGGACGGATCTTGTTGGCAAAGGCCCAGTCCGCTTCGAAGAGTGTCTGATAATCGATCGCTGCCGGCCCTTCAAGGTCGAAGCTCAGGTCATACCAGTGCGTCTCATTTTCGCCCTGAAGGTATTCATCGGCGAGGTTGCGACCACCGCTCCAGACTTTTTCCTGATCGATCAGGACCTGTTTTCGGTGATTGCGAAGATTGGTGCGACCTCTCAGCGGTCTGTGCAGTACCGGGATGAACCAGGCCGCCTCGCCACCGGCCAGGACCAACGGCTGCAGGTGTTTCCTGGACAACAGGAAAGAACCCACGCCGTCGAGTAACAGGCGCACGCGAACGCCACGTTGCGCGCACCGGGCCAACTGATTTATCAGACTCTGACCCGTGGTGTCGCCAGCCAGAATAAAGATCTCGATGTCAATGTTTTGCTTCGCTCCGTCGAGAAGCGCCATAAGGCGGACATAAGCCGATTGGGCATCTGTGTGCAGATTGAATCCGGTTGCAGTGGTGGGGTCAGGTACACCCAGATGGGCGAGTAGATTCCGAAGAGCGGAGTCTCGATGTGTGAGCGAGGTTCGCCCAGCGAACAGGCGCTGTTTCTGGCGTGCCAGAGACTTCAGCTTGCGCGTGCCCAGTGCGAGATAGAGCGGGACTCCGACATAGGGTGCGGCCAGCATGAATATCAACCAGGCGGCCGACGCGCTGGGGTTGCGCCGCTCGCGGAGCATGCCCGATAACAGCAGCAACACGATGAAGGCGCCAAGCCACAGGCTGGCGTGGGTGGTAAGAACCCATCTTATCAATTCATGCCAGTCTTCGAACATATACAAACGCCCGGCCGCTGTTTCTGGAACCATCGTGTCGACACAACATCAGATGCACTGCGAACCCAGTGAGTGCGCTCAATGGCTGCAAGGGGAATGTGTCGATTCCCGAATATCCTCGCTGTCACAGAAAGCCCCGTGCCAGGTAGAAGATCAGGCCACCGCCGAACAGTGCAACCAGCAGGTTGAGACTGGCTGCCAGCCAGGTCATGTAACGATCGGGTATTTCTTCGGGCGACAGACTCTTGCGTACGCGGAGAAACTGCCAGATCGAGAGACTGTTGACCACGACGGAGCCGGCGATGAGGGAAAGACCCAGCCAGAAGGACAGCTCCCGCTGGCCCGGCACCATGTTGATGTGCATTATTTTGATGAACAGACCGAATCGCTCGATCACAAAGCCCAGGGTGATGAGCGCAATCGCGGTGCGGTTCCAGGCCAGTAGGGTGCGTTCGGCGGCAAAAAGAACCCGTGGGTCGTTCAGGTAGGACATGGCTGATCCGGAAGTTGCGTCAGCATCCCGAGAGCAGGCGGAATTCGCAGCCGGTGGGGCGCCGGCCTGGGCCGCAAGGGATAGCCGTGGCCATTGTCTGGGGGAAGATCAAGCCATGGCGAGCGGGAATCCGCTCGAATCGGAATAGAACGATGACCCCTGCAATCTGTCGCGGGCGAACGCTTCGAGCAGCTAAAAGCTTCATTGATCATTTCACAGTGTTGCATAGGAATCACCGTTCGGGTGGTGCAATTTTCAGGCTAATGATTCTCGTCGATCAGTTGTTGCAGATCGGCCAGGATACTCTCATATTCTCGACGCAACTGTTGCGGAGTCATCTTCCCCAGTTCGTCCGGCTGTTCCAGTCTTTGCACGCGGGTGGCGAGTTCGGAAACACGAGTGCGGCCCTCGTCGGCCAGTCTCGCCTGTTGCAGGGCCTTGAGGGTCATCTCGATCTCGCGATGTTCGATGGCGAGGTCTTCGCGCAACGCCTGTCCCTCCCCGTAAGCCAGCTGTAGATGCTGGCGCGCCGTCGTCAGTGCGGCACGAGGTTCAGCGTAAAAGTCGGGCGCGGACCCATGTGCCACGAGGGCGGCATAGATCATGAGTCCGGGCAATAGGGCTGCGGCCAGCCATATCCAGTAGCGCTTTCTCCGGTTCATGCTCCGAATCTTTGTCACGGGTTTCGCCTCCATCAATCCTCAGGGCTGGCGGGCACACGGATGTCTCCAGCTGCCGGGCGCCAAACCGGTGGCGCGCCATGTGGTAGCCGTGCCGTGCGGCGCTGCTCGCCCATTGGCAGGTTCTCGATTAGAGTTCGGTAGCGCCGCCGAGTTCGCGATAGTGGGCCAACAGTAACCGGAACACGTTGTCCCAGGAATAGGTGTTCTCCACGTGTCGACGTGCCTGTTGCCCCATTTCCTGCCAGTCGCGTCGAAAAAGATGCTGGACTGTCTCCGCCATGGAAGTGGCCGACAGCGGTTCGGCGAGCAGACCGGTGCCCGGCACGATCAATTCGGCAATGGCACCGGCATCCACCCCAACTACCGGCAGGCCACTGGCCATGGCCTCGAGAACGATCAATCCAAAGGTCTCACGATCCCCCGCATGGACCAGTGCGTCACTGTCGGCGAGCATTCCTGCCAGTTCATCTTGTGAGGCAAAACGGTCGCTGGTTGTTACATTGGTTGGCAGCTGCCTTGGCATGTGCGAGCCGACCAGGTGCAGGTGATAGCGCGCGCCCAACAGACGCATACTCTCCAGCAGGACGGGCAGGTTCTTTTCCCGCGCGCCCCGCCCGCCAAATACCAGCAACCGGGTGTCGTCACCGAGCCCGAGCCGGGCACGCAGCCGGCCTGTCCGTTTGTCCGGATGGAAGCAGCGGGCATCCACCCCCAGCGGCTGCACATGGGCCTTGCGCACATCCAATGCATGCAGATTGTCGGCCATGACCTGCGAAGGCGCCAGCACGCGATCGAACCGACGGTAGAGGTTGTGCACGTAGCGGTTCATCAGGCGGTTGGTCCAGTGCCCCGCGCGACTACCCACCAGGCGCGGCAGATCGGAATGATAGAAGCCGATCACCGGTACGCCCAGTCGACGGCCTGCCTCCAGGGCGGCCCAGGCGGGAACATAGGGGTCGTTGGCCTCAATGATGTCGGGCCGCATCTCGATCAACTGATCGATCCAGGCCTGTTTGCGTAGAGGAAAGCGGTAGCCGTTGGCAAAGGGCAGAGAGGGGGCGGGCAGGGTCCGAGTGTCACCGTCGTGCCTTGCCGATGCACCGGGTACCAGCAGCGTGTGCTGGATGTCGGGCTGTTGCCGTAGCCACGCTGCTTTCGCTTCGAGGTAAGTGCGAACACCCCCGGAGGCTGGCGCCCAAAACATTGTGATATCCACTATGTGCATTCGATTGGCGCTCAGTGAGTTTGCCGTTCAATGATGATCGAGCGTCCCGGATCGACCGGGCCGATGGAGGCCCAGGTCCGCGCCGGTCACTCGGGCAGCCTTCTCAATCCGTTGGTGTTTCCACCATCTGCGCCAAGAGGGCCTGCTTGATCCGAAACAGCTCATATCCGACCAGCGAAACAATGGCGCCAAGAAAAGCGATATTGACGGCCATCATATTGATCCCAAGGCCGCCATCCGCTGGCGTCTGGATCATGAAATCGCCCAGCGATGCCCCCAGCGGCCGGGTCAATACATAGGCGATCCAGAATGCCGTGACCGCGTTGAGCTTGAAGACGTAGTAGGCGACGGCAACCGCAGCAATCAGTCCACTGAACAGCAGCAGGGCCTTGTCGTAACCGAGGGCGAAGTGCTCGGAGATCAGGTCACCAACACCGGTGCCGAGGGAAAAGGCCAGCAGGATGACGACCCAGTACCACGCCTCACGTTTGCCTGTATCGATAGAGTGAATCGACAGGGTTCCTTCTTCCCGGTACCAGAGATAGAAACCGGCAAGCATCATCACCGTGAACACAATGCTCAGGGTGACAAGACTGACCCCGGCAAGGTCGACCAGCATGTCGGTGATCAGGGTGCCGACTACGCTCATCAGCACCACCAGGGTCCAGTAATTGGCCGGCACGTAGCGCTTGAGCTTGCCAAATTGCAAATACAGCAGCACGACCATGATGCCGACCATCAGCACGGTGGTAACCGGCATGCCCCAGCCCAGGTCAAAGGCCAGGAAGTCGGCACCGGTCTCACCGACAGTGGTGGACAGCGTCTTGATGATCCAGAAAACGAGTGTGACCTCGGGTACGCGCAACAGCGCCTGTTTCATGTTGTCGGAGGTGATTACGGACATTTTTTCGACTCCTTATGGGTGTGTGATTCCGGAAAGAAACAGTCGTCTGGGTGATTCAGGCCGAGCGGTGTCGATGCCGGAACCTCTGCGTCCCGAGCAATCCGCCTATCAATAGGGGGATGCCGAGCGCGACGGGCAGTATCCGGGTGGATTCGACAACAGGCTTCTGTGCTACATGGAATTGCAGTGTCGGACTGGTAAAGACGGTCTTGTTGTTCCGGTCCGTGGTGCTGATCACGACCCGGTAGTCGCCGCTCTGTATCAGGCGCATCGGCCATTGGGTCTGCAGGCTGGCACCGGGAGCAAGCGCGGTCCCCGTCACCGCCTTGTGGGCGCTCCAGTCCTCGAGGTCCATGGGCTGTTCCTTGCCGGGGGTGACCTGGACCAGGCTGATCCAGGCCACCAGCCCCTCGATCGGTTGCTGACCGCTGTTGGTTATCACGCTGTTGAAGTGCATCCAGTCGCCCATCGTGGGATGACCTGGATTGGCCGGGTCGGACTTCAGCTGCAGCTGCAAACTGGCCGCCGAGGCCAGGGTGCTTAAGAGCAGCAAGGAGCCGGCCAGAAGGTATTTGAGGTGTTTCATTGTCTTTCTCCTGTCAGCAGACGTATCAGCGGAAGGCAGGGCGCCGGGCGCTCAGCCGTGCCACACCGAACATGATCCCCAACCAGAGCAATACCAGTACCAGCCGGCCCAGTTGTGACAGGAAGGGATCACTGTCGATGATGACCGCGTCGTAGGTGTTGAGGGCACCCGAGAACGGATTGACAGCATCCAACGCCTTGCCGATGGCGCTGTTACGCAGGCCCGGTCCGATCAGCAGCGGGCTGGCCGAAAACAGCAGGATGATCAGGCTGGTCAGCAGCGAGGACATGACACTGCCGCTGCGCGCCGACAGGGCCATGGCCAGATAGCCGAAGCCCAATACCACAGGCGTTCCGAACAGGCCCAGGTAGAAGATGGCTTGTCCCAGGTTCTGGCCGCCAGCGCCCACTGCCCATAGGTAGGGAAGGGACAGCAGGTACATGATGCCCCAGGCGCTGGCGAGGCCAATTGCCTTGCCCATCAGCAAATCACCCGTCGAGATGGGCGCAGTGAGCAGTGGCACCAGGGTGCCGCGCTCGCGTTCACCGGCGTAGGCGTCCGACCCCATGATCACCGCGATCAGTGCCCCGGCAGCGGTGACCGTGCCCGCCATCATGTAGACCACCTGGGCATTGTCGAGCAGGCTCAGTTCCCGATT
Organism: Chromatiales bacterium; assembly: GCA_024762475.1. GTDB lineage: Bacteria > Pseudomonadota > Gammaproteobacteria > Chromatiales > Chromatiaceae > MONJU. The sequence goes on along the minus strand of JANTHJ010000024.1, from coordinate 18,108 downwards.
GCTGATCAACAACAGGGCAAAGGCGGACAGGATGCCCGCATACGCGAGTAGCCAGGCCAGCCCCCGTTGGTTTTGCAGCAGGGCGCTGCGTTCCTTAGTGGCGATGAGAGATGAAGCGTTCATGCGGCCTTCTCCTGTGATGTCGCCCTCTCGCCGCCGGTCAGCGTCAGGTAGCGTGCCTCAAGGGTGTCTTTCTCCCTGTGGATCTCGTCGAAGGACCAGCCAAGAGAAAGCAGCGACTCCCACGTCTGGGCGATACCCGCGTCTTGGGAAGGTTCGATTTCGACGGTGTACCAACTGCCATCCCAATCGATCAGGTTGACGGATGGTGGGAGCGATTGCACGGTGGGGACGTCCGTCATGTGAAGACGGTAGCGGGGCCTACCGGCATCATGCAGGAGGCGATCGAGATCGTCCTCGAGCACCGTCTGGCCCTTGTCGATGATCCCGATACGGGTGCACAGTCGTTCGACATCGTCCAACAGGTGGGTGCACAATAGAATCCCGACCTTCTCTTGCTGCGCCAACTCGATCAGCAGGTCGTGAATCTCGCGCCGGCCGCGAGGGTCGAGGCCATTGGTGGGCTCGTCGAGGATCAGTAGCTCCGGCCCATGTACCAGTGCCCGTGCCAGGGCCAGGCGCTGCTTCATGCCGCGCGAAAACTGGGAGATGGGTTTGGCGCCGGCCTGCGCGAGGCCGACCCTTGCGAGGAGGGCATCGGGCGGTGTCTGCAAACCGCCATAGAACCCGGCATACCAGATGAGATATTCCCGTGCGCTCATCCATTCGTAGAAACCGGCGAACTCCGGCATGACCCCGATGCGGCGGCGGATCGATACGAGATCGGTCTCTGCTTCAGAAAAGCGCATCAGGTGGCCCTTGTCCGCCCGATAGAGTCCCAGCAGGAGCGCGATGGTGGTGCTCTTGCCGGCCCCGTTGGGTCCGAGCAGGCCGTAGATCTGGCCCTTGTCCATGTGCAGGCTGACGTCCTTGAGGATGGTATTGCCATCCAGGGTCAGCGCGAGGTGATTTGCGTCGATCAACATCTTGGTTCCTCCCTTTGGGAACGTGAAGGCCGGACTGGCGGCGCCTTGCGGGATCGGCGCCGCCGGCCCTCGTTTGGCAGGAGCCGCTCAGTCGCGGTCCCCTCCTTTCTCGTCCTCGTCGTGGTCCTCCCAGAACTTCCAACTACTGTGGCCCTCGTTCCGGTCCTCGTGGTCGTCGTCTGCCTCGTCACCGTTGTGATCACCGGACTCCGCGGCCAGCAGGCGTCCGTCGCCAGCGTCCAGCTTGAGTTGCAATTCCTGGCCATCGGCAGTCATCTCGGTCACCTCCCAGATCAGGAAACCGTTCTCTTCGTCCAGTTGCAGCTCAACCACCTTGCCGGGGTTGGCCCTGGTGGCGATCTGCAGCGCGTCGAAGGCGCCCAGCTTGGCCATGCCAGCCATCGCCTGCTCGTTCGCCCCGCCGACCTTGATCGAGCCGCTCTGTACCTCGGTGGGCAGTTGATCGACTACCACGACATCCTCGACCACGATGCCCTCGAAGGGCTGATTGCCTGCGGTTTTCGCGTTTTCGGCGAAGGCATAGAGGCCGCTGCCGGCCAGAACACTGCCGACGGTCAGGGCGATAACGGATGCTTGAAACTTCTTCATGGACTTTCTCCTGTGTATGAATCGCGTCTGTATTCAGACGATGGAGAAAGTATCGGGGAGGGCACCTTGCGGCTGACTTACGGGAACATTACCGATTGGAAAGGTTGGTGGAGTGTGCTGAACATGGACCCTGGAGTGGTAACTCAAGCGGTAGCAACGCCACATCCAGAGCTCGCTAGATGTTCCGGTACGGCGTTGCGTCGATTCGACAAAGGCGTGCCTGCCTGCGCCGCCTCTTCTTGCGCCGATCATTTCTCTGTCCAAGCCAGACAAGCTTTTTTCGAATCCTCGAATTCAGGCGGATCTGGTCGATCTGATCAGTGCCAAGGCTGAGATCGCAGCAATCATGGCTGCAATAACAAAAGCCATCTCGGCCCCCAGCCCCTGCCAGAGCACGCCGAACAGCAACGCGCCGGGCAGCGCGGCCAGGCCGGTGGTCATGTGGTAGAGGCCGAAGGCGGTCCCTCTTTGCGAGGCCCGGCTGAAGTCGCCGATCAAGGCGCGCTCGGCCCCCTCGGTGACCGCCAGCGCGCCGCCATAGGCGAGGAAGAGCCCCCAGGTCAGGGCCTCGCCCTGGCCATGGGCGGAGAACGCGAGGGCCAGCAACAGCGCGATGCGCAGTCCCCAGCCAGTGAGCAGCACGGGCACCCGCCCGAAGCGATCCGACAGCGCCCCCGCGGGGCCTGCCACCACCGCCTTGACCGCGCTGGCGCCGGCCCAGATCAATGGCACCCAGGCAATGGCCAGGCCACGGTCGCTGGCCCACAGCACCAGGAAGGCCTCGGGTGCGCTGGCCAGGGCCAGTCCGCCCGCTGCGAGGATCAGTCCGCGCACGCGGCCATCGAGCATCGACCAGCGCAGCGGGGATCGATCCGGGTGAGCGACCGGGGCAGGGGTGCCGTCCAGTCCCCAGATGAGCAGCGCCAGCACCATCAGACCGGGGACCAGCGACCAAAGAAACACGTGCTGCAGCGGCAGCTGTGCGCTGAGCAGACCGAAGGCGATGAGCGGGCCGACCATGGCGCCGGCATTGTCCAGCGCGCGATGGAAGCCGAAGGAGCGCCCACGCCGGCTCTCGTCGGTGCTGGCGGCGATCAGGGCGTCCCGCGGCGAGGTGCGAATGCCCTTGCCAACCCGGTCGAGAAAGCGCAGCAACAGCACCCAGCTCCAGCCCAGGGCCAGGCCGATGAGGGGCCGCGCAAGATTCGATACGCTGTAGCCGCCGAGCACCAGCCCCTTGTGGTTCCATCCCCGGTCGGCCAGCCGACCCGAGACCAGCTTGAGCAGGCTGGCGGTCGCCTCGGCAACCCCTTCGACCAGGCCCACGATGGCGGGGCCGGCTCCCAGGGTGGCGGTCAGGAACAGCGGCAGCAGGGGTGTGATCATCTCGCTGGCGGTATCGTTCAGGAACGAGACCAGTCCAAGGACGATGACGGTTCTGGGCAGGCCAAGCATGACGGGTACACAGATTAAGAGAGGCTGGGTCGCATTATCCACCGCCGGGATGGCCTGCCTACATTACCGTTTGGCAAGTTTCGGAATGAGGCGGAGCCCGCGCTGTACAATGACGCTCTTTTGCGTGGGCATGGCTCCACTCGCGTGCAGGTCGGAGTTCATTCCGACACGACGGGCTCGGATGTCGGGTTGAAACCCGACCTGCACCAGCATCATGCCGAAACTGTAGGTCGGAGTTCATTCCGACACCCTGGCTTTGTCGTGATGTTCAACACCTGATTATGATCGAACAGCTTTACCAATCACTGCTCCCCAGCATCGAGCACTTCCACTCGCTGGCCTACTGGGCGGCCTTCATCGCGGCCTTCGTCGAGACCGCGCTGGTGGTTGGTCTGCTGGTGCCGGGTTCCACCCTGCTGTTGCTGCTGGGGGCCTTGAGTGCGACCGGGACGGTCGATTTCGCAGGGGTGTTCTGGTTCGGTGTCGCCGGCGCGGTGCTGGGAGACAACCTCAACTACTGGCTGGGCAAGCGCTATGGACGGCGCTGGCTCAAGGGCGGCGTCTGGTTTCTCAAGCCGGAACACTTCCAACAGGCGCACGACTTTTTCGACCGCAATGGTGCCAAGAGTGTGTTCCTTGGCCGCTTCATCCCCAGCATCAAGGAGATTGCTCCGTTCGTCGCCGGTTCCGCCGGCATGCACCAGGGGGTCTTTCTGTTTTGGAACCTGCTCGGTGGCATCGGCTGGGGCCTGCAATGGATCGGCGGGGGCTATTTGTTCGGCCAGTCGTTGGCGCTGGCCCAGGCCTGGATGTCGCGGATCGGGCTGCTGTTCCTGGCACTCCTGCTGCTATGGCTCGCGCTGTGGTATCTCAAGCATATTCTGGTCCGCCAGGGGCCGCAGGTCTGGTTGCTGCTCAGGTCACTGTATCGTTCAATAGCCTTGGCACTGGCAGCCAACCCCTATCTGAGGCAGTTCGCGCGGCGCCATCCCCACGTGATGAGGATTGTCGGGCAGCGGCTCAACCGTCACCAGTTCTCGGGGTTGCCGCTGACCCTGTTGTCGCTGTCGCTGCTGTATGTCGCCATCCTGTTCGGCGGTATCGTAGAAGACTTCCTCACCTCCGACCCCATCGTGGCGGTGGATCAGGCGGTGGCGCAGCTGATGGCGCGATTCCGGCCGCCGGAGATCATCCCGGTGTTCACCTGGATCACCGCGCTGGGCGTTCCCGCGGTGGCCGGACCGCTGATCCTGTTGGCGGCCCTCGGGTGCTGGATCTGCCGGGGGCGCTGGCTGGCGGCTTCGCTGCTCGTGTCGGCAGCCGGTACGGCGATTTTCACGGCATTGAGCAAGGCCGCCTTTCATCGGCCGCGTCCGGTGGAGGCGGTGTTGCTCGAGCACTCCTATTCGTTCCCCAGTGGGCATGCCTCGATCGCCATGGGGTTCTATGGGTTCCTGGGCTATGTCCTGATGCGCTCGGCCCCGGACCTGCGCTCGCGCATCAATCGTTTGCTGCTGACCCTGCTGATCATCTTGGCGATCGGTCTGAGCCGGATTGTATTGGGGGTGCACTATTTGAGCGATGTCTGGGCGGGTTACCTGGTGGGGGCCGGGTGGCTGGTGATCGCCATCAGCATCAGCGAATGGGCCACCGACCGGGGCTGGATCGACTGGCGGGCACCCCTTGCGCCGAAGCGGCGCATGATCCTTGGGGCGTTAACGGTGCTGGCGGCAGCGTGGTATGGCGCCTATGCGCTGCATTGGCATCCCAAGGTCAATACCCCGCCGCCCGTAGTCCCCAAGATCGTGGACCAGCCACTGGCGACCTTCATCCGGGAGCAGGGACTGACCCATACCGAGACCCTGCTCGGCGCGCCGGCGCAGCCGTTGTCCGTGGCCTTCGTGGCGCCGGACGAGGCAACGCTGGTGCAGCGACTCGAGGCCGCAGGCTGGCAAGCGGCCGATCCGCCGGGTCCGCGCCATCTGCTGAAACTGCTCAAAGACGGGATGGATTACGTCAACGCACCGCTGGCGCCGGTCTTCTGGAACGGCCACATCAACGACCTTGGTTTTGAAAGGGCGGCCCAGGTCGACGGGGAGCGGGTGATCGACACCCTGCGACTGTGGAAAACGCCGTGGCGAGTGGAAGGGGCGCCGGTCTATGTCGGCGTCACCCGCGGCTATATCGGCATGTACTGGGGTGTGCTGCACCGGATCGCACCGGATACCGACATCGCCATCGAACGGCTGATGCAGTCGTTGAAAAACACGACGCCACCCGCGGCCAGCTGCCAGGTGAAACTGGGCAAGGCGGAGATCGGCAACTACCTGCTGGGGATGCCCTTCTTCAGCAGCGGGAAGATGGCCTTACTCGATCTGCGTGGCCAGGCGCCTGGGTTGCACAAGGTGTGCGGGGAGGGGGTGCGGCGACCTTGAGCAGGGCGGTTTTTTCACCGCAATCTGCTCGCACGAGAATCGATCAGATGTTCCTTTACGGGAGCCATACCCGAAGGTGGGCTGCGAGAAAGCAGATTTTGATGACGGCGCCAGTTGTTTTGCTATATTTGTACTTGGATGCCAGGGAAATATGGCCCATGGCGCTGGAGGGAAATATGAATAAGCACTTGTTAATACTCTGTTTATCTGTGTCTTCATCTGCCGCGTTCGCAGCGGGGCAGACATTGTCGGGGGTAGAGCTCGATGCAGTGGCCGCCGGCGGGGCGACCGCTACGGCGCTAGCGGATGCAACGGGAGTGGAGGATGCGACAGTTTCCACCTACACCTATTCTGGCCCCACTACGAGTACGCCCCCAGCGACGACCGGAGGCTCGACCGGCAACCGGGCGAGTGCCTTGTTGGGTGGAAGCTTCGGAGGCGGGTCTACTGGCCCCGTGCTTCCTCCCGGTATTCCCCAGACTCAGGACGGCTCTACCTCGCGTTCGAGTTCGTCGGTCAATACCAGTGTTGTCCAGGTGGCTCCCGCGCAAGGCCTGAATCGGGCTGCAAGTCTATTGCAGCAGATGGGTTTCGGTAGGTAGCATCCGGGGAATCCGGAGCTGCAGGGCGCCGGGAAGTCCGGCGCAGCGTGCCGAGAACTTTCCACACGAATGGCCGTGTGCGTCGTGCTGTGTTCGCAGGAGGGTGTGGCTGATCCGCCCTGTGGGAGGCCTCTGGGTCCGACGCGCATACATTTGCACATCGACCCCATTCATTGCTTGAGCTTGGCAAGCTTGTTGCGCATCACCATGAGGGTCCGTGGACCGACGATGCCGTCAGGTTTGAGTCCAATGCTTCTCTGGAATTGCTTGACCCGCGAAACGAGTTCCGGGTCGTAGGCGTCTCCGCTGGTTTGCTTGCCCTCGATCTGGTCCATGATCTGGCGCACCCTTAGGGCCTTTTCTCCTCGGTAACCTGGGGTCAGTGCGCCGCGAAACTCTTTTGGCGCGCGGTAGAGGACGACGAAGCGCCCATCCCAGATGTTGGGGAACAACTTGGCCGGTATTTCATGGGTGCGATCGAGCACGTCAAGCACGACCTTCTCCGGAGTGGCCTTGGTGACGACAGCATACGACTTGAGATTGTCCACCCGGATGGACACCAGGGCGGGTCGATTGAAGATGTAGAGGAACTTGAGGCCGCGGCTGTCACTGAGGCAATCGAGACCATTTTGTCGAGCAAACTGGCACAAGCTCATATTGGCCGGCGGATCGCCCGGCACGCCCCATAGGTTCAGAAGTTTCCGTTCCGCTACTGTTCTTGTGTAGCTGGTAAGGGTTTTGGCCCTGCGTGAGGGTTGTTTGGTCTTGGGCCTTGCTTGGCTCTGCGCAGCAGTGGCACCTTCTCCCCGAATCCTTCCTTTCGTGGCCTTTGCCATCATGGTGGGGGAGGGGGTGGTGCCGGCTTGTGGTCCGTCGGCGGTCGTCGCTGTATCGCTGCGACCCTGGGCGCTGCCGCTATCGGGGCTCGGGGTGGCGGTGATCCCTTCGACATGCTCTGTGAGCATGTCCGACGACTGCGATTCCGGTATCGCGGAGGCCGCGCGAGCGTCATCCAGTGCCGCGACCGTGGTGGTGGGCGAGGGCGGCTCTTTCGGGATCATTCCCCCGCTCGGGGCGCGTTGCGTAGGCTCTGATTGAGTTCTCGCGACGGAGTCCGCGGCGAATCCACCGGTCGCGTCGCCGGCGCCGCTGCCGGGGCTAGGCGTGGTTGGATTGGCTGCATCGGAGGCGATCGGCGTCGAAGCGAGAGAGGCAGCGCCGGCAGATGGCATAGTGCCCGCCAGGTCTGCGGGCATGTCGGCAATCTTTGCCTTCGATTCCGCAGGCGCTTCGCCGTCTGACGCCGGTAGTTGCGTGGCCGCAGTTGGTCCACCTTGCGAAGTTTGCGGCAACGGCAGTGATACCGATGCCGTTGAGGACTCTGCCAGTACTGCCGCAGGCTCGGATCTATCGGTTTTCTCGGGTGATGGCTTTGCGGTCGATTGACCTTGCGAAACGGCTGTCATAGCAACCTTATTATTCGATGATTCCGCGCGATCGGTGCGGAAGGGTGAACCCGTCTCGTTCCGCTCCCCCGTGCCATTGGACGCTGCCGCCGGGTCTGGCTGAGTGTCCGCGGAAGCGACGACGGGCGCCGCGGCACGTTTGTCGACGATGGCGGTGGTCTCGGATGATGGCCCGAACTCTGGGGGCCAGCCGGTCCCTTGGATCCAATAGCCAACCCCAACGATGATCGCGGCCAGTGCGATCCCGGCCATGGCGATTCCTGCCGCCTTCCTGCCCCAATGGGAACTCGAACGAGTGAGGTTGCCACGGACTCGCTCCTCGGCCTCCTTGATGATCGTGCCAGTGATCTTTTGTGTTGCATTCTCGTAGGCACACAGCAGTGCCTTGTCGCACAGCACATTGATCAGTCGTGGGACGCCTCCGGAGAAGGCATAGATTCTGCGGATTGCCGATGCAGTAAACTCGATGTCACTTCCACCGGCCACTTCGAGTCGCCTCTCGATGTAGGCGCGCGTCTCTTCCTTGTCCAGGGGCCCAAGGTGGTACCGCGAAGTGATTCGTTGCGAGACCTGCTGCATATCCGGGCGGTCCAGTATGTCGCGCAGCTCAGGCTGACCGATCAGGAAGATCAGTAGCAACTTGTCAGAGTTGGTCTCGAGATTGGTGAGGAGACGAATCTGCTCCAGCAATTCATGTGACAGGTCCTGCGCCTCGTCAACGATCAGAATGGTTTTCTGACCGAGCGCATACACCTGCACCAGGAACCGATTGAGATGGTCGATCAGGTTCTTGTTCGACTCGCGGCTGCCCTCGATGACCAGGTCGAGTTCCTCGCAGATGGTCTGCAGAAATTCGTTCAGGGTGAGGACCGGGTTCAGGATCAGTGCTACCTCTGTCTTGGGCGGAACCTGCTCGAGGAAGGTGCGGCAAAGCGTGGTCTTACCGGTGCCGACATCGCCTGTCAGCAGCACGAAGCCATTCGCGCCGCCTACCGCGCCCTGTTTCAGGTGCTCGAGGGCCGCGCGATGCTTGTCGCTCAGGTAGACGAAGCGAGGGTCGGGGGTGATCGAGAATGGATGCTCGCCGAGCCCGAAGTATTTTTCATAGACGCTGCTTATGCTCACGATGACTTTCCTTGTTGGACGGTTGCCATGTTGACAAGCACCTTCGTTTCAATTATGCGACCAAGCGATGGCGCTTGTCCACGCAGGGTCTCGGGTACAGGGGTCTGCGCCAAGTCGACGTCGGAGACGAGCAGGGGCAGTCGTCAGCTTTGTTCATGCCTCCGCCAGGGCGCGGCCAATATCGATCAGACATTGCTGCGATTCAGCGTCGAGGTCGATGATCTTCAGACCCGCCCAGCAGCCGGGCTTCTGATTCGCCTCGCTACGCCAGAGCACGGTAATACCGGCGCTGAACCGTCGCTCCTGACCACTCCCATCTGATGCGATACACATGACCTGATATAGCCTGCCGGTGGTGATCGTTTCGACCGCGAGCAGCATCATGCCGCCCGGGGACAGGTTGACCACTTCGCCCAGTATATTGCCGGTCATTTGATCGACCAGGCGTGCCCGCCAGCCGCTATGGGCCAGTGGTATTCGGCGATCTTTGCGTTTCTCCATATTGATTCTCGGAACGGTAGTCGCTTCAGGCCTGTTTCTTCAGTCTTTCCAACGCCCGTTGCAGTGAGGATTCGACATAGGATGTACCGGTCGACAACAAGACGTGGGCCTGTTCGCTGTCGATTTGCGCGGCCAGTTTGCGGAGCGGCACCACAAGTGCCTTGGCCCCGGCCTGATCGACGAACAGAAAACGCTCGGTCCGGTCGTTGTACCAGGACAGCTTGAGCGTCTGACCGGAATCGCCATGGTTCTTGAACACTACCCAGGTACCTGGCGGCAGGGTCGGTAGACGCTCGAGCAGATTCTTCGCCGAGTCACCGAGCGGGACCTGATCGACCGGCGCTGCAGGCTGCGGTGCGGTCGGAGTCGATTCCGGCGCGGCGAGGACGACCTCCTGGTCGGAGTCGAATAGCGAGAATACCTTCTCGACTTGTGCCTGTAGATGTGGAACTGCATCCCCGAGGCGGTGGGCAATGGCGCGCCGCAGGTCTGATACTTCCGCATCGTCGACCGTTTCGCCCTGGATGTGGCGAACGATGAGATTGCGCAGGTTACAGCCCAGTTCCACCGCGTCGCGCCACGGGGCGGCATTCAGCTCACCATTGCTGCGAAGGTAGACCAGGGTGAGGTAGTCGGCCCAGGGGCCGGAGAGGAAATCGCTGAGTGTTTTTGGCGTCTCTTTGGCTGCTGTGAGAAGCTCTGCTGCCTTGGCGGCCGCCGCTTTCGCCTGCTCGAGCTTTTCGCGGCCCTGCTCGGATTCGACGGTCCGCGCTTCGCGCTTTTTTTGACGCTCCGCGCGTAGTTCTATTTCGGCAGACAGTCCTTCGTCGAGTTCCTGAAGCAGGTCGGTGGACAGCTCCTGAGTCGTCACGATCAGGGTGACGACACGCTGCAATCGCGGGTAGATCCCTTGCGTCAGATCACTTTCATCGACCCACCGTGAAGCGGCATAGATGACATTATCGAACAGGTGGCGTGCCGGATGATCGGGTCGGGTAAGCAGGGAAGGATCGCGGATGGCGAGTTTGAGAAAGGGCGTATGGAGGCGACTGAGCAGCGCCTTTGCAACGTTCCCTAGATGCGGCTCATCGAGCATCTCTTCGAACAGGAGTCCGACGACCTCGATGGTATCCTCGTCGAAATAGCTCAGCCTGTCGTCGCCAACAACCTCTTTGATTTTCTCACGCTGGGCGCGCAAGGTCATGTTGATGCGTAACAGTAGCGCCCTCGAGATGGTTACTTTGTCTATACCTTCCTTGAGTATCTCGGTTTCCGGAAGGCGCGCCGCGCGACGCACAGCAGGATGTTCGATCGCCGCACTAACCGCGGATGCCGGTGCAGGGTTTGCTGGATCCGGACGTACTTCGCCATTTGCGGATTGACCCTGTCTGGTTCGACGCACGGACAGCAATTCGCGTATGCGACCCAGCATCTGCTCTCCGAGTTGGGGGTTGCTGCCAGCCGGTGGTGCAGTGGTCGGGTCCGATTCGCCAGGTGGAGTCCGGGGAGCAGAGCCGGCGTCGCTGGCTGTGTCCGGACGGGTTACAGGGTGTGTTACATCGCCAGGATGGAAGCTCCTGTCCCGCGAACTCGGAGCGTGGCTGGCGCTGCGATGGTTGTCGACCCATTTGCTGGCCGGATGGCCCCTCGAATCAGGCTTGGTGGCGCCCTCGCTGCGGGGCACAGGCTCGCTGTCCCCCTCGGCGGCAAGAGAGCCCGGATCGGTTTTCACCCGATAGGTGATATTGGGCAGGACTCCCAACTTGCACAACGCCTCGTTGAGATCTTCGTGCCAGGCAGGTGTGGCGCGAATGACCTCGTGCTCGAACAACGTGTAGAGCGCAAGCAGTACCTGGCGTTCGACCTGCAGCGATTGCGCCGCCTGTTCGAATATGCCAGCGAGCTGATGGGGACCGGCTGGGAGCGTTTCGTGTTCGACCGCGTTTCGGCCGGCAATCACGCCCAGACGAAGCGAAAGCGCGTAGTACAGCTCGCGGTGCCGCTCGAGGGCCTGCTCGGAGATGGTCTTTAGCGCAAGGCTGCGCTCGAAACTGTCTTTGCTGACCAGACTCAGGGTCTCTGAGCCGGGCGCATTCGGCCGCTGTGACGGGTCAAGACACTCGAACAACTTCTTTCGCAGGCTGTCCTGAAACGCCTTGCGAACAGCCGTTTGTCTGAAATCCAGCTCGCGTCGTCCAGCGATGAAGGCCGTCTGGATGGCATTACTCTCGGCCTTGCGGGCATACTCGAAGAGAACCTCGTGCGCACTCACGAACAGGCGTTGCAGGCAGCTGTCCGCATCTGGCAGAACATGGTTACGCCAGGTGCGCAGTACGCCTTGCAAAGAGTCCTTGTCAATCACGTCGAGCCGACCCATTCATCGAGGGATCGGCGGTGCAGTGCAGGCCGCGCTCGCCGTGACCGCGGTGGGCCTCGGTCCGGGAACCGAACCGTGTGGCCATGACGAGGCTCCGCACACCACCCCTGTCGAACCCTGTTAATAGAACCGAATAGGCAGAGAGAAGCTGAAGGTATAGTCCGGCGCATCTTCTGTAAGGCCGATGCCGGCACTGAATGACAACAGGGCCAGACGCGAAATCGAGCTGGAGACGCCGACGAGGAACTGGCTGCTGTTGATCGAGCTGCCGCGGCTTGTTTGGCCGTTGATTTTGCTTTCCTGCCCGAAGACCTGTGACAGGGTGAATGAAAGCGATGTGGTGGGACTGGCAGCGATCGAGGTGCCTAACGCCAGAGAATACTGGTCACCCGGTTCGATACCGTTCTTCTCCAGCGTTTTGGTATAGCCCAGGGTGGCCGTGAAGGCGAGCGGGTCCTGTCGCTTCAATGCGGTCAGCGAGGCGGTCAGTTCGTTGAAACCGAGGCCCAGGGAGACGCCGTTGTCGCTTTGCTCTCCGGTCGCAGAGTTCCAGACCAGTCGCCCGATCAAGTCTGGCCGCCATCCCTCCTCGCGGAATAGTGTCTTGGCAAGCCCGACCGAGACATCACCGATAGAGCGTCCCGTTTTGTTGCTGAGCGACGCGCCGGATGAGGGCACCGTGACGATCGTTTCCTGATGCACGACTCTGTAGGGGAAGGTCAGCTCGAGCTGGCTGTCGTAGGGCAGGCCCACCCGAATGCCGACGCCTATGTTGAACGAGTCCCGTTTAGACTGCTGGTGGCTTCCGCCGGGGAGGGCGGCACCACTGGCGTCCTCATAGACTGGCGATAGCCGATCCCGGCGGGTATAGGAAATGAAGGGCGAAATCTCATACACGCCGTACGGCAGCAGCAATGCGCCTTCGTTGGCCAGGGTGCGCTCCAGCGCCCGCTCCGCGGCGTATTCGTCCACTTGAACCGCACCTGGCCGGTTGGCCTTCTTCTTTCTCGCACCCGAGCCGATGCCGGTCGGCGGCGCTTCGCCGGCGGTCTTGGCCTGGGCGAGTCTCTCGAGCCTGCTCTGCAGGTCGTCGATCTGGTGTTTCACATCGCCGGTGTCCGGTTTTGCCTCGATGCGTGTAACGGCTGCCTTCAGGCTTTTTTCGAGTCGTTCGACACGCTGGATCAGCTGCGCAATGACCGCGTCCCGCTTTCTCAATTCCTGGAGCAGCAATGCTTCAGAACTCGGCGCTGCCATTAATGGTTGGATGCCAAAAACCACCAAAGTGGCTAGCAGGAGGGGCTTTCGAATGGTGATGTGATGCTTCCCGTATGTTTTCATTTCTTTCCCTATCTTCTCTTTGTCAGATTGAAAACCAAGCGAAGGACCGGTAACGGCCCCAGACCGGGGGTGGCAAAGGAATTGGCACGACTCCCCATTTGCAAATTCGCCTCGAACATGAGTCGAAGCCCGTACTGCATCTTTATGATTATGGACAGTGGCATCCCTGACTATGCGTTTACTAGTCCCTGGCAGATACTCGACGCCGCCGTCTGCCTGCCACAATGAGTATAGACATGCCGACGGTCAACAACAATCCAGTAGAGGCCGAGCTTACCGCGGGTGCAGAGGCTCGTCTGGCGGCCTTGGGAAGCGGGGTTCTAGGGGCTAATTTCCTGGCGTAGGCACGTGGGTTCGGCTCTAGCGCCTGGGTTGGCAGTTGCCTCGAGAATGCAGCGATCATGGGCTCAATAACGTCCCGTTCAGCGGCGGGCGGCTGTCCCGGGTCGTGGCTGGCACTAGCGATGGGCACCGCTTCGGTCTGCGGCGAAATTGGCTTGGCGAGTGCTGGCAGGGCCTGTGCCTGGGCAGGACTGGCCGTGCGGCGAGCCGATGCGCGCCGCGCTGCCACGCGTGCGGTGCGTGCTTGTGTCCATGGGTCGTATTCGGGCAGCGAAATGCCAGAGGTGCCGATCTGGTCGCTTTCCTCCAGGGAGGCGGTGGGCTCGTAGTCGGTCCGCAGATTCGCCAAGGCGCCGGCTGGGGTATCTGCCAGGGTCTCGGACGTCTCGGAGTACGAATCATTGACCGCTGGGGACGTGGCAAAGGACAACAAGACGTCCGCGGAGGCCTCGAAGTCATTGGACAGCCAGTCTTCGATCGGCGAGTCGGGGAGTTCGAATCCGATGAACAGCTCCGGCATGAACAGGTCTTGCGCATCCATACGGCTGACGAACTGGTCCATCCAGGATGATCCATCCCCTTCTTGCCAGGCCATGGAAAGCAGCGGAGAGAAGAGATTGAAGCCGCTCTCGGAGTACAGGCTGTCATCATAGACCACGGTGGGTATGGCGCCCTGAAACAATACCGCGCCATTACCCGCGAGCAGGCGAACCTCGTTACCAAGGAAATAGTTCCGGCCATTGAGGCTGCCCGCGTACAGCAGCGGGTCGATCTCAATATGGGCCCCGGCCAGGGGGTCATGGCGGAACTGGGCGGCCAACTTTGACTGCCCGTCGGTAGAGAGGATCTCAATGGGAATGGGATCGAAGGTGAGGCGCTTTCCTGCGGCGTCCCAACGGACCATTGCGCCGCTGTCTATGGCCCCGGTCCGCTCCGCGACGGGGCGCACTGCTACCGCTGGCGCCTCGATCGAATACTCGTATTGCGCCACATTGAGGGAGACATCCGTCCCGGGCAGGCGCGTCAGCGGATCAATGAACCGGTCCGTCAACGGGACGGCAACGGTGGGTCCCGGGCGGTTCGCGGAGTTCGGGTCGCCGGCGGCCGCCAACCAGTCCCCGATGGCCGTGGAGCCTGGCAATTCATAGGTGGTAACGGTGCGATGGCCATTTTGTGAGATGATGCTGAAGCCCAACAAGGTGGTGATGGCTTGCGAAGTGTCGCCGTTCGCCGGCGTTTGCGTCACTGCCGCCACGTGCCGCATGACCGACAGCGCATTCGACGGACTGGTTTCGACGGCCAGGTGATTGATATCCCAACTCAGGTCGATCGAGGCGTCGGAAGTCAGGGGCACAACGGCGATGCGGTCGACCCCTGCACCTCCTATGCTCTCGGCCCAGGCCCCGAGGGGCTGGTCGAACAGCGACTCAGCGCGGGTGAAGCCCGCAAAGTCCATCGTGGCAATCCGCTTTGGTGAGAGAGCAGTGCCGCCTTGCGCCACGATGTCTCCCGGCAGTATCTCGGCAGAGTTTATGGCGTCGGCGATGTGTCCGCTTATAGGCCCATCGGTCACATCCGCAGAGGCCTTGGTGCGGGTGTCGGCACCGGTGGTGAACAGGGCGTAGGGATTCGGCAGCATCAGGGCCCCGTCGATATCGACCGCAAGAGATAAATCGCTACGCGTGGACGCCGACGGCGTCTGTGCGCCGATAGGGAATAGGGATGCCAAGAAAGAGGAGTACGTTGTCGAATCGCCCCCGGCCGTAGGCTGACCGTCAGTGGTTTGCGGATGGCTTTCTTCCGACGATTGGATGCCGATTGACCCAGTGCTTCCCGGCTCGGGAGCTGAACCGGAACTGCCGCTGCTCGTGGGCATGGCCACGGGCGCAGGTGAATTCGGAGCAGGGGCATCGACGACGGTGCCCGGGGTGTCTTGAGTATTGCCGCCGTCATATGGCGTGGAACTGGAAGAGGGAGAGGTTGGGCCACCTTGTTCGGGGCCTGGATCGCCGGTGTCGCCGGGAGAAGGATTTCCCGCCACGGGGCTCCCCGTGCTCTGAGTGTCCGCCGGCGCGGCGTCCCCACCGCCGCTAGGGCTCGGTTCGCCCGGCATTCCTTGTTCAGGAGACGCGGTATTGTCGGTCTGTGGCGATGCCGACAAGGGTGTATCTGTGGCGGTGGCTGAGGGCGCGTCGACAGGCTGGGGCGGCGGCTCGGCAGGCTCGGGCAGAGCGTCGATGATCCCGGTTTCGGGATGGCCCGACATCGAGAGGGGCACGGGCCCCTGTGGCATTGGGGTGTCGCCATCCGACAGTGCTGGAAGATCTCCCGTCCCGGCATTGGTATCGGGGTTGCCAAAAGGCAGGATCCCATTTTCAGTGGGAGGATTGCGTATCGAAGAGGGCGTGGCGTTATCCGGGCTGGAGGACGCGCCCCCTCTATCCGTAAGGGCAGGAAGACCGGGATCCGGAAGGTCTGAGGTGTCAGGCGGGTTCAGGTTGCTGACAGAAGCGTCGCCACCGCTGGCCGGGCCGGGGAGCGATGATCCTGTGGGGCTGTCCATGGTGGGTGGGGTGTCGGCATTCACGTCCCCCTGTGGCGGATCGGGGGGTGAGCTGGCGCTGCCGGTGAGCAGGTCCTGTGCCGAGGGGGGAGGGCCGCCTGTCTCGGCGGGCGTTGCTGTTTCCCTTGTAGCTTGCTCGGGAGCGCCGACCGGGTTTCGGTTGGCGTCTGTAGGGCTGGCCGGATTCAGCAGATCCGCTGCCGATGGACTCGCGATGCCGCCGGTCGGGACGGGAGCCTGGGTGTCCACATCCGTGCCGGGTGGGCCGATGGGCAGGTCCCCTTGCCCGGCCAAGAGGTCCCGGGCTGCCCCGGTCTTGCGCGGCAGGCCTTGCTCGGGATCGGCTGGGTCCTCCGGCAGCGGCATCGGGTCGTTGAGCAGCGTACCCGCGCTTCCTGTGTCTCCATCGCTGGGGGACCGCCCGGCCGGGGGAGTTGTTAGCAACGCCTGTGCCGGCGTTGGCGCGCCGCCGTTGCCCGGACTTGAGGGCGTACTCAACCCGGCTGCAGGTAAGTCCGGACCTCCGCCCGGACCAATGTTTGAACCCGGCGCGCCGGATGAGAGCAGGGCCTGCGCCCGATTGCCCGGCCGCGCCGCGCCCGAACTGGAAGGACTGCCGGCACCACCTGTGGGCGTTGCGGCGTGCCCTCCCGTGATCGCGCCTGCTACACCTTGAGCCCCTCTGCGGCTCCCTCCCCAAGGCGCACCCGCGATGCCCGGCGCCAGGGTGCGTCGTCGGGGGCTCTCCTGATCCCTGTCCGAGTCACTCGCCGAGCGGGGTGCCGATCCGTCCGGCGTTTGTGCGCCTTCGCGCGGGGGTGGCGTGACCGGTCTGTCCTGCGGTGCGGAACCCCCTCCGACGTGCGACGAATGCGTGGCCTGCGGTTGCGGGTGGATGGGGCCGGATGCGGGAACGAGTGGGGAGTCCGCGTCGTGCACTGCCCCTGGCGAGCCGGCGGCAGTGGCCGGGAGTATCGCCAGACTGTCGATGCCACTGGCCTTGTCCGGGGCCTGCAGGCGTCCTTCCTCGACGCTCTGCGTCGTTGCATCGGGGGGAATCAGCCATTTGGCTAGGTAGCCGCGGTATGGCCAGCTACCCACGGTCGCCACGGCCACAGTCAACAGCAGCAGGCCGGCGGTGACCGCGCGCTGGCGAAACGGGGAGGGAGGCGGGTCGATCCCGTCGTCGATCGCCTGCGGGCGAGCAGGGAACTCCTCCGTCATGCGAATGGCGTCGATGTCCGGCGTCGTCTCTGACTGGTCCTTGCGGTGGGTGATTCGGACGCTACCCGTGCGGGCGGCCGGCGGGATCCTGTCGCCAACATTGCTTCCAGGGGCCGGCGCAGCTTCGATGGGGTGCGGGGTGCGGGGTGCCGGCGGTGGCGTGTCACTGGCGCGGAGTCGCTGTTCTCGCGCCTCGGTGGCCTTGTGGTAGGAATCCAGCAGTCGCGACATGGTTCAGGCCCCGACCCTGATCTTCTTCGTGGCAGGGCTGGCCTCGAGAGCGCCACGTGGATGTCCCGCCAATGGGCCGTGCGGCCGCCTCTCCAGTGAGCATCGGGTGGCGTCAATTGGTTCTCGGAATCTGTCTTTTGCCAGCATCTCTAGCTACCCAACCACGAGAGGAGGGAAACACCGTGGGCTTACATTAGTAAGATCAAGCAATTTTCAAGCCACCAATGGTTTTGCCTCTAATTTACGAGCGGTTACGCAATCTTCCTCACTTGTGCCTCTGAGGAGTGGATCGCCACTGTAAAAAAAATGGACACTCCGGCCCACAATGCGTTGCTCGACCGAAGCGAACCGGCGCTCAGCAGGCGCGATGAAGTATACAGACGACATCGCGGCACCGAATCCGGTCGACGTGCTCTCACTACCAGAGTACTTGATGATCGCCAGTTACGCGCGAATCCTCCGGTATTTTCCAATCGCTTTGGCCTGCTGAGATCGCGAGTCGAATCGCCCTGCGTATTTCACAACTATTTCCGACGCATTCTTGGGTGGAAAAAAATAGTGAAAAAACCGGGTATTACGGGCTAGTTACAATTTACGGGATGAGGTTATTGGGTTCTCCATGAGATGCATCCGATAAGGGGCTACTACTTATTAACAGCAAGCGCTTCACCGCCGGGTTGCCATACCAAGCGGGTGGCTGACTTCATATCTCGAAATGAGGTCCGTGCGCCGTTGGCCATGTGCCTCGTCCTCGGCTGAAGTGTCCGAAAATTTTACAAATCGGCCCGCCC
>JANTHJ010000023.1 GCA_024762475.1 Chromatiales bacterium | reverse complement strand
GCTGGCGGAGGCCGGCTACCGGCAGTACGAGATCTCGGCCCATGCGCGTCCGGGTCGGGCGGCCCGCCACAATCTCAACTACTGGCGGTTCGGCGACTATCTGGGTATCGGGGCTGGCGCGCATGCCAAGCTGACCCAGCCGGATGGGACCCTATGTCGCCTCTCCCGGCCCCGTCATCCGCGGGATTACCTGGCTGACCCCACAGCAGGGGGCGGCGAGCGTCTATTATCGAAGGACGACCTGGTGGTGGAGTTCTTTCTGAATGTCCTGCGCCTGGCAGACGGCGTGCCGGCCGGGCTGTTCGAGGCGCGTACCGGATTGCCTCTGGCGACGGTCGAGCCGCGCCTGGCGGAGGCCCGAGACCGAGGGCTGCTCGATCCGGATCCGGGCTGGTTGCGCCCGAGCCCCCAGGGGCTGCGCTTTCTCAACGATCTGCTGGAGGTGCTGGACGCATGAACGGCCTGGAGGATTTTCCCCTGGCATGTCCCTATTGCGGCGAGTCGCAGTGGGTGCGCGTCGACCTGTCGGTAGAGGGGGACCGCTTCATCGAGGATTGCCAGATCTGCTGTCGGCCCATGGTGCTGCGACTGTCGCGGGAGGCCGGCGAATGGTCTTTGCAGGTGGCTCGGGAGGACGATGCGTGAGCGACAAGGACGATTACCGGCCGATCGCCTGCGGGCTGCATTCCGAGCTGGAGCTGTTGGCGATGCACCGCGAGTCGGTGCGGCTGGTCCTCCCTGACGGAGAGGCGGCGGGCCGGGTGGTCGACCTGGTGGTGCACGACGGGGCGGAGTTTCTGGTGCTGGAATCGGCCGGTGGCCGAGCTGAGATCCGACTCGACCGGATTGGCGAGATCCGCTCGGCGAGGCCGGGTGTCGGAAAACCGTCGGAGTAGTGGGATGTGTCATAACCAGCTAATATAAAAGGGGAAATGCTGGGAATCAGGCTCCCGAAACCGGCCCTTTAATTCGCGGAGACAAGCCTTTTTCGCTGTGCTAGCTTTTGACTCAAGAAGTCGGGTGGAAGGGAATCTGTCGGCCCCGCAGCCGAAAACTCTAGGGAGAAGGCCATGAGAAAGACCACGACCATCGCCGGGAAGGATTTCGACGAGTGGGCGGCCCTGGCGAGAGAAGATCCGCAGGCCTTCGAAAAGATGCGTCTGGCGGCCATCGACGAGTACATCGCCAGCGTGCCGGACACGCATCGCCAGCGCCTGCGACGTCTGCAATGGCGCATCGACCAGGAACGGCGCCTGGCCCGCAATCCGATGTCCGCCTGCCTGCGTATATCACGCATGATGTGGGACAGCCTGCTGGGCGAAGGCGGGCTGCGCGACCAGCTGCTGGGACTTGCGTCGGTTTGGCGGGAGGACCAGGGTGCGCCGCTGTCACCGCCGATCGTCGGCGAGGGCGGGCAGGTGCTCGCCTTCGAGAGGGGCGCCCAAAACCAGTTGCGTCCGCGCCGCTGATCAGGTAGATTACGCGGCCTTTCGCTCCCCCGGTGCTGATGGCAGCCCGGTTCTGTGGAGATCCCGGATCACTGAATTTTGGGCCGAATCGGCCGGAGACGGACATGAAAGCGGATATCCATCCCAACTATCACGAGGTGAAGGTCGTCTGCAGCTGTGGCAACAACTTTGTCACGCGCTCGACCTACGACAAGGACGAGCTGCACGTCGAGGTATGCTCTGCGTGTCACCCCTTCTACACCGGTCAGCAAAAGCTCATGGACACCGCGGGTCGCGTGGACAAGTTCAAGAAGCGTTTCGGCCGTTGAGTCGGGCGTCCGGGCGGGCGCTGCAGATCATTGACAATCCAAAGGGCGCCCCGGGGGCGCCTTTTGCTATTCTGCGTCACCCGAAGAACCTCCCACGGAGCCTCTGATGACCGAGTCCAGTGACCGCGATGCCGACTATGAGCTGAACCAGGCCGCCCTGGAATATCACTCCAAGCCGCGGCCGGGAAAAATCTCGGTCGAGGTGACCAAGCCGACCGAAACTGCACGGGATCTCTCCCTCGCCTATACCCCGGGGGTCGCGGAGCCGGTACGGCGTATCTCCGACAACCCCGAGGAGGCCTACCGCTACACCGCCAAGGGCAATCTGGTGGGGGTGATCACCGATGGCACTGCCGTCCTCGGCCTGGGCAGGGTAGGGCCACTGGCGGGCAAGCCGGTGATGGAAGGCAAGGGGGTGTTGTTCAAGCATTTTGCCGACATCGATGTGTTCGACATCGAGGTCACTGCCGATACCCCACAGGAGTTCATCGACACGGTACGGCGCATTGCGCCGACTTTCGGTGGCATCAATCTGGAGGATATCGCGGCACCCCATTGCTTCGAGATCGAACAGGCGCTGATCGACCAGTTGGACATTCCGGTGTTCCACGATGATCAGCATGGTACTGCCATCATCATCGCAGCCGGCCTGCTGAATGCTCTGGAACTGCAGGGTAAGACCCTGGATGCGGCGCAGATTGTGATCCTCGGTGCAGGGGCCGCCGGCATCGCCGCGGCGCGTCTGCTGATCGCTATGGGGGCCTCGCGCAACCACATCCTGCTCATCGACCGCAAGGGCGTGATCCATTGCGGCCGGGAGGACCTCAATCCGTACAAGTTCAGCGTTGCGGCCGAGACCGATAGGCGTACCCTGGAGGACGCGATGGAGGGCGCGGACGTGTTTATCGGGGTTTCGGGTCCGGACCTGGTGACCCGCAGCATGCTGGCCTCGATGGCGGAGCGGCCGGTGGTTTTCGCCCTTTCCAACCCGGTGCCGGAGATCCGCCCCGAGGTGGCCTGCGATGTGCGGGATGACATGATCATGGCCACCGGACGCTCGGACTATCCCAACCAGGTGAACAACGTGTTGGGGTTCCCCTTCATCTTCCGTGGCGCCCTGGACGTGCGCGCCAGCCGTATCAACGAGGCCATGCAGATCGCGGCCGCCCATGCCCTCAAGGACCTGGCCCGGGAGCCGGTGCCGGCCTCCGTGCTGCAGGCCTATGGCGTCTCCGAACTCGCCTTCGGCCGGGACTATATCCTGCCCAAGCCCCTCGATCCGCGCCTGCGCGACGTGGTTCCGCCGGCGGTGGCGCGCACGGCCCTCGAGTGTGGCGTCGCCCGCGGTGAATGGCCGGCACACTACCCCCGGCGCTGAGCTCCGGCGAGTGCACAGGCAGGCCCTGAGCATTGAAGGGTTTTATGCATCTGTCTCCGATCCCCTGCTAGATTCAATGAATAGAACCGCTGTCAGAGCGGGTCTCAGTCGATAGCGTTGTCCTGGCACGGCACGCACTGGCACCTGCCAGGCGCCGCCGGAGGAGGGATGCCATGCAGAAGGTGGCCATCGTGGGGGCCGGGCGCGTGGGCGAAACCACCGCCCAGGTGCTGGCCCAGCAGGAGATCTGTCGCGAAGTGGTGCTGATCGACATCCGCGAGGATGCGGCCCAGGGGGTGGCCCTGGACATTACCCAGATGGCCCCCCTGTTCCATTTCGACACCCGCCTGCGTGGAAGCAGCGACGTGTCCGCCATGGCCGGGGCGGATGCGGTGGTTATCACGGCCGGTGTGCCGCGCAAGCCCGGTATGTCGCGCTCGGACGTGCTCGAGGTAAACGTGAAGGTGGTCGACGATATCGTGGACGCAGTGCTGCGGCATGCGCCCGAGGCGCTCATACTCATGGTGACCAATCCGGTGGATGTCCTCACCTACCGTGCCTGGCAGCGGACCGGCTGGCCCAGGGAGCGGGTGCTCGGGCAGGCTGGCGTGCTGGACGCATCGCGCATGGCGGCCTTCATCGCCATGGAGACCGGTTTCTCCACCTGCGACATAACCACCGTTGTGCTGGGCGGGCACGGGGACGCGATGGTCCCGGTGTCGCGTTTCTGTACCGTCAACGGTATACCAGTGAGCCAATTCATCGATGACGAGCGCCTCGCCGAGATCGTGCAGCGCACCCGCGATGGCGGGGCCGAGATCCTCTCCCTGCGCAAGATTTCCAGTGCCTACGATGCGCCGGGTGCCGCGGTGGCCGCGATGGTCGATGGCATCGCCCACAACCGGTGTCGTTTGTTGCCCGGCGTGGCCATACTCGATGGCGAGTACGGCATGCGCGATATCGCCATGGGCGTGCCCTGTGTGCTGAACCTGCAGGGGCTGGCCGAGGTTATCGAGTTGCCGCTGACCGAATCGGAGGCCGAGGCCTTTGCCCGCTCCGCGCAGGGCGTGCGGGAAGACATCGGACGCCTACCCTGAAAGCGGGGCGGGAACCCCGGCGTGACCTGTCAGGCAGCTGTGGTAGGCTTCGCGGTTCCGGGTTGAGGGAACTCCCGGCATCTCTGTTGCGTTTGTGGCAACGGGCCGGCGGCGAAGGGAGGGTCGGTTGGCCGGCATCCTGATCAGCAGTGGAGGAGCGAAATGTCCGACAAGAAGGCCAGGCTTTCATTCAGCGATCGCGACCAGCAGGTGGAATTGCCGGTGCTCAGCGGTACCGCGGGTCCGGAAGCGGTGGACATTACCTCACTGTACCGGCAGGCCGGCGTCTTTACCTATGATCCGGGCTTCATGTCCACGGCCAGCTGCAGCAGCGCCATCACCTATATAGATGGTGACAAGGGCATTCTGCGTTATCGGGGATATCCCATCGAGCAGCTGGCGGCCAAGTCGACCTTTCTGGAGGTGGCCTACCTGCTGATGTACGGCGAGCTGCCCACCGAGGGTGGATTGACCCATTACAGGGAACAAATCACTCACCACACGATGATCAACGAGTCGCTGCTGCGATTTTTCGAAGGCTTTCACTATGATGCCCATCCCATGGCGATGATGGTGGGTGTGGTGGGGTCGCTGTCCGGCTTCTATCACGACTCCATCGACATGAACGATCCCGAGCACCGGGAGCTGGCGGCGCATCGTCTGGTGGCGAAAATGCCGACCATTGCCGCAGCGGCCTACAAACACAATATTGGCGAACGGGCGATGTACCCTCGCAACCACCTGAGCTATGTGGGCAACTTCCTGCAGATGATGTTCGGCCGCCCCTGCGAGGAATACGATGTGGACCCCCTGGCCGAGAGGGCCCTGGATCTGCTGTTCATCCTGCATGCCGATCACGAGCAGAACGCGTCCACCTCCTCGGTGCGTCTGGTGGGTAGCTCGGGGGCCAATCCTTTCGCCTGTATCGCCGCCGGTGTCGCCTCGCTGTGGGGTCCCGCCCACGGTGGTGCCAACGAGGCGGTGCTCGACATGCTGGAGCAGATCGGCGATGCGAACCAGATCGACAAATACCTCGACAAGGCCAAGGACAAGGACGACCCCTTTCGCCTCATGGGCTTCGGCCATCGGGTCTACAAGAACTACGATCCGCGCGCCAAGATCATCCGCGAGGTCTGCCTGCAGGTGCTCGAAAAGCTGGCTGATAGCAACAATCCGTTGTTCGAGCTGGCACGTCGCCTCGAGGAGCGGGCGCTGCACGATGAGTACTTCCTGGAGCGGGGCCTCTACCCGAACGTGGACTTCTACTCCGGCATCATCTATCGGGCGCTGGGCATCCCGGAGAGCATGTTCACCGTGATGTTCGCCATCGCCCGTACCGCGGGCTGGGTGAGCCATTGGATGGAGATGTGGAACGACCCCAAGCACCGCATTGGCCGGCCCCGGCAGCTCTACATCGGGCCAGACAAGCGCGATTATGTATCGATGGAGGCACGCGGCTGAGGCGGCGCCGGACTCAGAACAGGTCGGCGGGCTGGGCGGGGTTGCCGCGCGCCGGTGCGCCGGTCGATCCAGAGCCTCCGGGCGCAAAGCCTGGCTCATTGCCCTTGCGGAAGGTCTCGAAGATGGCACCCGGCGTGCCGGGGCGTGCGCGCAGACCGGTCTTGGGGTCGATGCGCACGGTGACCATTCCCGGTGGCATTTGTGGAGGCCTGTCCTCGGTGCCGGCCAGCACCTCGCGCATGTAGTCGATCCAGGCAGGCAGTGCTGCCCTGCCGCCCACCTCGCCGCGCCCCAGCTTGCGATTGTCGTCGAAGCCCACCCACACGTTCGCCACCAGCGACTGGTTGTAGCCGTTGAACCAGGCATCGCGCTGGTCGTTGGTGGTGCCGGTCTTGCCAGCGATGTCCTTGCGTCCCAGTACTCGTGCCCGGGTGGCGGTGCCCTGGCGGATCACGTCCTGCATCATCGAGTACATGAGGTAGCGGTTCTGCGGGGTGATGGTGCGCGGCGCATGTTCGGGCCTCGCATTCTCATCCCAGGTAGTCGGCTCGGGGACCTTGTCGACCGGGCAGTCTGGGCAGGCCTGGAGGGGGGCTGCCTCGAAGACGGCGTCCCCATTCTGCACGATGCGTGCGATCACATAGGGCTCGATCAGAAAGCCGCCATTGGCCAGGACTGCATAGCCACGGGCCATCTGCAGGGGATTTACATTGGCACTGCCCAGGGCCAGCGACAGGTTGTGTGGCAGCTTGTCGGGGTCGAAGCCGAAACGGGTAGCGTATTCCACGGCGTACTCGATACCGATGCTGCGTACCAGGCGAATAGAGACCAGGTTGCGCGACTTGGTCAGCGCCCATCGCAACCGGGTGGGCCCGAAGAACTTGCCGGAATAGTTCTCCGGACGCCAGGCGCCCTCCAGTGAGGGATCGTCGAATACCACCGGCGCATCGTTGATCAGGCTGGCGGGGGTGAAGCCCTTTTCCAGGGCCGCGGAGTAGACAAAGGGCTTGAAGCCGGAACCCGGCTGGCGCAGCGCCTGGGTGACGCGGTTGAACTTGCTGCGATAGAAATCGTATCCGCCTACCAGCGCCAAGGTGGCGCCGTCCTTTGCGCGCAGCGAGATCAGGGCGCCGGATACCTTGGGAAGCTGCGTCAGCTTCCAGAAGGTTTCCTTCTTCTTTTTTCGATGCTCGGTAATCGGGCGGACCATGATCAGGTCGCCGGGCTTGACCACGTCTGCCGCAATCCTGGGCGCCTTGCCGCGACGGTTGCTGTCTATATAGCTGCGCGCCCACTCCAGTCCCTTCCAGGGAAGGGTGGTGGTCTCTCCCTCTCCCAGGTAGACCTCGGCTGAACGCTTGTGAGTGGTCAATACCAGTGCGGGTCGAATCTCGCCGAAGCGCCGATGTTCCGCCAGCCGGGCATCGCGGGTCGGGTCGTCGGCGGGTATCTCGTCTACGTGTCCCAGCGGCCCGCGATAGCCATGCCGTTCGCTGTAGGCGTGGAGCGCCCGTCGCAGGGCGCGGTTGGCTGCCGCCTGGGCCTTCGCATCGATCGTGGTTTGAACCTCGATGCCGCTGGTATAGGCCGCGTCCCCGAAGCGCTCGAGCATACGCGTGCGTACCATCTCTGCGACATAGGGTGCCTCGACCTCTATGTCTGGGGCATAGCGCTTGGCGGTGACGGGCGCGGCAGCTGCCCGGTCGTGTTCCTGCCGGCTGATATAGCCGAGTTCGAGCATGCGCCGCAGCACATAGTTGCGTCTTTCCACCGCACGTTGCGGATTCGACAACGGGTTATAGGCTGAGGGCGCCTTGGGCAGACCGGCGATCATCGCGATCTCGGGCAGGGTCAGCTCGTCCAGGTCCTTGCCGTAGTAGACCCGTGCCGCGGCAGCCACGCCATACGCGCGGTGCCCGAGATAGATCTTGTTCAGGTAGAGTTCCAGGATCTCCTGTTTGCTCAGTTCCTGCTCGATCCGCAGCGCGAGAAAGATCTCATAGAGCTTGCGCAGATAGGTCTTCTTGCGGCTCAGGTAGAAGTTGCGCGCTACCTGCATGGTAATGGTGCTGCCTCCCTGCGCCCGCTTGCCGGTGAGGATCAGTTTGATGCCGGCGCGCAGCAGGCCACGGGGATCGATCCCGGGATGGCTGAAGAAGGCAGCATCCTCTGCCGCAGTTATCGCCTCGACCAACTTTAGTGGCAGCTGATCGTAGGTGATCGGTGTGCGCCGTTTTTCGCCGAATTCGGCGATCAGCTTTCTGTCGCTGCTGTAGACGCGCAGCGGCACCTGCAGCTGCACCTCGCGCAAGGCCTCTATGTCCGGCAGGTCCGGTTCGATATAAAGGTACGCCGCGAAAATGGCTGCAGCCCCGAGCAGGATGCCGACCAGGGTGAGTACGATGCCGAATTTGAAGAGTTTCTTGAGCCAGGACATGCGTTCGGTCACAGATCGATTGGGAAAGCAGGGTAGGGGCCGGGCGCGGCGGGGCGTTATATTAACACTGCTGTAGCGCCCGCCGTTTGTCGGCCCTTGCCGACAGCAGGTGATTGTCGTGAGGTGCCGAAAGCCGGTACCATTTCACAAAAAACTGGCATTGGGCTATATAGTTAAACAAAATTATTAAAGAAAAACCTCTAGGGAGCCGTTACACTCGGCATGCACAAGGCCCGGAAGGGCCCTCCAAAGGACGCTGGAACTCTTAAATAAGCCAATGGGATTGTTCTCCAGAAAGAAGCCCGTGATGCTGGGCCTAGACATCAGCTCGACGGCCGTGAAGTTGCTCGAGCTAAGTCAGCATTCCGGACGCGGTGGTGTACGTTACCGCGTCGAAAGTTACGCAGTGGAACCCCTGCCGCCGAATGCGATGGTGGAAAAGAACATCGCCGACGTCGAGGCGGTCGGCGATACCATCGCCAAGACGGTGAGGCGTGCCGGTACCCGCACCAAGCATGCGGCGGTGGCGGTATCGGGCTCGGCCGTCATCACCAAGGTGCTATCCATGCCCGCCTCCATGTCCGAGCGCGAGATGGAGGCCCAGATCGAGCTCGAAGCCGATCAATATATCCCCTACCCGCTCGAAGAGGTCAATCTCGACTTCCAGATCATCGGTCCCTCGGAGAAGTCCCCCGAGATGGTCGATGTGCTGCTGGCCGCCTCTCGCAGCGAAAACGTGGAGGCACGTGTCGAGGCGCTCGAGCTGGCGGGCCTGATTTGCGAGGTGGTGGACGTAGAGGCCTATGCCATGGAGCGCGCCTGCGGCCAACTGGCCGAGCAATGGCCCAACGCCGGGGATGACCTGGTGGTGGCGGTGGCGGATATCGGTGCGACCACCACCACCCTCGATGTGCTCTACGACAATCGCGTCATTTATACCCGCGAGCAGAACTTCGGCGGCCGCCAGCTCACCGAGGAGATCCAGCGACGCTACGGTCTGTCGGTGGAGGAGGCCGGTATGGCCAAGCGCCAGGGGGGGCTTCCCGACAACTATATTCCGGAGGTGCTGGACCCCTTTCGTGAGGCCATGGTGCAGCAGGTCAATCGCTCCATTCAGTTCTTCTATTCGGCCAGCAGCCACAATGCCGTGGACCTGGTGGTCCTGGCCGGTGGCTGTGCCTCGGTCCCGGGTATCGATGACTTGGTGCAGGAACGGCTGGGTATCGAAACCATGATCGCCAATCCCCTCGCCAACATGTCGGTGGGGCCGCGGGTCAAGCCGCAGGCCCTGAGCAATGATGCGCCCGCGATGATGATCGCCTGCGGCCTGGCCCTGAGGAGTTTCGACTGACATGGCGAATATCAACCTACTCCCCTGGCGCGAAAGACTGCGGGCCGAGCGCAAGCGCGATTTCGGCATGCTGGTATTGCTGGCGGTGATCCTCGCCGGCGCGGCCCTGGGCTATTGGCACTGGTACAACAATCAGTTGATCGAATTCCAGCAGGAACGTAATCGCTTTCTGCAGAACGAGATCGCCAAGGTCAACAAGCAGATCAAGGAGATTCGCAATCTCGAAAAGGTCAGAAAACAGCTCATCGCCCGGATGAAGGTGGTGGCCGAGCTGCAGAGCCAGCGTCCGCTGGTGGTGCACTTGTTCGACGAGCTGGTGGCGACCCTGCCCGATGGCGTCTACCTCAATTCGGTGGTGCAGAAGGGTCGCTCGGTAACGGTCCAGGGCAAGGCCGAATCCAATGCCCGGATCTCGGCCTATATGCGCAATATCGAGGCCAGCCCCTGGTTGTCGAATCCACAACTTCGCATCATTGAGCAGAAGGGCGGCGGTGACGGCTCCCCCACCTTCTCGTTGACCATGCAGCAGGTGGTGCCGAAGGCGGAGGGCAAGAAATGACGCTCGATGAACTCAATCAACTCGATCTGAGCAATATCGGTGAATGGCCGGCGATTGCAAAGGGTCTGGTCATCGTCCTGCTGTGCGCCCTGCTGGCGGTCGGCTGGTACTACTTCGATGTCGAGGATCAATACCGGGCGCTGGATCAGGCCAAGCAGACCGAGCAGGACCTGCGCAAGCAGTTCGAGATCAAACAGGCCAAGGCCGCCAACCTGGATGCCTATCGGGCCCAGCTGGCCGAGATGCAGGAGTCCTTCGGCACCATGCTTCGGCAGCTGCCGAACAAGACCGAGGTCGCGGGCCTGCTGGTGGACGTGTCGCAGACCGGCCTGGCCGCAGGCCTGGAATTCGAGCTGTTCCAGCCGCAGAAGGAAATCCCGCGCGAGTTCTATGCCGAACTGCCGATCCGACTGCGCGTGACCGGCCAGTATCACGAGTTTGGTGAGTTCGTCAGTGGCCTTGCCTCGCTGCCGCGCATCGTGACGGTCTATGACATAGCCATCAAGCGTCGGGGCGCGAAGAATCGTAAAACTGCTGAGCCGCTGAAGGGCGGCAAGCTGGTACTGGAAGCGACGGCGAAGACCTACCGCTATCTGGACGAGGAGGGGAGCTGATGCGCTGGCTTGCAGTACTTGTCCTGGGCGGATTGCTCGCCGGTTGCGCGAGCAGGGACATGTCCGACCTGGAGGCCTTTGTGCAAGAGGTCAAGGCCCGTCCGCCGAGCGGTATCAGCCCGCCGCCCGAACCGATCGAGGTCGAGACCTTCGTCTATGTTCCCGGAGATCGGCGCGATCCCTTTACCCCGGATACCAATCCCGAGGAAGAGGCGGCGACCGTTACGGACAGCGGCATCCGCCCGGACGTCAATCGGCGCAAGGAAGAGCTCGAGTTCGTGCCATTGGACAGCCTGCGCATGGTCGGCACCCTGGAGCAGGATGGCAAGACCTGGGCCTTGGTCAAGGATCGCGACGGCATCATCCATCGGGTGACCATCGGTAACCACATGGGCCAGAACTATGGACGGATCGCCGAGATCACCGAAGACAGAATCAAACTCGTGGAACTGGTGAGAAGCGGTTCCGGGTATAAGGAGCGCGAGGCGGTGATCAGCCTCGCCGGGGTCGAGTGAGTAATCAGGAGAGTTTCATGTCATCCATCACCCACCGGACATATCGCCTGCTGGCCTGGCTGGCCATCGCACTGATGGGCTGCTCGACTTCGCTGTTGTGGGCCGCCGAACTGAAGGACATCACCTTCTCGACCCTGCCCGGAAACCGGGTGGAGGTCATCCTTACCCTGGATGAGCCGATCGGGGAGCCCGCATCATTTGCCACCGACAACCCGGCCCGGATCGCCATCGACCTGCCGAACACCAAGAGTGCGCTCAAGCGCAAGGTGACACCCATCGGTGTGGGAGTGGCGCGCAGCGTCGCGGCCATCGAGGCGGCAGACCGAACCCGGGTGGTGGTGAATCTGCTCGAGTCGGTGCCGCACAAGATCCGGGTCAAGGGAAACAAGGTGCTGGTGGATATCGGGGGATCGGAAGGATCCGCCACCATGCACGCCTCGCACGAGACCGGGTCCACGGCGCCCGCTGCCGCTGGCAAAGGGCCGGCGATTCGGAATGTCGATTTCCGCCGTGGCCCGGATGGAGAGGGCAAGGTCGAGATCGAGCTGAGTGATCCTTCCATCGTGGTGGACATGCGCCAGGAGGGGCAGAAAATCGTCCTCGACTTCGTCGACGCAAAACTACCGCCGCAGCTGGCGCGTACCCTGGACGTGACCGATTTCGCCACCCCGGTGACCGATGTCATCACCCGTCCCGCCGGGCGCAATACCCGTATGTTGATCACTACCCATGGGGATTTCGAGCACCTCGCCTACCAGACCGACAACACCTACACGGTCGAGTTCCGTGCCCTTACCCGCCAGGAGGTGGAGGCCAAGCGCGCCAAGAACAAGGTCTACGAGGGCGAGCGCCTCTCACTCAATTTCCAGGACATCGAGGTGCGCTCGGTGCTCCAGCTGCTTGCAGACTTTACCGGCCTGAACATGGTCGTCAGTGACAGCGTCACCGGGCGGATCACGCTGCGTCTGAAGAACGTCCCCTGGGACCAAGCCATGGACATCATCCTCAAGACCAAGGGTCTGTCCATGCGGCGCAACGACAACGTCGTCCTGGTCGCGCCCACCGAGGAGATCGCTGCGCGCGAGAAACTGGAACTCGAATCGCAGAAGCAGATCGAGGAACTGGCGCCGCTGCGCTCGGAGCTCATCCAGATCAACTATGCAAAGGCATCCGATCTGGCAGAGTTGCTCAAGTCCCAGGAGAACAAATTGCTCTCGGAGCGTGGCAATGTCACCATCGATAACCGTACCAACTCCTTGCTGGTGCAGGACACTGCGGCCAAGCTGAGCGAGATCCGCGAGCTGATCGGAAAGCTGGACGTGCCGGTACGCCAAGTGCTGATCGAGTCGCGCATCGTCATTGCCAACAACGACTTTGCCAAGGACCTGGGGGTCAAGCTGGGGATCAGCGGGCGGGATACCAATGTCGGCAGCACGGGGAGCCAGGTCTATGTGGGTGGCGGTATCGCCGGCGACCTGGATGCAACTGCGATCACCGGGTCTCCATTTATCACTCAAAGCGGCTCGAACGAAAGCCTGCTGGTCAACCTGCCTCAGACCCTGGCGGCAGGTCAGGGTGGCGCGGTTAACTTCCTGCTCGGTAAACTCGGTTCACATTTGCTACGCCTCGAGCTGAGCGCCATGCAGCAGGAGGGTAAGGGCGAGATCGTCTCCAGCCCGCGGGTGATCACGTCCGATCAGAATACCGCGACCATCAAACAGGGCGTGGAGATCCCCTACCAGGAGGCGACCTCCAGCGGCGCCACGTCGGTGTCCTTCAAGGAGGCGGTGCTGCAATTGGAGGTCACGCCGCATATCACCCCGGATGATCGGGTGATAATGGATCTCAAGGTAAACAAGGACAACCCCGACTTCACCCGCGCGGTACTGGGTGTGCCGCCGGTCGATACCCGTTCGCTGGAGACCTCGGTACTGGTGGACAATGGCGAGACCGTGGTGCTCGGTGGCGTGTTCGAGCGTACCAAGTCGACCAACATTGGCCGAGTGCCCTTCTTCGGCGATCTGCCCTACGTCGGGTGGGCGTTCAAGCAGAAGCAGGTGCAGGACGAGAACAGCGAATTGTTGATCTTCGTCACCCCGCGCATCCTCAAGGACACCCTCACGCTGCGTTAAACATGCACTCTCCGGACGCCACAGGCGGGTCTTCCGCTTGCCTGCGGCGTCCGATTCTGGCATATCTGTTGGATGGCAAAACCCAATCGTATCTTTCTGATCGGCCCCATGGGGGCAGGTAAGACCACCATCGGCAAGGCTCTGGCCTCGCAACTTGGCCTCGACTTCATCGACAGCGACCAGGAGATTCAGCGCCGCACCGGCGTCGACATTCCCACCATCTTCGAGTACGAAGGCGAGGAAGGCTTCCGCGAGCGCGAGCAGCAGGTGATCGACGAGCTGACGCAGCTCGACCAGCGGGTGCTGGCGACCGGCGGTGGCGTCGTGGTGCGTCCCGCAAACCGGGATCGGCTGTCGGCCCGGGGCATCGTGGTCTATCTCGAGTGCTCGCCCGAACAGCAATACGACCGCACCCATCGCGATCGCAAACGGCCCCTGATCCAGACAGACGATCCCCTGGCGCGCCTGCGCGAACTGATGAACGAGCGCGAGCCGTTGTATCGACAGACGGCCGACTACACCGTTTCCACCGAGGGGCGATCGGCCGGGGTCGTGGCGCGCGATATCATCGATCTGGTGACCTGAGTCCGCCAGGGTGATGGCGCACGGAATGATGCCCCGGAACCTTGTGGAATCCCGCAGTTAGGAGTGGCCATGGCTGCACGACGAACCCTGGAAGTCGATCTCGGCGAACGTTCCTATCCCATCTATATCGGGGAGGGCCTGCTCGGCGATGCCGAACTTCTGACGCCACACATCCGGGGCAGGCAGGTGATGGTGGTATCCAACGAGACGGTTGCCCCCCTGTATCTGGAGCACTTGCTGCCGGGCCTGCAGGGGTTCCAGGTGGAGCGGGTGATTCTCCCGGATGGCGAGCAGTACAAGACCCTCCAGATCCTCGACCAGGTCTATACCGCGCTGCTCGAGCATCGTTTCGATCGCAGCTGTACCCTGATCGCCCTGGGTGGTGGCGTGGTGGGGGACATGACCGGGTTCGCCGCAGCCAGCTATCAGCGTGGGGTCGATTTCATCCAGGTGCCCACGACCCTGCTATCCCAGGTCGATTCCTCGGTCGGCGGCAAGACGGGTGTAAACCACCCCTTGGGCAAGAACATGATCGGGGCCTTCCATCAGCCCCGCGTCGTGATCGCCGATACCGATACACTCGATACCCTGCCCGATCGTGAGCTTTCCGCGGGGATGGCCGAGGTGATCAAGTACGGCCTGATCAACGACGCGGAATTCTTTGCCTGGCTCGAACAGCACCTCGATACCCTGATGCAACGCGACAAGACCCTGCTGGCCGAGGCCATCGAACGGTCCTGCGCCGACAAGGCAGACATCGTCGCTGCGGACGAGCGCGAGGCGGGGCAGCGCGCACTGCTCAATCTCGGCCACACCTTCGGCCATGCCATCGAGACCGGCATGGGGTACGGCGAATGGCTGCACGGCGAGGCGGTGGGTGCGGGCATGGCGATGGCGGCCGAGATGTCCCGCCGCCTTGGTTGGCTGAGTGACGGTGACCGTCAACGGGTAGACGAGGCGCTGAGACATGCCGGCCTGCCCACCTCACCGCCCTCTGGGCTGACACCGGCACGTTTTCGCGAGTTGATGTCTGTGGACAAGAAGGTGCTGGGCGGGAAGCTGCGCCTGGTGCTGTTGAAGGGTATCGGCGGTGCGGTTATCAGCGACGACTTCCCTGTCGAAGTCCTTGATGCCACCCTGAAGGGCTTCGCCGGTGATTGAGGCCTCGGACTACTTCGACACACCCCAGCGTACCGAGCGCCAGCAGTTGCTCATGCATCTGGTTGCCAATGCGGAGGAGATCCCGTATCTGCGGGCCCCTCAGGGGGCGGGGAAGACTCGCTTCGCGCGGGAGCTGGCGGCGCGGCTCGGGGACGACTACTCCGTGGTCTGGCTGGTAGCCGGTGCCAGCCTGTCTCTGCGGGAGCAGCTTACTCATGAACTGGACCTGCCGGTCGCCGATAGCAACTGGCTGGCCGAGGCCATCGAACGCCATCCGGATTGCCCCCTGTTGCTGATTGTGGACGACGCCGAGCGCCTGCAACTGGCAGAGATCGCCGACCTGCTCGACCTGGCGCAGGCCGGTGCCCGCGCGCTACTGGTTGGCACCGGCGAACTGGCACAGGCCAAGGGCAACTGGGATCTGCAGTTCGTCGATCTGCCGCCCTTCACCGAGTCCGAGACGCGCGCCTTCCTCGGGGCGAAGGGACGCCTCGAGCCAGGTGAAGCGGGAGCGCGCACCGCCGCCGCGCTGCACCGGGCGAGCGAGGGGCTGCCCGGCCTGCTGCTCGACGCCCTGGACACCCTGCCGGTAGAACTGCCCGAACCGTCGTCCCCCTCGATGCCGCCTCGCAGACCTCCGTGGGGCCTGGTCGCTGCGGGCGTAGCAGTGATAGTGCTGGCGGGCCTGACGCTCTATTTCCAGGACACCATCAATGCCTGGTTCGAGCCGACACCGGTCGCGACTGCACCGCCGGTCGAGTCCCCGCCGCCGGCCGGGCCTTCTGTGCCTGCCGCCCATGAGTCGGTGCCGGAGCCACCTGTATTCAAGAGCCAGGTCGTTGCGGCACCAGAGGCGGGAGCCGCGCACGAGGAGGGGCCAGCGACGTCGGTAGCTCAGGCCGCCGGGCCGGTTGCGGTATCACCCGGCCCGGTCGAGGCTGCACCTGGCGGCCCTGTCGAGGCGGCCGCGGCCCTTGCGGACGATAGTGCGGCCGAGGCGCCGGATCCGGTCCTGGACGCCATCATCGATGAGGCCATCAAGGCCGCGGCCCAGCCCCCTCCATCCGCGGCGCCAGCGGCGCCGGCCGCACAGCCGACCGTGGCCAGCACCCAGGCGAACCCGGTCGAGCCGGTCCCCGCTGCCGAATCAGTCGAGGTGCCCCCGTCTCCGCCACAGGCAAACCCGGTCAGCGAGGCGGCGCCAGCCGAGAAGCCCGTCGCGAGACGGGCGGCAGAAGCCGCTCCGCGCATAGAGAAAGCCGCCCCCAAGCCGTCGGGGACCCGGCCGGCCAAGGCGAAGGTCCGTACTCAGGCGGCCGGAGGCCTTGCCTGGTTGCGCGCACAACCCGACAGCGCTTACACATTGCAGCTGGTGGGCGCGCGGGATCGTCAGTCGATCCGCCGTTTCGTGCGCCGGCACGGCCTAAAGCAGCCGCATGCGATTTTCGAACGGGAGCTGAACGGCAAGCCCTGGTATTCCCTGGTTGCGGGCACCTATCCCGATCGCCAGGCGGCGGTCGCGGCCCGTGCGCGTCTGCCGCAGAGTGTCGCCAAGGCAGGGGTCTGGCCGCGTACCTTCGGCTCCATTCGTCAGCAGATGAAGGCGAACAACTGAGTTGGGCGTTGCCACCTTTCCGGTTCCAGGAGTCGATGGAAGTGAATCCGTGGGAGCGGCTTCATTCAGCCGCGATGGAGCGGGTTGGTCGGGCCCGAAGGCCCCCCCACAGGGCAGGTGGCTATGCCTGGGGCTGGTGGAAGCAAATCCAATCTGTTCCTCTGCCGCAGGTCCGGCGTGCCGCCTCGTGCCGGCCAGATGATGTCCCCCGAGCCTCCGCGCACAAAGGGGTGGCCCCAATATAAGGATTCCATTATCCTAAACCGTTCGCAGCGCCTGTATTGGCGCGCCGGGCCCGCAGGAGCGCCGGGCTCGTTATCCGTCCCGTTCCGGACATGAATTCAGATCGGGCCGACCGGTTCGGCCCGCCATCGGGTTTCACGAGAAGAGGTTGGCGATGACTATTGGTGCCCTGCCGCCCAAACAGGGGCTGTACGACCCGGCGAATGAACACGATGCCTGTGGCGTGGGTTTTGTCGCCCATATCAAGGGCAGGCGGAGCCATGACATCATCCGCCAGGGCCTCACCATCCTCAAGCGCCTGACCCATCGTGGCGCGGTGGGGGCCGATCCGCGCGCCGGTGACGGCGCCGGCCTGCTGATGCAGATCCCGGATGCCTTTTTCCGTGCCGTGCTCGATTTCGAGCTCCCGCCGGAGGGCGAATATGCCGTTGGCATGGTGTTCCTGCCACAGGACGAGTCCGAGCGGCGCCAGGCGCAGGAGATCACCGAGCATTTCGTCGCCGCCGAAGGCCAGCGCCTGCTGGGTTGGCGGGATGTCCCGGTGGACAACAGTGGCCTGGGTTACAGTGTGCTCCCCACCGAGCCGGTGATACGCCAGGTGTTCGTGGGCAGGGGCGAGAACTGCCCGAACCAGGACGACTTCGAACGCAAGCTGTTTGTGATCCGCAAGCAGATCGACAATCGCATCCGCCAATTGAGCGGACACGAGGGAGCCAAGGCCTTCTACTTCACGTCCTTCTCCTCGCGCACCCTGGTCTACAAGGGCATGCTGTTGGCCGGTCAGGTAGGCGAGTATTACCGGGATCTGAACGACGACCGGGTGGTCTCGGCGCTGGCACTGGCGCACCAGCGCTTCTCCACCAACACCTTCCCCACCTGGGATCTGGCCCACCCCTTCCGCATGATCGCGCACAATGGCGAAATCAATACGGTGCGCGGCAACGTCAACTGGATGGCGGCGCGGCGCAGCTCCATGGCCTCCGAGATCCTGGGCGAGGATCTGGACAAGATCTGGCCGCTGATTCCCGAGGGGCAGTCCGATACCGCCTGTTTCGACAACGCGCTGGAGCTGCTGGTGATGGGCGGCTACTCCATGGCCCACGCCATGATGATGCTGATTCCCGAGGCCTGGGCGGGCAATCCGCAGATGGATCCGCAGCGACGCGCCTTCTACGAGTACCACGCGGCCCTGATGGAGCCCTGGGACGGCCCGGCGGCGGTGGCCTTTACCGACGGTCGCCAGATTGGGGCAACCCTGGACCGCAACGGGCTGCGTCCGGCGCGTTACCTGATTACCGACGACGACCTGGTGGTGATGGGCTCGGAGATGGGTGTGCTGCAGATCCCCGAAGAGAGGATCGTCAAGAAATGGCGCCTGCAGCCGGGCAAGATGCTGCTGATCGACATGCAGCAGGGCCGGATCATCGACGATGCCGAGATCAAGGCCGAGCTGGCTGCCGCGCGTCCCTACCGCGAGTGGCTGGACCGGACCCAGATCCGGGTACACGAGCTGCCGCCGGCAGTGGGCGTGATGGCGCCGGACGAAGACACCCTGCTGGACCGCCAGCAGGCCTTCGGCTACACCCAGGAAGACCTCAAGTTCCTGCTCACCCCCATGCTGATGACCGGCATGGAGGCGATTGGCTCCATGGGGGCGGACAATCCGCCGGCGGTGCTGTCGAGCAAGCCCAAGCACCTGTCCAACTACTTCAAGCAGCTGTTCGCCCAGGTGACGAATCCGCCCATCGACCCGATCCGTGAAGAGATCGTGATGTCGCTGGTCTCGCTGATCGGGCCGCGTCCCAACCTGCTCAACCTGGAGTCCGGGGGCGAGAGCATGCGCCTGGAGTGCAAGCAGCCGGTGCTGACCAACGTCGACCTGGAGCGCATCCGCAATCTGGAAGATACGACCAAGGGCGCTTTCCGCACCTGCACCCTGGATATCACCTATCTGGCCGAGCAGGGCGAGCGGGGCATGGAACGGGCCCTCGTCGCGCTGTGCCGTGCGGCGGAGAAGGCGGTACGCAGCGGTTACAACATCCTGATCCTGTCCGACCGCGCGGTGGATGCCGACCACATCGCCATCCCGGCGCTGCTGGCCACCTCGGCGGTGCATCACTACCTGATCGATCACGGCCTGCGTACCGAGTCCGGACTGGTGGTGGAAACCGGTGCCGCGCTGGAGGTCCATCACTTTGCGACCCTGGCCGGCTACGGCGCCGAGGCGATCAACCCTTATCTGGTGTTCGAGACCATCCAGGACATCCTTCCCGACATCGACAATGCCCCGGACTACAAGGAGGCCTGTCAGCGCTACATCAAGGCGGTCGGCAAGGGCCTGTTCAAGGTCATGTCCAAGATGGGGATCTCCACCTACCAGTCCTATTGTGGTGCCCAGATCTTCGACGCGGTGGGCCTGTCCAGCGAGTTCGTCGACCGCTACTTCAGCGGTACCGCCACCACCATCGAGGGCATCGGCCTGCCCGAGGTGGCGGCCGAGGCGGTGCGCTGGCATCGCACCGCCTACAGCGACGCCGAGATCTACCGCAAGCACCTGGACGTGGGCGGCGACTATGCCTTCCGCCTGCGCGGGGAAAACCATGTCTGGACACCCGAGACCATCGGCAAGCTGCAGCACGCGGTGCGTGGCAACGATGCACGCAGCTATGCGGAGTTTTCCCGTCTGATCAATGAGCAGAACGAGCGCCTGCTGACCCTGCGCGGCCTGATGGCGTTCAAGCCCACCGACGAGCCGGTGCCACTGGACGAGGTGGAGCCCGCCAGCGAGATCGTCAAGCGCTTTGCCACCGGGGCCATGTCCTTCGGTTCCATTTCCTATGAGGCACATTCCACGCTGGCGCGGGCGATGAACAGCATTGGCGGCAAGTCCAATACGGGCGAGGGGGGCGAGGAGCCCGAGCGCTTCAAGCCGCTGCCCGACGGTTCGCCCAACCCGGAACGCTCCGCCATCAAGCAGGTGGCCTCGGGGCGTTTTGGCGTGACCACCGAATATCTGGTCAACGCCGACGACATCCAGATCAAGATGGCCCAGGGCGCCAAGCCCGGTGAAGGCGGTCAGCTGCCCGGTCACAAGGTCAATCACCAGATCGCGCGGGTGCGCCATTCGACCCCGGGGGTGGGCCTGATCTCACCACCGCCGCACCACGACATCTATTCCATCGAGGACCTGGCGCAGCTCATCCATGATCTGAAGAACGCCAACCCGAAGGCACGGATCAGCGTCAAACTGGTCTCCGAAGTGGGCGTGGGCACGGTGGCCGCGGGTGTGTCCAAGGCGCATGCCGATCATGTCACCATCGCCGGCTACGACGGGGGCACCGGGGCCAGCCCGCTGACCTCTATCAAGCACGCGGGCAGCCCCTGGGAGATCGGCCTGGCCGAGACCCACCAGACCCTGGTGCTCAACCGCCTGCGTTCGCGCATCGCGGTCCAGGTGGATGGCGGTATGCGCACCGGACGCGACGTGGTCATTGGTGCCCTGCTCGGGGCGGACGAGTTTGGCTTCGCCACCGCGCCCCTGATCGCCGAGGGCTGCATCATGATGCGCAAGTGCCATCTCAACACCTGCCCGGTGGGTGTCGCCACCCAGGATCCGGAGCTGCGCAAGCGCTTCCGCGGCAAGCCCGAGCATGTGATCAACTATTTCTTCTTCGTCGCCGAAGAGGTGCGCCAGCTGATGAGTCAGCTGGGTTTCCGCACCTTCAACGAGATGATCGGCCAGATGGACCGGCTGGACATGCGGCGCTGCATCAATCACTGGAAGGCCCGCGGACTCGACTACAGCCGCCTGCTGACCAAGCCCCAGCCGGCCGAGGGGGATACGGTCTACTGCTCGGAGGAGCAGGATCACGGCCTGGCCGCGGCGCTGGACAACCGGCTGATCGAGCTGGCCGCCCCCGCTCTGGAGAAGGGCGAGAAGGTGGAGATCGAGGTTGGCATCGAGAACACCAACCGCACCGTCGGCGCCATGCTCTCCGGCCGGGTCGCCGAGCGCTATGGTTTTGCGGGTCTGCCGGATGACACCATCGTGATCAAGGCGAAGGGCACTGCGGGTCAGTCCTTTGGCGCCTGGCTGGCCCACGGGGTGACCATCGAGCTGGCGGGCGAGGGCAACGACTACGTCGGCAAGGGGCTGTCCGGTGGCAAGCTGATCATCGCGCCGCCGCCCGAGAGCGCCATCGGCAAGGCCGAGGAGAACATCATCGTCGGCAACACGGTGTTGTTTGGCGCCGTCAGCGGCGAGTGCTATTTCCGCGGCGTGGCGGGAGAACGCTTTGCGGTGCGCAACTCCGGCGCCACCGCGGTGGTGGAGGGTGCTGGCGATCACTGTTGCGAGTACATGACCGGCGGGGTCGTGGTAGTACTCGGGCCCACTGGCCGCAACTTCGCCGCGGGCATGTCCGGCGGTATTGCCTATGTGCTGGATGAGGCGGGCGATTTCGAGAGCCGCTGCAATCTGGCCCAGGTCGAGCTCGAGCCAGTCGCCGAGGAGGACGACGCGCTAGAGGCACTGGACCATCAGGGCGGCGACCTGGAAACCCATGGCCGGGTCGACGTCTCCCACGACATGACCCGCTACGACGCCATCCGTCTGCGCCAGCTGATCGAGGACCACCTCGTCTGTACCGGGTCTGACGTGGCCAAACGTATCCTCGACAACTGGGGTGATTACCTGCCGAAGTTCACCAAGGTGATGCCGGTAGAGTACCGCCGCGCGCTGAAGGAGCTGCAGGAACAGCAGCGCCGGCAGTCGGCGGCTTGATTTCATTGATAACCACGAAGGGCACAAAGAACACAAAGGATCTGAGGGTTGGTAGAAGGCTGTGCTGCAATCAGAGGGCCAGGCTTTTAGATTCGGCCATCGGTGGCCCAAAACTCCCGGCCAAGTAACTCCGTGTTCTTCGTGCTCTTTGTGGTAAAAAAGTTTTGACTGGGTAGACAATAATGGGCAAGCCAACAGGTTTCAAAGAGATACCGCGCCAGGACCGCAGCTATGCGCCCGCAGCCGATCGCATCACCCATTTCCATGAGTTCGTCATTCCGCTGACGGACGAGCAGCTCAGTGCCCAGGGCGCCCGCTGCATGGACTGCGGCATTCCCTTCTGCCACCAGGGGTGCCCGGTGAACAACCTCATTCCTGACTGGAATGACCTGGTCTACCACCAGCAGTGGAGGGATGCCCTCGACGTCCTGCACAGCACCAACAACTTCCCCGAGGTCACTGGGCGTATCTGCCCGGCGCCCTGCCAGGAGTCGTGCACCCTCAACATCGAGGACGAGCCGGTCACCATCAAGAGCATCGAGTGCGCCATCGTCGACAAGGGCTGGGAGATGGGCTGGATCAAACCGCGCGTCGCCCCGCACAAGACCGGCAAGCGCGTCGCCGTGGTCGGCTCGGGCCCTGCGGGCCTGGCGGTGGCCCAGCAGCTGGCGCGGGTCGGCCACAAGGTGGTGGTGTACGAGAAGCAGGATCGCATCGGTGGCCTGCTGCGCTACGGCATCCCCGACTTCAAGCTCGAGAAGAAGCTGCTCGATCGCCGCATTGCCCAGATGCGCGCCGAGGGTGTCGAGTTTCACATCAACCGGCACATCGGGGTGGATATCCCGGCGCGCCAGCTGATGGACGAATTCGATGCGGTGGTGCTGACCGGCGGCTCGGAACAGCCGCGCGACCTGCCGGT
Organism: Chromatiales bacterium; assembly: GCA_024762475.1. Lineage (GTDB taxonomy): Bacteria > Pseudomonadota > Gammaproteobacteria > Chromatiales > Chromatiaceae > MONJU. The sequence goes on along the minus strand of JANTHJ010000023.1, from coordinate 10,103 downwards.
GCCGGGGCGCGATCTCGAAGGGGTCCATTTCGCCATGGATTTCCTGCGGGCCAACAGCAAGGTGGTGCAGGGCGTGCCGGGTGCCGAAAAACATCTCATCTCCGCCAAGGACAAGGACGTGGTGGTGATCGGCGGCGGGGATACGGGTTCGGACTGCATCGGCACCTCCACCCGTCAGGGCGCCCGCTCGGTCACCCAGATCGAGATCATGGACAGGCCACCGGAGAAGGAGAACAAGGACCTCACCTGGCCCGACTGGCCCAACAAGCTACGCACCTCCACCTCCCAGGAGGAGGGCTGCGAGCGTATGTGGAATGTCCTCACCAAGGCGTTCCTGGATGACGGCAATGGCCATGTGCGCGGCCTGCGTTGTGTCAAGGTGCGCTGGGACAGAGGCGATGACGGACGCCCGCAGATGCACGAGGTCGAGGGCTCCGAGTTCGAACTCAAGGCCGATCTGGTGACCCTGGCGATGGGCTTCGTGCACCCGGTGCACCAGGGCATGATCGAGGAGCTGGGGGTCGAGCTGGATCTGCGCGGCAACATCAAGGGCAGTACCGAGGGTCCGCGTGCCTACCATACCTCCATCGACGGCGTCTTTGCCGCCGGTGACATGCGCCGCGGCCAGTCCCTGGTGGTCTGGGCCATCCGCGAAGGCCGCCAGGCCGCCCGCGCAGTGGACGAATATCTGATGGGCGAGTCCGACCTGCCGCGCTGATTTGAGAATCAACCGCGAAGGACGCGAAGTGCGCAAAGAACGATAAGCGAGTAGCCTGGATGGAGTGAAACGGAATCCAGGAGAAACCGCCCCGGATTCCGGCCTGCGGCCTCCATCCAGGCTACCTGGCTTTATGAAACCACAAAGGACACGAAGAACACGAAGAGATGAAGTCGAAAGGCACGTTACCGTTACGCCCTGCGCTCCCTGTGAGGTAGGGTATCCGAGTAAAGTGGGGCGATGATCTGCTGCTTGGGCCAACGCCTGATGAAAACCCTTAGTGTTCTTCGTGCTCTTCGTGGTGAAAAATAAATGGCTGAACTGAAAAACGATCGATTCCTGCGTGCCCTGATGCGCGAGCCGGTGGATATCACCCCTGTCTGGATGATGCGCCAGGCCGGTCGTTACCTTCCGGAATACCGCGAGACCCGCGCCAAGGCGGGAAGCTTTCTCGATCTGTGCAAGAACCCAGAGCTGGCCTGCGAGGTCACCCTGCAGCCGCTTGAGCGCTTTCCCCTGGATGCAGCCATCCTGTTCTCGGACATCCTCACCATTCCCGATGCCATGGGCCTGGGGCTCTATTTCGGCGAGGGCGAGGGGCCCAAGTTCGAACGTCCAGTGCGTGACAAGGGCGCCATACATGCCCTCGGCGTTCCCGATCCGGAGGACGACCTCGGTTACGTCATGGACGCGGTGCGCACCATCCGCCGTGCGCTGAACGGCCGGGTACCGCTGATCGGCTTCTCCGGCAGCCCCTGGACCCTGGCCACCTATATGGTCGAGGGCGGCTCCACCAAGAACTTCGCCCTCTCCAAGGGCATGATGTTCGACCGCCCCGATCTGATGCATACCCTGTTGGACAAATTGGCCGATGCGGTCACCCGCTACCTGAATGCGCAGATCGCCGCAGGCGCCCAGGCGGTGATGATCTTCGATACTTGGGGCGGCACCCTGACGCCACGCGACTACAAGGAATTCTCCCTGGCCTACATGCAGCGTATCGTCGCCGGTTTGACCCGGGAGAGCGAAGGTCGCAAGGTACCTTCGATTCTGTTTACCAAGGGCGGCGGCCAATGGCTGGAGGCCATGGCCGAGACCGGCGCCGATGCGCTGGGGCTGGATTGGACCACCGACATCGGCGAGGCCCGGGCACGGGTCGGTGACAAGGTGGCGCTACAGGGCAACCTCGATCCCTGCACGCTGTACGCCTCGCCCGAATCCATCCGCCGCGCGGTGGGCGACATCCTCGAGAGCTATGGCAAGGGATCGGGCCATGTCTTCAACCTCGGCCACGGTATTCATCCCGAGATCCCGCCAGAGCATGCCGCCGCCATGGTGGAGGCGGTACATGAGTTGAGCGGGCCCTATCACGAGTAAGCATCATGGCCGTTGGTCGTAATGCCCCCTGTCCCTGCGGCAGCGGCAGGAAATTCAAGCACTGTTGTGGCAAGGCGGCGGGCAGCCCCGCGGCGGTATCCACTGGTGCCTACCCTCAGATTCAGGCGATGCTGTCCGCGGGGCGCTTCGCAGAGGTATCGACGGCCTGCGATCGCGAGCTGAAGGCGGGAAGGGACGACTTTCTTCTGCACCGACTGCGAGCGGATGCCGCCGCACGGCTGGGTGAATTTGCGATCGCGCATGAGGCCTATGGCCGGGCCTTGCGGCACAGGCCCGGCGATGTCGTCACGATATACAACGCGGGCACCGCGGCGCTGCGTCTCGAGCGGTTCGAGGAGGCGGCAGGCCTGCTGGAGAAGGCGCTGAGGAAGAAGCCCGAAGACAAGGAGATTCTCGAGTCTCTCGGCGTGGCCCATGCCCAGATGGGGCACTACCGCGAGGCGGAGCAGATCTTCCATCGGCTGATTGCCAAGCACCCCCGTCACCCGGGCGGTTATCTCAACCTGGCCGTACTCCAGAGTGTCACCGGCGAACTGGATGCGGCATTGGGCAATCTGGAGCGCGCCGAGGCGCTTGGCGGGGAGACGCTGCAGACAGTCCTGAACCGGGGAATGCTCGAGGTCAAGCGCGGGCGCCCGGACGAGGCCATCGTGCTCTACCAGCGCCTGCTCACCGCGCATCCCAATGAGCCCTTTTTCCTGGAGAGTCTGGAGGCGGCCAAGGCCGCCAAGGGCGACTGGGAGGGTGCTGCCGAGGTGGCGGAACAGATTCTGGAGGTCCGCCCAGGCGACAGGGGCGCGCTGTGTCGACGGGCCTATGCAACCGCGCGCAGCGGCGATCTGGATGCCGCGCTGGCAATGCTTGCCCCCTATGACAATGAAGAATCCGTCGATCTGGACATTCAGAACACCTATGCCAGGTGTTACTCGGAGTTCGGCCTGGTCAAGGAGGCGGTCGCGCGCTATCGCCGTATCGTGGCGGCCGAGCCCCTGCATCCCGGTGCGAATTCCTCGGGGATTTTTCTGCGCCACTATCTTCCGGAGGAACAGGAGGCAACGCTGGTAGAGGACATCAAGCGTTACATGGCGCGCGAGGAACAGCGCGATCGGCCATTGCGGGCACGCAAGTACCGAAACCACCGGCGCTTGAGGGTGGGATTCGTCTCGGCAGACCTCCGCAGGCATTCAGTCGGCTACTTCATGCGGCCCATCTTTGAGCAGCTGGATTCCGCACGTCACGACATCTATGTCTACGACAATGCCAAGGCACCCGACGACATGACCGCCGCAATGCAGCAACACGTTCAGTATTGGCGACGCATCGAGTCGCTGTCGGACGAGAAGGCGGCATCCCTTATCCAGGAAGACGAAATCGATATCCTGGTCGATCTTTCGGGCCTGACCGCCGGCCATCGCCTGCCTTTGTTTGCCCGCAAACCCGCACCGGTGCAGGTCACCTGGGTCGGTTATCCGGCCACGACCGGGCTGAGCCGGATGGATTACCGTATCGGCGATGCCCTTACCGACCCGCCGGGGCTGACCGACCAGTGGTATTCGGAAGCGCTGTGGCGCCTGCCGGAGGTCTTCTCGGTCTATGAGCCGCCCGCGGAGGCGCCCGAGGTGCGATCCACCCCGGCGCTCAGTCGGGATTACATCACCTTCGGCACCTTCAACAATTTCAACAAGCTCAACGACCGGGTACTGGACCTGTGGGCGCGGATTCTGCAACGCGTGGAAGGGAGTCGCCTGCTTCTGAAGTCGTTCAGTTTCAAGCACGAGGGAACCCGCAACTATGTCTGGGCTTTTTTCGAAAGCCACGGCATCGAGAAGGGCCGAGTGGATATCCTGCCGCCCGACAAGGGGCTTCAGGATCACCTCGCACGTTATGGCGATATCGACATCGCCCTCGACCCCTTCCCCTACTGTGGTACCACCACCACCTGCGAGGCGTTGTGGATGGGACTGCCGGTGATTTCTCTGGTCGGTGAGACGCACCGCTCCCGGGTGGGCCTGTCCCAGCTGACCTCGATCGGCCTGCCGGAATTGGCAGTGGAGGCCGAGGATGCCTATCTCGAAAAGGCCGGCGAGCTGGCGGGTGATGTTGTGGCGCTGGACCGGCTGCGGCAGTCGATCCGCGGCCGCATGGCCGATTCGCCGCTCACGGACGCACCGCGTTTCGTCCGGCACCTGCAGGCCGCCTTCGAGCAGATGTACGAGCAGGCGGGGTCCTGATCGCCGAATGTGTCTGCCGGGAGCGAGGCGGAGCCCTGGTCTCAGATGTAGTACACCGACCCGGTCATCACCTTGGACATCAGCTGCATCGCCTGCCTGACCGGCGCAGGCAGTTCCGCACCCCCATGGGCGAGGGCCTTTTCGCCGTGGTGGATCTCGTCGATCTTCATCTGCTCGAGGATGGCGCGGGTGCGCCGGTCCTCTGGCGCGATTTCTTCCAGGTGGGACTGCAGGTGGCTCTCCACCTGTTTTTCGGTCTCGGCAACGAAGCCCAGGCTCCATTTGTCGCCGATCGCACCTGCGCTGGCGCCAATGGTGAAAGAGCCGGCATACCAGAGGGGGTTCAGCAGGCTCAGGCGCCCGCCCAGTTCCTCGATGCGCTGCTCGCACCAGGCGAGGTGATCGTTCTCCTCGTCGGCCGATTCCTCCATCGAGCGGCGGATCTCCGGGTCCCGGGCGGTGACCGCCTGTCCCTGGTAGAGCCCCTGAGCGCACACCTCCCCGGTATGGTTGATGCGCATCAGGCGCGCGGTGTGGTCGCGGGCGCGCTCGTCCAGATCCGCCTCGGGAATGCCCTCGGCCGGATTGGACCGGTCGGTTACCTTGGGCTGGCCGAACAGGGTGCGCAGGGCCTGGTCGAAGCCCAGGAGCAGGGTGTCGGCGGTGGAGTAGTTGCGCTGTGACATGGTTGGCTACTTGATCGCGATCATATTGAGGCTAATGGGGGCGCCATACGGCTTGTACGAACTTGTGTCGTTAAATAGTCCGAATTCACCGACCCGCTGCATTTTATCGAATCCGGCGTCGTGCAGGTACTTGCTGAGGAACTCCTGATTCCAGCCAAAGTAGTGGAAATCGTACGGATCGACCTGGCCCCCGAACATCATCCTCATTACATGGAACTTGACCTCCATAGGGGCGAGGGGTGCCAGGAAGGTATGGCAAAGGATATCCAGATCAGGGACCGAGACATAGAATTTGCCGCCGGCTTTGAGGGTTCGATAAATGCCCTTCAGCGTTGGCAGGGCCTGTGCCTGGTTGACGTGCTCGAGGACGTGGCTGGCGTATATCTCCTCGCAACTTTCATCCTGGAACTGGCTCAGGTCAGTGATGTCGCCGACAAAATCCACACCGTCGAACTTCTGCGCGTTCAGAATCTTCCAGCCCGGCTTGACCTGTTTGCCGCCAATATGCAGTTTCATCTCGCCTTTCCTCGAATGTCTTCCGGCCCAATTGTACCGGTTGCACAGGGCCGTCGCCCCCACTAGCCAGCGGTCAGATTCCACCGGGGCTATCTATGAGGTGGCTGAGCAGTTCCACCGGATGCAGCACCTCCACCTCGATCCCCTCGCTGATCGCCCCCTCGGCCAGATGCAGGGCACAGCCGATGTTGGCGGTGAGCAGATAGCGCGGTTTCAGTTCTTCGAGCTGCTCCATGAGCGGCTGGCGCAGGCGTACTGCCTGCTCACGTTGGGTCAGCAGGTGGGTGCCGGCGGCGCCACAACAGCCGCCGGGCTGCCCCAGTGTGTGAATCTCGGTCTCGGGCAGATGGCCGAGCAGCTCCAGCAGCGGGTTCGTGGCCCCTAGGCCGTTGGCCAGGGTGCAGGGGACGTGCAGGGCCATCGGGCCTTGTGGGCGGCTAAATGCCAGGGGATGCGCCTGCAGCCCCCTGGCCAGAAAGGGGGTGATGTCCTCGGGCGAACGCTCCGGCAGGTTCTCGGCCAGGTGCAGGGAACAGCCGCTGGCCAGCGAGACCATGCCATCCAGGCCGGCAAAGGCCGATCGGTTGGCCTCGACCTGTCGCTGTGCCGTATCCGGATCGCCCTGGTGTGCCGCCAGGGCGCCGCAGCATTCCTGGGCGTCGGGAATGACCACCTCGTAACCGAGCGCATTGAGCAGCCTGATGGCCGCCTGCAGGGCGCCCGGCTGCTGGGTTCGGGTCACGCAGCCGAGCAATAGCCCGATGCGCCCCCGTGGTGGGCCGGCGGGCGGGTAGCTTCCAGGGGCCGGCGCCTTGTCTTCGACAGGCAGGGCCCGCGCCAGGCGGCCGCGCAATCCCGGCAGGTGCAGGGTCCGCGCGAGCCGGGCGGCCATCGTCATGAGGGGGCTGTCGGGTGCAGATATCGTCGTCCCCCCTCCTGATTCCCGTAATCGCGCCCGTGCGCTGTCCAGAATGGCGGTATAGCGCACCCCGGATGGGCAGTGCACCTCGCAGGCGCGGCACAGCAGGCACCGGTCGAGGTGCCCTTCCAGGGCATCGTCGGGTGCCAGCTGCCCGCGCAGCAGCGCCTCGGCCAGTGCGATACGCCCGCGGGGCGACTCGCCCTCGTCCGCATACAGGCCGTAGGTGGGGCAATACGGCAGGCACAGGCCGCACTTGACGCAATGGTCCGCTTCGGCCAGCGCCGTCTGATGATCTGTCAGAGAATGCATGACGGTATAATGCCCGCAATACCGATATTGGAACAGGAAATTGGATATGGCCCGCAAAGTGGAAGAAATCGAAAAGGACCTGGCGGCATTGTCACCGAAGGAGCTTGAAGAATTCCGTGTCTGGTATGAGCGGTTTGACGCAGAGGTCTGGGACAGGCAGCTCGAGGCCGACGTCGAGGGCGGCAAGCTGGAGGCAATCGCCAGCCAGGCGATCGCGGATCACGAAGCGGGAAAGTCGACGAAGTTGTGAATCATTACGCGAGCCCTTCGTTCTGGTCTGGATATGAGACATTGCCCGATCCCGTCAAGCGCCTAGCTGATCGGAACTACCAGTTGTTGAAAGCCAATCCCAGACATCCCTCGCTCCATTTCAAGAAGCTTGGCCGGTATCGCTCAGTCCGTGTCGGTGCCCATTATCGGGGGCTTGCGGTCGAGGTTGAGGATGGCCTGCTATGGATTTGGATTGGGAGTCACTCTGAATACGACCACCTGATAAACCCATGAGCTATTACCAGCACCATGTGTTCTTCTGCACCAATCAGCGCACCGACGGCCGCCAGAGCTGTGGCGACTGCGGTGCCCAGGCCGCGCGCGACTATGTAAAGAAACGCTGCAAGGAACTGGGTCTCCACGGGGCCGGTCGGGTGCGTATCAATACCGCCGGGTGCCTGGACCGCTGTGAGCAGGGGCCAGTGATCGTCATCTACCCGGATGAGACCTGGTACACCTATGTGGACCAGGCCGACCTGGACGAGATCATCGAGAAGCACCTGCGCTCGGGCGAGAAGGTCGAGCGCCTGTTGATCGACCGCCCCGCCGTCTGATCCTTCGTTGGCGAATGCTGTCGGGCCGGCGCGACGGACGGATTTTTCGTCGCGCTTGACAGGAAGCGGCTATATTCTAAACTTCTTATCGACTGATTCATCGAATCAGTACTCCTCCATCCTCCTTTGGTGGTTGTACTTCGCGTGGCGTCCTCCGCCACGCGTTTTTTTTGCTTGCAAACCGCCCCTGGCGCCGGTAACATTCGCGCCCTTTCGTGATGCCACGAGAAACCGCTTTTGTCCGCCTGATAAGGGCCCTGTTGGAGCAGGAAAAAATGAACACCACGGTCAGCGCCAAACCCGCAGAAGTCCGCCGCGACTGGTATGTCGTGGACGCCGAGGGCAAGACCCTGGGGCGTCTCGCCTCCGAGATCGCGCGTCGTCTGAAAGGCAAGCACAAGCCGATCTTCACCCCGCATGTCGACACCGGCGACTATATCGTCGTGGTCAATGCGGAGAAGATCCGTGTCACCGGCAACAAGATGAAGGACAAGATGTACCATCATCACACCGGTTACATCGGCAACCTCAAGTCCATCAGCCTGGAGAAGCAGCTGCAGAAGGCGCCCGAGCGTGTGCTGCAGACCGCCGTTCGCGGCATGCTGCCGCGCACCCCGCTCGGTCGGGCGATGATGAAGAAGCTGCGCATCTATGCCGGCCCCGAGCACACCCACCAGGCCCAGCAGCCCAAGCCGCTGGACATCTGAGAGAGAACGTTATGGCACTGCAAGCGAATTACGGAACCGGTCGTCGCAAGACCTCCTCCGCCCGCGTCTTCCTGGCACCGGGCAACGGCAATATTACCGTCAACGGCCGCGCCCTCGACAAGTTCTTCGGTCGTGAAACGGCGCGCATGGTGGTGCGCCAGCCCCTCGCCCTCACCGAGAATATCGACAAGCTGGATGTCCAGGTCACGGTGAAGGGCGGTGGCAATACCGGCCAGGCCGGCGCCATCCGTCACGGCATCGCCCGTGCGCTGCTCGAGTACGACGAGTCCCTGCGTGGCCCGCTGCGCGAGGCCGGTCTGCTGACCCGCGACGCCCGCATGGTCGAGCGCAAGAAGGTCGGCCTGCACAAGGCGCGCAAGCGCCCGCAATACTCCAAGCGCTGATACCTGTCGGGCCTGCACTCCTTCCTCGGGGAAGGTGTAGGAGGGGCTTCAGCCCCGACCGACTGGCGGCATTGGTCGTCATTGAGAAAGCCCCGCTCGCGGGGCTTTTGTTGTTTGGCACTACCGCTCGGCCGTTGCTCCGCGGTCCTGTGGCGGGCGAAAGGGGAAGGGATGAATGCGATTCCTCACTGCCTCGGACGCTCATTTTGAGGGCTCGATTTTGGCTTGGTTCGGGTTTTTGCCCCAATGGCTCAGGGTTTTCCAGGGACGCTAGCTTGGTGGTTTCTCAGAAACAAGCGCTAAGTGGATGAATCAAAAAGTGTTGTAAAAATGCTACATGAAGGCGCTGAGCGTATTTTTTTTGCAAAACACCCTTGCAATGTGTCGCGAGTCACACTAATATCCAACCTGCAAATTCATTCAATCAACATTTGCGGGAGTTCTGATATGAACAAGAAGCTTATTGCAGCTGCTATTGCAGCCGTTGTGGCCGCACCGGCCGCTGTCGCTGCCGACACCACCCTGTACGGTAAGGCACACGTCTTCGTCGCCTCGAACGATGATGGCAGTCGTGACAACTACACCGCCGAGAGCACCAACTCGCGCCTGGGCGTGAAGGGCTCTGAGGACCTGGGCGGCGGCTTGAAGGCGATCTTCAAGTACGAGACCACCGTCAACATCACCGATGGCGGCAGCGCTGGCGGCACTTTCGGTTCCGCGCGTAATGCCTACGTCGGCCTGTCTGGCGGCTTCGGTACCGTGCTGGTCGGTCGTCACGACACCCCGGCCAAGGTGGCCTTCTATGCGGCTGGCACCGACCACCTGGACGGCTCCATCGTCGACATGAACGACAACGGCTTCTATGAGCGCCGTGTCGACAACGCCATTGCCTACATCTCGCCGAACTTCTCCGGCTTCACCGCCGCGGTTGCGATCGTCCCGGGCGAGGGTGGCACCACCAACAATCCGCCGGCAGCTACTGACAACCCGGCCGATGGCCTGACCGACGCCTATTCTCTCGGTCTGATGTATGCCGGTGGCGGTCTGAAGGCCAGCGTTGGCTACGAGGTGCTGACCGGTGATCTGAACGATGCCCTCAACAGCACCGTGACTGGTCTGGACGACGAGAAGACCTGGCAGCTGGGCGCGAGCTACACCTTCAGCGACTTCACCGTCGGCGGTAACTACCAGAGCACCAGCGACAAGGGTGGCGTCTCCGGCACCGACATGTCCATCTGGGCCCTCTCTGCGAAGGCTGCCTTTGGGAACAACTACGTGCTGGCCGAGTATGGCAACAACGACACCGATGGTTCGCCTGACGTGAGCACCTTCGGCCTCGCCCTGGGTCACAAGTTCAGCAAGCGCACCCAGGTGTATGCTGCCTACAA